>JAFNUO010000009.1 GCA_017383985.1 Clostridia bacterium | reverse complement strand
TCAACCTCGGCGCCGGCCGCGGATACAGCGTGTTAGAGCTTGTTCACGCCTTTGAAAAGGCCTGCGGCCACGAAATTCCGTACAAGGTTGTACCGCGTAGAGCAGGGGATTTGCCCGAATTTTATGCCGACCCGACCAAGGCGAAGGAATTGCTTGGCTTTGAAACAAAACTCGGCGTTAATAAAATGTGCGAGGATACTTGGCGTTGGCAATCTCAAAATCCCAACGGTTTTGAAGAATAATTTTTAAAAAATAACAAAAAATGCTTCCTGATTTATCGTTTCGGGAAGCATTTTTTATGTTTTATGCGACATAATAATTTCGGTGATAATAAAAATGGGTAAAAGAAAAAGCGGAGGCAAAAAAATCCCGTTGGAGCTGTCAGCCACTCCGATAATGGGACAACCCGAAACCGTATACGATATGCTTAACAAATACGGTACCTATGAAATCCAGCCGACTAACGATTCCGACAACGAATATCCGACTATTTCACAAGGTTTGCCTAACGAAGCCGCACATCGGTAGCATGAGCTATCGGTGATACATAAAATAACTGATATTTAATATTTTTGGCGCCGCATAGCCGAGACAATATAGCCGAGCTAATAACCAAAATTAAAACGCACCTTGCGAATTTTGCAAGGTGCGTTAAAACAATTACTTATATTTCCTCAAGCGGCTTTGCGTTCGGGCAATCAAGCTCGGGTCTGCGCTTGGGCGAATAAGCCCATTTAACAGCGTTGTTGATTACGCGCTGAATGTTCTCGTTGTAATAAATCGGGAACTGCTCATGGCCGGGCTGGAAATAGAAAATCTTTCCGTAGCCGCGGGTCCAGGTACAACCGCTGCGGAAAACGTGACCGGTGTTGAACCAACCGGTGAATACAACCGAATCAGGCTTCGGAATGTCGAAAAATTCGCCGTACATTTCTTCATGCTCTAATTCAAAGTAGTCGCCGATACCCTCTGCAATCGGGTGAGACGGGTCGGTACACCAAATACGCTCGCGGCAGTTTGTCGGATGCTCGTACCATTTAAGAGAGCAAGATGTGCCAAGAACGGCCTGGATAACCTTTGAGAAATGTCCCGAATGGAGAACGATAAGTCCCATACCGAGAAGAACTCTTTCTTGAATTTTCTTAACAAGTGCGTCGGGCACTTCGTGATGAGCAACGTGAGCCCACCAAATAAGAACGTCGGTGTTGTTAAGCTGCTCGTCGTTAAGTCCGCAATCAGGGTCGTCAAGACAAGCGGTACGAACGTTAAGTTCCTCGTCCTTGTCCAAAAAATCCTTAATTGCCTCTTTAATTCCGTTCGGATAAACAGCTCTTACATCGTCCTGAAACTTAGCCTGACGATATTCGCACCATACTGTAACGTTAATCATAGTATTTTACCTCCCTAACAAATAATCGGCGTTGATTTTAGCGCTTTCCAAATCATGTTTATCGGTGTTATCCTGTTCAACAATAAACTGGTCTATGCCGTGTTTTTTACAAACTTCGACAATCGGCGGAACATCTATAACGTTGCCGTTCGGCAGCTCGGTGATTTTGATATCGCCGTAGCCGTCAAGCTGTTTTAAATGAATAAGCTTGATGCGGTCGTGATACTTTTCAATAAAAGAGCAGCTTTCATTACCGCCGTAATTGCACCAACCGGTGTCAAGCTCGATATACATTTCCGGAACCTGTTCCATTATGTACTCAATAACCGATTTTTCGCCGTCGATAATGAATAAATCGTTGCCGTGGTTATGGAAAAAGAATTCAAATCCGTACTCCTTCAACATGGCGGCGTACTTTTTAAAGTCTTCGCAAACCTGTTTAACGGGTTCGATGCTGTCAAAATGCGGCAACCATGCATATACAAAGCGGGTACAACCGGTAGCCTTCATTTCGTTTATAAGGTGGCCAAAAGTCTCCTCGGTAAAGTTTTCTTTTCCGCCGTGAATGGAGTAAATCTCAAGTCCTTCCTCGTCGCAAGCGGCTTTAAACTCCTCGGGCGTAAGAGAGGCGAAACCGGCGATTTCAACGCCCGAATAGCCTAACTCTTTTACCTTTTTAAGGGTGTCGCGAGGGCCTTTGTTAAAGCTGTCTCTTACCGAGAAAAGTTGAATAGCGAATTTGTCTAAAATCGGGTTAGCCATAACTTAAAAATCAATCTGCTTGCCGGTTTTGGCCGATTCGTATATAGCCTCAAGAATTTGGGTTACAACGAATGCCTGTTCGGGCTTAACGAGCGGCTCGGTGTTGTTGCGGATAGCGTCAATCCACTGTCTGGCTTCAACGTCCTGGGGAGCAGCTGTTTCACCGGCATAGAAATCTACGCCGCCGCCGCCAAGTACGGGCTTAGTTGTAACCATCTTGTTGTATTTAACCGAGTTAATACGTAAACCGTCCTTCATGTCGGCACCGCCGAGTGTACCGCAAAGAGAGGTCTTAGCTTCGTCAACGTCAAGTGTGTTAAGAGCCCAGCTTGCCTCAAGCATGATAGAAGCGCCGTTTTTCATGGTGATGAAACCGAAAGCGGAATCTTCAACGGTGAACTTAGTTGTGTCCCAGTCACCCCAAGCGTTAGCGGTGTTGGTCTGGTCAGCAAGCTTTCTGTAAGTAACGCCCTTAACGCTGGCAACGTCGTAGTTGTCCATCATCCAAAGGGTGAGGTCAAGAGCGTGAGTACCGATATCGATAAGCGGACCGCCGCCCTGAGCTTCAGCATCAAGGAATACGCCCCATGTCGGAACGGCTCTGCGGCGAACTGCGTGAGCCTTAGCGTAGTAAACTTCGCCGAGCTCGCCTGCTTCACAAGCGTTCTTAAGATATGTAGAATCTGCACGGTAACGGTTCTGGTAACCGATAGTAAGCTTCATGCCTGTCTTTGCCTGAGCGTCAAGCATGCGCTTAGCGTCAGCGGCGGTTTTAGCCATGGGCTTTTCGCACATAACGTGCTTGCCGTTTTCCATAGCGTAGATGGACGGATCAGCGTGAGCATTGTTCGGTGTACAAACGTGAACAACGTCGATGTCCTTCTGTTCGCAAAGCTCACGGTAATCAGTGTAAACCTTTGCGTCTTCTGTACCATAGTACTTAGCGGCGGCTTCTGCTCTTTCCTTGACAATGTCGCAGAAAGCAACCATTTCAACGTCACCAAGTCTCTTAAGTGCCGGCATGTGTTTGCCGTTTGCGATACCACCGCAACCGATGATACCAATTCTTAATTTTTCCATTATTAAAATCCTCCTTTAGGATAATAAATACAATTTTATTTATACGTAATAATATGTAACAAGCCGTTACTAAATGTGATACGTGTTATCTGTAATAAATAATTTCGGCGCTTTCGACTATAACGTCGTTAACGGGTTTGTTGGTTTCGGCGTATACCTCAACCTTTGCTATGGCGTCAACTACGTCCATACCTTCGTAAACCTGACCGAAAACGGTGTGTCCGCCGGAGCCTCTCCAAGCGCCGTCAAGGTAAATGTTGCCGCCGTATTCTTTATAAAGGTCCCAAACAGCGTCGGGAACAAATTTTGGGTTCGGAATCATTTTTTCAAACACAAAATCGCTTTTGTTGGGGTACTGTTCTAACCAATCGTCGCCGTAGGTGTTGTAATAAAGGTCAAAATACTCCGAAAGCTGGCTGACTAAAGTATCATAATCGTGATTTTCTTTAGTAAAACTACAGGTTTTAGCCTGGTTAATAAAAAACTGACTGCCGTTAGTATCGGCGGTGCCGGAGTTTGCCATAGCGAGCGAACCGCGTATATTAAGCAGTTTTTCGCAAAATTCGTCCTCAAACGGCTTGCCCCAAATGGATTCGCCGCCGGTGCTGTTGCCGTCCGGGTCGCCGCCCTGAATCATAAAGTTGTTCATAACGCGGTGAAAGGTAAGCCCGTCGTAATAGCCGTTTTTAATGTGGGTTTTAAAGTTTTCAACCGCCTTGGGAGCCGCTTCGGGGAAAAGCCGAATATAAATGTCGCCCATATTAGTATGTAATACGGCAACCTCCTCGCCGGTTTCGGGTAATTCGGTTTGGAATCCGTATTCCTTGTCGGCATAGGCGTCAACAAGCTCGTTTCTCGGAATTACGCTATCGTCAAAGGGGAACAACTCGGCGCCGCTGTTGGCGTTGTTTGAACCGCCCAAGTTGTCAAGAGGGTTGTTGTTTTTTTGACATCCAACAGCAGAAAAAATCATTGTAGTTGCAAGAAAAAAACCTAACAATCTAATTTTTTTCATATAATTCTACTCCTATAAAACTGAAATGTCAACATTAATTATGGCTATCTCATCCAACGGCTTATCCCTGCCGTCAACCTTACTGTTTGCTATGGCGTTAACCGTGTCCATTCCGTCATAAACCTGGCCGAAAACGGTGTGATGATAATCGAGCCACGGCGTACCGCCAACCTTTTTATACGCTTCAACGCATTCGGCGGGATAGCTGTCTTCAAGCTCGGCCATTTGTGCAATCATGCTTTCCGGAGCGGTGGAAGCGTGTACGATAAAAAACTGGCTTCCGTTTGTACAAGGTCCTGCGTTAGCCATCGAAAGGGCGCCGCAAAGGTTGTGAAGTTCGGGGGTAAACTCGTCCTCAAAGGAACGACCCCAAATGGATTCGCCGCCCATACCTGTGCCGGTCGGGTCGCCGCCCTGAATCATGAAATCCTTTATAACGCGGTGAAAGATAATACCGTTGTAGTAACCGTTTTTGGCGTGGGTGGTGAAGTTTTCAACCGCTTTCGGAGCATACTCGGGGAAAAGCTTGATTTTAATGTCGCCCATGTTTGTTTTTATAACGGCTATGGTGTCGCCGCTTTTGGGGGCTGCTAACTGGTTCATTGGGGAAACTCCTTTATTTTAAACTTATTTTTTAATATACTTCTTAACCAAGTAAGTGGCAAGCTTTACAGCCTCGCATATAAAGAGCGGCGCAACGGAAAGAGCAACAACGGTTGCGATTTGCGGAGCTCCAAGAGCGACAAGACCGAAAACGGTACTTACCGGAGTAAATATAATTGCGAACATTAACGCAAACGAAACGGCAATGGCGCCGAGCAACCATTTGTTTTTAAATACGCCGACGGTAAAGAGTGAGCGTTGCGAACGAACGTTGCTAACGTGAATAAGCTGAGAAAACGCAAGGGTGAGGAAGGCCATTGTGTCGGCTGTTGCAACGTTTGTTTTCTTGCCTATTGCAAAAGCGATAAGCGTAAGCGCGCCAACCATGATGCCCTGATAAATGGCGCTTATACCGAGCCCGTGAGCGAATAAGCTTTCGTCCTTTTTGCGCGGCGCGCGGTCCATAATGTCTTTTTCAACCGGCTCAACGCCAAGCGCCAAAGCGGGCAATCCGTCGGTTACAAGGTTAACCCATAAAAGCTGTAACGCGCTAAGCGGAGACATGTGCCAAAAAATCATGCTAAAGAATACGCAAATAATTTCGCCGAGGTTGCAGGAAAGGAGGAACTGAACCGATTTTTTAATGTTATCGTAAATTCCGCGGCCTTCTTCAACGGCGGCTATAATGGTGGCAAAATTGTCGTCGGTAAGGGTCATGTCGGCGGCGCCTTTTGCAACGTCGGTACCGGTAATGCCCATGGCGCAACCGATATCGGCGGCTTTAAGCGCGGGAGCGTCGTTAACGCCGTCGCCGGTCATGGCAACGATGTCGCCGTGTCTTTGCCAAGCCTTAACTATACGAATTTTATCTTCCGGAGACACGCGTCCGTATACGGAATAGCTTTCGATATTTTCATAAAGCTCGTCGTCGGTCATTTGGCTAAGCTGGTCGCCGGTAATAATGCCGTTTTCCTTGTCTTTTATAATGCCGAGCTGTTCGCCGATTGCGGCGGCGGTGGCGGCGTTGTCGCCCGTAATCATAACGGTGCGAATACCGGCGTTTTTACATTTTGCAACCGCCTCAATGGCTTCGGGACGCGGCGGGTCAATCATACCTAAAAGACCGACAAGGGTAAGTCCGTTTTCAAGTGCTTCGCTTGTCGGGTTGGTGGTAAGAGAAACGTCGTCAATGCGCTTAACGGCAACGGCAAGCACACGCAAAGCCTGAGAGCTCATGGCGAGGTTTGCTTTTTCGGCGTTTTCAATTCCTTCTCCCTCGCAGCGGGAAAGCAAAATATCAGGAGCGCCTTTAACAACGGCATAGGTGACGCCGTCGATAATATTAACGGTGGTCATAAGCTTTCTGTCGCTGTCGAAGGGGATAGCGCTGAGGCGGGGGAACATGTTGACGATATCGGCTCTTGAAAGGCCGTTGTATTTTTCGCATGCGTCGATAATCGCAACCTCGGTCGGGTCGCCGATTGAAACGCGCTTGCCGTCAACCTCGTGAACATCTGCGTCGCAGCAAATAGCGCCCATACGCATAAGAAGCTGCGCCGACGGAGAAATTTCAACTCCCTCTTTTGAAAGGGGAGTAAATCCGCCGTTATCGTAAAGCATAACCATGGTCATGCGGTTTTGGGTAAGAGTACCGGTTTTGTCGGAACAAATTACCGACGCGCTGCCGAGGGTTTCAACCGCGGGCAGGTTGCGGATAATGGCGTTGCGTTTAATCATGCGCTGAACGCCAAGAGCTAAAACAATAGTAACAATTGCGGGAAGACCTTCGGGTATAGCGGCAACGGCAAGCGAAACCGCCGTCATAAATACCGAAACAAAGCTTTCTACAAGCGAGCCTTCGCGGAAAATAAGGCCGATTGCGAAAATAATAACGCAAATAACAAGGGCAACGGTACCGAGGGTTTTACCAAGCTCGGCCATTTTTCGCTGTAACGGGGTAATGGTGTTTTCGCCTTCAAGAAGGTTTGCAATTTTGCCCATTTCGGTGAACATACCCGTTCCCGTAACAACGGCAACGCCGTTTCCGTAAGCAACCGAGCAACCGGCGAAAACCATGTTTTGACGGTCGCCGATAGCGGTAATGTCGGTAAGCACGGCGTCGGCGTATTTTTCGCTGCTTACGCTTTCGCCGGTAAGCGACGATTCCTCGCAACGCAACATGCTTGACGAAATAAGACGGGCGTCGGCGGGGATATAGTTTCCGGCGTCAAGGGTGATTATGTCGCCGGGTACAACCTCGTCTGCGCGGATAATTGTTTGAACTCCGTCGCGGATAACGGTGGCGTTTGGCGCAGCCATGCTTTTAAGCGCTTCAAGAGCGTTTTCGGCCTTGCTTTCCTGTATAACGCCGAGCAAAGCGTTAAGCACAACGATAGCAACGATAATAAGCGGTTCGAGCCAGTTATTTTCGTTGGTAACAATTGTGGTTATAAGCGAAATTGCCGCCGCGATAAGAAGAATTATAATCATGTAATCCTTGAACTGGTCAAGGAACTTTTGAACCATGGTTTTTTTCTTTTTTTGGTTAAGTTGATTTTTGCCGTATTTCGCAAGACGTCTTGCAGCCTCGTCGGAAGAAAGACCTGCGTTTTTATCTGTGCCAAGTTCGTTTATCAAACTGTCAAGTTCAGCGCTGTGCCAAATCATTTTTTCAACATTCCTTACTTTAATATAATAAGAATACATTCAATATAATTTTACATCATTTTGCCGCAAATATCAAACAAAATATAGTTATCCCGCCTTGTTATGAGCAACAAAAAAAGAGCAGTATTTTTGTGCAAAATACCGCTCTTTAATACATATTTTCAATTTTCGATTAAAATCAACAAAAAATATTAGTTTGCGTACTTGTTTCCTATTGATTTTCCGCTTGCGAGCGGCTCTAAGCAATTAATCAAATCCTCAACAAGAGTTTTGCTTACTAAAGCCGTTCCGTTGCCGTTAAGCTTGTAAACATAGCGGCGAACATTCTTGTCATAGGGATAAATTACAATTTCGTCGTCGGCTTTACCCTCCGTGGTGTACGAGATTTTAAACTTAATAACGAAATCGTCGCCAACTGCGTAATCGGTGTCGTCGTTTTCAAGCGCCGTCAGATAGAGAAGTCGCGCATAATAGTAACAAAATTCGTCTTCGTCAATCTCTTTGCCTTTTTCGGTGGTAACGGTGAAATGAGCTTCGTTGCCTTCCTCGTGGTCAAGGGTAAATGTGCGTGTAGGCTCACCTGAAACGGTTACGCTCATGCTTTCGACGTATTTAACATACTCGATAAAGAGCTTTTCGAAAAAGATTTCTTCCGACTTCAGTTCAAAATATTCGTAACCCTCGGCGTTAAGCTTGTAGATAATGTTTTTGTCTACAACCGTCTTGCCGCCGTCGTTGGAATAGTTAACGGTATATGCATAATAGCCGTCGTCCTGAAGCTCGCTTATTTTCATGTCGATATAGCGGTCGCCGACCTTAATGTAATAGGTAAGATAGGGGTTATCGAGGCCGTACTGCTTAATGTCGCTGCTTGTGTAGTCAAGTACATATGCGCCGCTGTTATAAACGCCGCCGACAATGCCTAAAATACTGTTTACGCTTTCGTCGTTTGCCGCCTGCTCGTTGGGCTCCTCAATCATATAGCTGAGAAGTGACAAATCGTCCGACGGACAAATAACCTTAATGGTATTCTTGTGCAATCTTCCGCCGATTAAAAGCTCGTCGAATTTAATAAGCTCGCCCGAATCGAAATATTCGTCGTTTCCGCCCGACGATGTAATGGCGGGAGCGCTTATCATGTTTACGCTGTTAAGAAGCGAGTTTCCTACGCAGTTTATTACCGACGTGTCGACAAGATAAGCGGTTTTTTCGTGCTTTTTAAAGTCGCCGTCGCCGCTTATGTTAATATATCGGCCCGATTTATCGGGTGAAACGCTGCCGACCGTGACTTTATATCCGCCGCCGTCGTTAAGCTCAACCTTAAGCACCGAATAGGGCTTGCCGAAGCCATAGGGGTCGTTGGCGCCGCTTTCGGTATCACCGCTTGAGGTTGAATCGCTTGCCGTTGTGTCGCTTTCGGCGTTTACGATTGCCGCCTCGTCGATGTCAAACTTTTTTAACGCCTTAACGTTTATAATGGCGTCAATCATGTAAGCGGGGGTGGTAAAATCAATATGCTCGTATCCTTTTGCAAGCCAAGCGTAACCCGTATTGCCCTCGCTGTCGGTGGTTTCTTTCGGAATAAGGGTAAAGTTGTCGCTGTCGTTTTTGACGGTAACCTGCTTAATGTCGGCGGGCTTTACCGTCATTACCTCAAATTCGGTCTTAGTCGCAACCGACGAGGTGTCAATCGTCTCGTTATCGTCGCCGCCCTTGGGGATAACAAACATAACTACAACAAGCACAACGGCCGTCAAAAGAGCAAGCGAGCTTATTGATATGATACCCTTTTTTATCGGCGAAAGCTTGCTTTTTTTCTTTTCCTTAACTTCGCTTTCGCCGAACAAGGTTGAATTTTCAAAAAGACTTTCGTCAATTTCAATTTGTTCACGCTTTAATGTGCGTTTTTCGGTGTTTTCCGACGAAATTTCCTCGTCGGTAGTCAAATTATCCTTGAGGTTATCCATTATAAATGTTTCCTCCGTATATATACAACGATGCATGTAACAATTATTGCAATCGGAATAATTGCAACGAACAATACGTACATAAAGGTTGAAACCTTGCCGGTTGTTTCAAAGGTTGACGACGAAAGAGTACGAGAATCAAAGGAAATACCGTCGCCCTTAACGTCAAACATATAGTTTACCGCCGACAAAATAGCCTTAAGGTTGCCTACCGATGACTGGCTGTTAAAGCCCGACTCGATAAAGTTCATACCGCCTACAACCATGACGTTGGAGTAACTTTCATTGTAATCCTCATCGTAGCCAACTTGGTGAGAAATGCCGAGCGCAACGAAGGGACCTTTAACCTCTGCGTCCTCTATTTTCCAGTCGTTGTCGGCGTCAATCGGAACGCAAACCGCCGATTCGGGAAGGGAAACAAGCACCTCTGTTTGGCGCTTTTCCTGTTCCTTAAACGCAACGTTAACGGCGGTGTACTGTTCGCAAAGATAGATGTAATCCTCGTCGCCAAGCATATCCAAATATTTCGATTCCGCGTCGGCGGTACCGTAAAGCATGTTGGGCGAATAATAATAGGTGCTGTCGTCGGTTGCAAAGGCGTAACCGCTGTTAATCTTGAAGCCCCATTCGCCGATAAATGCGGTAAGGTTGGGAACCTTATTGCCCTGAGATGCGTCGGGGATATAGATAATATTCTTGCCTAACTTTCCGTCCAAATCAAGGAAGTCGTCAAGCTTTTTAAGCTCGCTTTCGGAGTAGTCCATGGTCGGAGCGGCGATAATTACAAGGTCGGTGTCCTGCGGAATGTTCTTTGTAACAAGGTTGTCAATTTCAAAGAAGGTGTAGTTGTTGGTTTGCATAAGCGCCTGAAGGGCGTCAACCGTCTTACCGCCGTTTGCGGTGATAAGAGCAACCTGTAACGTTTTGTCCGAGGTAACCGCATAAATGGAGGAGGTAATAGCCGTTTCGATGTTAGACGAACTTAAAACATAGGAGTAACCGCTGTAGTAAATCTTGTAGTACTTTTGGTTTTCCTGGGTGCTTTCGATTTTATAGAGGTCAAAGGCGTCAAGATGACGGTAATGTTCAATTTTCTTTCCGTCAAGCTCAAATTCACATTCGATAAGGATATCGCCGGTGGTAAAATCCTCCGACGGATACTTAGACGAATACTTTGTAAAGTCGGTGCTCTGCGGGTCAACGTATTGAAGAGAAATGTGCTTGTTTCTCATTTCGTATTCCTTAAGGAGCTTTTCGGTTTGGGTGAAAAATACGCCCGATGAAGTATCGAAAACGCCGTTTGAAGTAATAAGGTTTGCGTAAGTGCCGTCGGAGTACTCCTCCTTGTCGGCGCAAACGGTAATGGTAACGTCGCGGTTGATTTTTTCGATATATTTAAGGTTTTCTTCGCTTATTGAATAGTCCTTGTTTGTGGTAAGGTCAAGCGTAAGGGGATAAGCCTCGCTAAGCGCCGATGCCGCAACGTTAAGCCCGATAACAACGCCGACGAATACCGCGGTAAGTACAAGAGCGTATGCGCTGTGCTTACGCTTTTTGCCGCGCTTAAACTTGGTGGCCTTCTGAGCCTCGTTAGAAACGCGCTGAATGTCGCATTTAACGCAGAAATTGTTTCTGTCGGTGTTTTGAGCGCCGCAAACGGGACATTTCCATTCGCCCTTTTGGTCAAGTTTAACAACAACTGCGCCCTTTTTGCGTGACGATAAAATTCTAAGGAATTTAATAATGCTCCAAACGCAAACAACAACGGCGGTAACGGCAAGCATAGCAAAAACAAGCGCAACCGTAAGGGTTGAGGTTGTAGAATTGCTGTTGTAAGAAATAAACTGCTTAACGGCGGAAATTCCGCAAACAACAGCCGCCGCGGCGGTAAGCAAAGCAATAAGAGCATAGCTTTGTTCTTTTGAACCGCCGGCCCATCTGCGTCTTTCGATAACGCGAACGGTGAGGAAAAGGAAAATAGCGGCGAAGCTTGCAAAAAACGCAACGTCGGCGTAGTTGAAAAGACCGTTTATAAAGGTGTTATAACGTGTAGCAAACGAAAGCCAGGTAAGCGAATTGTAAAGGATTTCAATACTGCTGAGAAGGGAAGCGATGGTGTCGGTCATCATAAGAACAAGCGAAGCGGCAACGCTTCCCATTGCGGCAACCATTTGGTTTTCGGTAAGCGCCGAAATGAAAAGGCCAAGCGCAACAAGGGCCGCCGAGAAAAGCATTGTTCCGAGTAAGCAGCTAAGGTATGTAACCCAGTTAACGCTTACCATTACCGAGAAAATGAACTGATAAATAAGGGTAATTCCGTTAACAATGCCCAAAACGGCAAGAGCGGCAAAAAATTTACCCATTACTATGTGCGAAATCTTAATGGGCGCCGTAAGCAGCGCCTGGTCGGTTTTTGCGTGGCGCTCCTCGCTAAAAAGCCGCATGGTCAGTACCGGCACAAGCAGGTAACTGAAATTGGACATATACGAAAATACGCCTTCGATTTGGGCATAGCCCGAACGGAACATATAGCTAAACAATATTCCGCCCATAAGAATGTATACCAAAACAACAATAAAGCCAAGGGGGGAGGTAAAGTAAGATTTAAGCTCACGTTTAAATATAGCGCTCATGATTAGTTTTCCTCCTTTTCGGTTTTAATGTCGTCGGGGTTGTCGAATTGAGCAATTTGCTCGCCTAAAATATCGTTTACTGCGTCAAGAGCGGCCTTTGAGGTTTTGTCAACCTCGGGGTTGGCCTTTTTCTCAACCTCTGCGCTAAAGCTTTCAAGCTGTTCGGTATCAACCGTACCGTCGATAAGCTTCATGAATACCTCTTCAAGGGTAAGCTCGTTGGGCTTTAACATAAGAATGGGCCAGTTACGGTCGGCAAGACGGGAGAAAAGCTCGTTTCTGATTTCGCTATTGCCGTTAACGTCGATTTTAAACTCAAACGAGCCGCTTTCGCTTTTGCCTATAAGGGTAACGTTGGCAACGCCGGGTATTGTCTTAATGGCCTGCAATACGCTTTTGTCGGGGCCTTTAACGCGAACGGTAAGCGAGTTGTCGTCGCTCATAACCTTTGAAAGGTTGTCCATCTGATCGTCGGCGATAATTTTCCCCTTGTTTATGATAATAACTCTTTCGCAAACGGCCTGAATTTCGGACAAAATGTGTGACGAAAGGATAACGGTGTGCTTTTTACCGAGATATGTAATAAGCTTACGTATTTCGATAATCTGCTTGGGGTCAAGACCAACGGTAGGCTCGTCCAAAATAAGCACGTCGGGGTTGCCGATAAGCGCCTGAGCGATACCAACACGTTGCTGATAACCTTTTGAAAGGTGCTTAATTACGCGACCTCTTACGTCGTTTATGCGAACAAGTCGGCAAATCTCGTCAAGATGGGGTCTCTTGGGCAATTTCGCCTTTTTGAGGTCGAACATAAAACTAAGATATTCGTTTACGGTCATGTCGGGGTAAAGGGGAGGGTGCTCCGGTAGATAACCGATGTGACGCTTAGCCTCGTCGGGGTTGTCAAGAATGTCATAGCCCGAAATGGTTACGCTGCCCGATGTAGCCGAAAGATAACCGGTCAAAATGTTCATCGTTGTGGACTTACCGGCACCGTTCGGGCCGAGGAAACCTAATACCTCGCCGTCTTTGATGGAAAAACTGATGTTGTCTACTGCAAGCTGGTTGCCGTAGCGCTTCGAGAGATTTTTAATCTCAATCATAAATGCGTACCTCCGTCGCCTTAATAGCATTACTGTGAAAAATATAGCATATAATGTTGCTTAAAGTATAAACAAACGGTAAACACTACCGCTAAAATGATATTATACTATAAAACTTTAAAATAATAAACACTTTTTTTAGTTGTTGACTATAAGTAATCTTTGTTATAAAATTATGTGGAACAAAATTTTATCGGAGTTGATTATTTTATGGCAGAAATTAAACCTTTCGGAGCGTTGCGCTTTACCGAAAAAGCCGGCGAAATTTCCGAGCTTTGCTGCCCGCCTTACGACATTATTTCGGAAGGTCAGCGCCTTGATTATATCGCTAAAAACGAGCATAACATTATCCGCCTTGAATTACCCCGCGAGGGCGAAAATCCTTACGCTACCGCCGCCGACGTGCTTAAAGCGTGGGAAAGCGAGGGCGCTATCGCCTGTGACGATAAGGACGGGGTTTATATTTACGAGGAGAAATTCTCGGTCGAGGGCGTAAACTACGCCTTTAAGGGAATTATTTGCCGAGTAAAGATTGAGGAATTTTCAAAGGGCGTGGTTTTGCCGCACGAGGAAACCCTTTCAAAGGCAAAGCAGGACAGATTTAACCTTTTCGGCGCCACAATGTGCAATTTTTCTCAAATTTATTCCCTTTACAAGGACGAAAAAGGGGACACAGCGGCTTTAATTTCGGCGCTTTCAAATAGCAAGGCTGACCAAAGCTTTACCGACGCCGACGGCGTAACCCATTCGCTTTGGGCGGTATATGACGCCGACGCAATTTCGTCCCTTGTGGCCCAGTTTGCTCCCCGCAAGCTTTATATCGCCGACGGACATCACCGTTACGAAACCTCGCTTAACTTCCGCAATCACCTGCGCGAAACGGGAAGAGCCGCTATCGGCGACGCCTGCGACTATGTAATGATGATGTTGGTCGACCTTGACGACGACGGACTTGTTGTTTTCCCGACCCACCGAATTATCCGCGACCTTAACGCCTTTTCCGCCGCCGAGGTTATCGAAAAATGCGGCGACTATTTTGATATCGAAGCCCTTAATTCTGTTGATGACATAAAACCTGCCCTTGACAAAAAATACGCCGACGGAAAAAAGGCGGTTGTCATGTTCGACGGCGAAAATTCAACCCTTATGACTCTTAAATCGCTTAAACCGCTTGAGGATATGTACCCCAACGCAAGCGAGTCGTTAAGAGGGCTTGACGTTACCGTTTTACATAGCCTTATTTTGGAGCGAGTAATGGGAATTGATAAGGAAAACATGGCCAACCAAATCAACCTTACTTATACCCGCGACCAGCAGGAGGCGCTTGACGAAGTTAATAACGGTAAGGCAAATTGCTGCTTTATCATGAACCCGACCCGAGTATGCGAAATAAGCGCCGTTGCCCTTGCGGGCGAAAAAATGCCGCAAAAGTCGACCTATTTTTATCCCAAGCTTATTACCGGCCTTGTAATGAATAAATTTGGCGAAATATAAGTAAAAAATGATAATAAAAAAAGCGACGGAGAAAACTCCGTCGCTTAATTTTTTTATAAAAGCTCGATGTTATGCTGCTTACAAACCTCACGCATTTCGTCGGGCCAAATTGCGGTCTGAACTTCGCCGATATGCGCCTTTTCAAGAAGGTGCATACAAATTCGCGATTGACCGATACCGCCGCCGATTGTAAGCGGTAAGGTGCCGTCTAAAATGCCTCTGTGATAGGCGAATTTGCGTCTATCCTCGGCGTTGCGTTCTTTAAGCTGAGCCGCAAGAGAGTCCGCGTCAACGCGGATACCCATACTTGAAAGCTCAAGCGGGCAACCAATAACGTCGTTCCACATAAGGATATCGCCGTTTAAGGTCCAATCGTCATAGTCGGGGGCGCGGCCGTCGTGTTTCTCGCCGCTTTTAAGCTTTCCGCCGATTTGCATGATGAAAACGGTTCTATGCTCTTTTGTAATGGCAATTTCTCTTTCCTTGCCCGAAAGGTTGGGGTACATATCCTCAAGCTCCTGAGAGGTGATAAAGAAAACGTTCGGTTCAATCTCTTTTTTAAGCTGGGGATAGGCCTCGTGAAGCACCTTTTCGGTTTCGGCCAAAACCTTTATGATGATTCGTACGGTATCCTTAAGATATTCAATATTTCTCTCGTTGCGGGTAATAACCTTTTCCCAATCCCACTGGTCAACGTAAATGGAATGCATATTGTCGCAATCATCGTCGCGTCGAATGGCGTTCATGTCGGTGAAAATTCCTTCGCCTGCGTT
Source organism: Clostridia bacterium (assembly GCA_017383985.1). Taxonomy (GTDB): domain Bacteria; phylum Bacillota; class Clostridia; order Oscillospirales; family Acutalibacteraceae; genus UMGS1976. Next base: position 9,838 of record JAFNUO010000009.1, on the reverse strand, counting down.
GTAACCATAGCGGTGCAACGCCATACGCTTCCATTTAGCGAGCGACTGTACAACCTCGCAAACGCCGTCAATATTTTTCATGTCGAACTCAACCTTACGCTCAACGCCATTAAGGTCGTCGTTAATACCGCTTTCCTTTGAAACTATAACGGGGGCGGTTACGCGGTCAAGGTTCAAAGCTTTTGCAAGCGCAACCTGAAACGTGTCTTTAATCAGCTTAATGGCTCGCTGAGTATCACGTAAAGTAAGCTTTGAGGAATAACCCTCCGGTAAAATAAGTTTATTCATGGCCATCACTCTTTTCGAAAAATCAAACACTATTATAACACCCTGAAACGTGTTTGTAAACAGTGGAATCAGTCTATTTTAATCTCTTTTTCCTCGTAGTTGCCAAGTAAGGTAAATTCGCTTAATTCCTCGCTAAGCGAAGAAACAATGCTTTGTGTTTCGCGGCTTTTAAGGTTGCCGATAAGGTCAACATAGAAAAGGTACTCGAAATTCATGTTTTTAATCGGCCTTGACTCAATTTTTGACATGTTAAGTCCCGCCGCCGTAAACCTTGCAAAAACCGAATAAAGAGCGCCGGGCTTATGCGGCAAGCTGAACACAATGCTTACCTTTTCGGCGTTTTCGTCTATGTAAAACCGGTTCGAAATGGCTACAAAGCGGGTAACGTTTCGGCTTGCGGTGGCAATTCCCGCCTCAATAATTTTCATGCCGAATTTTTCCGCTGCCCACGCCGAGCCTATCGCGCCAACGGCTTTATCATTGCTGTCCGCCGCCTTTTTAACGCCGATGGCGGTGTTGGGGCAACCTATCGGCTCAATTCCGTTCGATTTTAAAAATTCGCCGCATTGGCGAAGCGCCTGTTCGTGTGACAAAACCTGTTTAATGTCCCCGATTTCGGCGTCCTTTTGCCCGATAAGATTATGCGAAATATACGCGTCGGCGGCCGCCGCAATATGAAACTTACGTTCGATAATAAGGTCGTAAACCTCATGTACCGAGCCCGCCCACGAATTTTCAACCGGCAATATTCCAAGCTCTGCTTCGCCTTTTTCAACGGCGTCGCAAACGTCGGCGAAGGTAGCGCAGTAAATAATTTCGGCGTTTTTGTAAAGCTTTGCTCCTGCGTTTGCCGAATAGGCACCCTCAACCCCTTGACAGGCGATTTTCTTAACCTTGTCGGGGTCAAGCGGCTCGGACTTTAAGTTAAGCGACCCGCCAACAAGCGGATACTGCAAAGCGCGGCTTTGCTCCATTATCGTGTCGTAAATAAGCCTTGTAGCGCGGCCATATTCACCGCCAAGTGCGTCAACCTTGTCAAGCACCGCCTTTTCACGTGCGCCGTCAAAAACTTTTTTGCCTACTTTGATTTTATATTCGGCGACCTTTTTTGACATGTCCATGCGTTTACAAAGAAGCTCGACAATTTGGTTGTCAATGCTGTCTATTTCAACTCTTATTTCGTCTAAATTCATATTTTTCCGTTACCTTTCAGTATGTCACAAAGGATAAAGCAAACCATACTTTCTATAACGGGCAACGCTCTGCCTACAACGCAGGGGTCATGACGTCCGTTTATGATAAGGGTGTCATCGCTCAATGTCTTTGTGTTAAGCGTTTTTTGCTCCTTTGATATCGACGGAGTCGGCTTTAACGCCGCGCGAACTATAATCGGCATACCGTTTGTAAGTCCGCCCAAAATTCCGCCGTTGTTGTTGCTTTTTGTTGCGATTTTTCCGTCTTTGATATAGTAGCAGTCGTTGGCCTCGCTACCTCGCATTTTGGATATATCGAAGCCGGCGCCGAACTCAACGCCTTTAACCGCGGGAACGCCGAAAAGCGCCTCGCTTATACGGCTTTCTACCGAGCCGAACATAACGTCGCCGTTTCCTGCGTCAATTCCCGTAACGGCAACCTCGCAAACGCCGCCGACAGAGTCGCAGTCCATACGTGCATTTTCAATTACATCGCGCATTTCTTTTTCGCTTTTTTCGTCAATTACGGAAAAAGCGCGGCAATTAAGCCATTCAAGCATATTTTCGTCAACGTTAACCATGTCGAATGGCGTGTCTTTAACCTCGCCAATCGAGTAAATGTGTCCGCCGACGGTTATGCCTTTTTCCTTTAAAATTTGGCGACAAACGGCGCCCGCAAACACCATCGGCGCAGTAAGTCTGCCCGAAAAATGTCCCGAGCCGCTTAAATCGTTATAACCGTTAAAGCGGATATTGGCGGGATAATCGGCGTGAGAGGGTCGGGGAGTATCGACTAAATTTGAATAATCTCCCGACCGCGTGTTGCTGTTAACAATCATGGCGCAAAGAGGTGCGCCGGTAGTAACTCCGTTTAATACGCCCGAAATAATTTCGGGGATATCGGCTTCTTTTCTCGGCGTAGAGGTTTTGTCATTTCCCGGCGCTCTGCGAGCCATTTGTACGGCGATGGCGTCCATATCGAGCTTTATTCCGTGCGGAATTCCGTCGATTACAACGCCTATTGCCTTCCCGTGACTTTCGCCGAAAATTTGCATTTTAATGTATCTGCCAATGTTAGATGACATCCGCTACACCTCCAATTGACTTATAATCTTCAAAAAATTTGGGATACGATTTATTTATTGCTTCGGCGTCGGTGACGGTGCTTTGCTTGCCCGCAAATGCGGCGCCAATGCTAAACGCCATAACAATGCGGTGGTCGTTAAATCCGTCGATTACGCCGCCCGAAAGCGTGCCTCCGTCGATACAAAGCGAGTCTCTTGTTTCAATAACGCTTATGCCGTTTACTACAAGTCCTCTTGCAATGGCCGAAAGACGGTCGCTTTCTTTAATTCTTAACCGATATGCGTTTGTAATTATCGATTGGCCTTTACATTGACCTAAAACAACCGCAATCGGCGGAATAATATCGGGAATTTGGGAGGCGTCAATGCTAACGGGGTTAAGCTCGCCTGCTTTCGCGTGCAAGGTTTCGCCCTCCCAATTAATGTTGGCGCCGATGTTTCGGAAAATGTCAAGGCAAGCCTTGTCTCCCTGAACCGAATTTTTGTCTAATCCGTTTATTTTTATATCGCCGCCAAGCGCCGCCGCCGCGAGGAAAAACGCCGCCTGGGACCAGTCTCCCTCAACCGCCGTATCTTTCGCGTTAAGCTTTGCGGGGAAAATATTATACCCGTTTTCGGTCTTTTCTATTTTTGCGCCAAAGGCTTTAAGCGAGGATATGGTCATTTCTACGTATCCCGCCGATTCAAGCTCTGACGTAAGCTTAATTTCCGCCCTTTCGCCGATATAAGCCAAGGCGAAAAGAAGCCCCGAAATATACTGCGAGCTAACCTTTCCGCCTATTTCATATACTCCCGCGGGCATTTTACCCTCAACAATAAGCGGTAAATTAACGTTGGAGGTGTACTGACACGAAACTCCGTGAAAACCGAGCAAATCGGTTATCGCCGAAAGCGGCCTTTCAATAAGCCTGCCGTGACCGATAAAGGTGGCCTTTACGCCAAGCGCCGCCGCAACGGGAACAAGAAAACGCAAGGTAGAGCCCGACTCGCCGCAGTCTATTTCGGCGCTTTTCGGCGGCTCGGTAATACCCGTTACAACGTAATCGTCGCCGTCGGCTTCTATAACTGCGCCAAGCGCTTTCATGGCGCCTATCGTCGCCTTAATATCGTCCGACATTGTAACGCCCGAGACGCGGCTTGTACCGTTTGCCAAGGCGGCGGAAATAATAGCTCTGTGAGAAGCACTTTTCGATGACGGAATGTTAACCTCTCCGCAAAGAGGCGAGGGAGTAATAATCGCTTTCATGGCGTTTAAGCTTAGCTCCTTTTCAAAAAATCCTCAAACTTTTCACATTCAATCGGGTAAATAAAGCTGTCCCCGATTTTCTTTAATAATACCGTGTTTATGGTGTTTGACCTGCGCTTTTTGTCGCTCATGGCAACGGCGACAATATCCTTTTCGTTGTGCATGGTTTCGGTCGGCATACCGTATTTTTCAAGCAAGCCTATTATTCTGTCCGCCGTGCCGATTTCGCAAAGGCCGGCCTTTTCAGCGGCTTTCGTAATCATAACCATGCCAACGCCAACGGCCATGCCGTGAGAAATTCCGCTAAAATTCTCTAACTTTTCGATAGCGTGACCTACCGTGTGACCGAAATTGAGCAACATTCGCTCACCTTTTTCGGTAAAATCGTTTTCAACCACTTCGGCCTTTATTTTAACACATTCGTATATAATGTCGTCAATATTTTCGTATTTTTCGCCCTTTTCAAGCTCCGAAAAAAGCTTTTTCGAGCGAATTAAGCCCGTTTTAATAACCTCGCCCATACCGTCCGCCATATACTTTTCCGGCAGAGTGGCAAGCGTGTCGGGGTCGATTAAAACAAGCGACGGATGGTGAAACGCGCCGACCAAATTTTTGCCCGCTTCAAGGTCGCAACCCGTCTTTCCGCCTACCGAGGAATCAACCTGAGCCAAAAGGGAGGTCGGAATTTGGACAAAATTAATTCCGCGCAAATAAATGGACGCCGCAAAGCCGCACATGTCGCCGCAAACGCCGCCGCCAAGCGCAACGGCAATATCGGTACGGGTAAGACCCTTTTTGGCGAAAAACTCAACCATTTTCATAACGGTTTGGATATTTTTGTTCTCCTCGCCGTGGGGAAATACAAAGGAATAAACGGTAAATCCCGCCCTTTGAAGCGATTTTGTAACGGTATCAAGATAAATCGGCGCAACGTTATCGTCGCTTATAACGGCGGCAATGTCGGCGTTTGAAATTTCGCGGATTTTTTCTCCGCAGTCGCCTATTATCCCTCTTTTTACCGTTATGTCATATTTGTTTAAAACACCTATTTTTTTCATAATCAGGTTTTCTCTTTCAATTCTCTTGATTTAATCATAAGCTGACGCAGCTTGTCGCGGTCACGTTCACCTAACGCCGTTTTAAACGCGCTAAGGTTGTTGATAAGCTCGTCAATTTCGTTGGAAAGATTATCGGCGTTGTCCAAAAAAAGCTCCGACCACATAACGTCGTTGATAAAGGCAACCCTTGTAACGTCTTGAAACGAGCCGGCGGAATATCCGTCGTGATTTAACGCAAGCGGGTCTAAAATATAGCTGCACGCAAGAATATGAGGCAACTGCGACGTAAAGGCAATCATTTTGTCGTGGGTTTCGGGGGTGCATAAGGTGCAACGCTTAAATCCTATTTTAAGCGCAATATTGCGAACGGTAATTGCCGCCTCGCTTTGGGGATTTTCCGCCGTTACAATAAGGCTTGCCCCGTTAAACATATCGGCGTCGCTGTAATCAAAGCCGCTTTGCTCCTTGCCGGCCATGGGGTGAGCGCCGATAAAGCTTACCCTGCCGTCAAAAAGGCTTTTATCAAGCTTGTCGTAAATGGCTCTTTTAACGCCGCAACTGTCGGTGATAATGGCGCCGCTTTTAAAATTATCTTTATTCGCGTTAATAAAATCGGCCGCCGCCTGCGGATAAAGCGAGACAACTATTAAATCGGCGTTTTTAATGTCGTTTTGGTCGCCGATTTTATGTATAGCGCCGCTAATTAAGGCGTTTTTTAACGTTTTTTCGTCGCGGTCGATGCCCGCAATAACGTGGTCGGTGTATTTTTTGAAAGCCTTGGCGTATGAGCCGCCGATAAGTCCCAAACCGACAATAAGAATGTTCATTTTACTTCGTCACCTTATGTATGATTCAATAATTTTTTCGGCCATTTCGTTTGGCACAACGTCGCCGAATGCGGTAATTGTATGGTCGGCCGCCGCCTTGTAAAGGGGGTACCGCTTTTCAAAAAGCTCCTTGGCGCCGTCGTTCATAAGCGGGCGGTTTTTGTCGCCGCCAATGCGCCTTTTTATGGTATCAAAATCGGTGTCAATAAATACAATTTTCGCCTTGTTTTTAAAGGCGTCAACGTTTCTTTTAAACGTAAGAGCGCCGCCTCCCGCCGCAATAACCGTGTTTTCGGCGTCGGCAAGGTCTTTGCAAGCCTCGTGCTCAATGTCGCGAAAAAAATCCTCTCCGTTTTCGCTAAAAATGTCCTTTATTTTTCGCCCCTGCTTTTGCTCAATATAATCGTCCATATCAACGAATTTCATTTTAAGCTCGGCGGCGATTATCTTGCCGACGGTTGTTTTTCCGCAACCCATAAATCCGCATAAAACTATCGTCATTATTTTTCACCGCCCATAAAAATGCGTTCGGTTTCCTTGGTTGCGGCGTCTATAATTTCGCCGATTTGCTCGTCGGTGAATTTAGCGTTGTACCAAATTTCGTGAGCCTTTGCCGCCTGAATAACTAACATTGACATACCGCTGTCGCATTTTATGCCGTTTTTACGGGCTATGCGTATAAGCTCGGTTTCTCTTGGGTTATAAACCAAATCGTATACCGCCTTACAGCGTTTAATTTGTTCCTCGGTAAGTACGGAAACTCCTGTTTTCGGGTACATTCCGACGGGCGTTGCGTTTACCGCCAGGTCGTAGCTTTCTTTAATTTCGTCGTAACCGATAATTTCGGGTCGGTAACCGCCGAATTTAGCGCTAATGTCGTCGCAAAGCTCCTCCGCTTGCTTGCGGTCAATTACCGCCAGAGTAAGCTCGCAACCCGCTTTTAATGCGCAGTAGGAAACCGCTCTTGCCGCGCCTCCCGCGCCGCAAAGAAGCACCTTGCCCGAAAGGGGAATTCCGGCGCGCTTTAAAGCTCCCTCAAAGCCGCCCATATCGGTGTTGTATCCTACGTTTTCGTCACCGGTTAAAACGGTGTTAACGGCGCCGCAAAGCTTGGCCGAGCCGTCAAGACGGTCAAGCAGGGGGATAATTTGTTGTTTAAAAGGGATAGTAACGTTAAAACCGACAAGGTTTTTAAGCTCGTCAAAGGCTTCGCCGAGCGTATCGGGTTCAATGTCTTTTGCCGAATATTCTGCGCTTTTTCCGCTGAGCTCAAAAAGCTTTGAGTGGATAAACGGAGACATGGTGTGACCAAGGGGATGACCTATAACGCAGAAGTTGTTCGATTTCATATTAAAACATCCTTTTAAAAAGAAAAATTATTCAAAACCTATTGACAAAGATGAAATATATTCATATTATTTATTAAGGTATTTCATAATAATATCACGCACTGCGGATATTGTCCACCTAATTGTTTTATTTTTTTCATTATTTAAGGAGCGTTTATTTATGGTTTTTGAAAAAATCAGAGAAATTCTTTGTGACCAACTTGACCTTAACGAGGACGATGTTACCATGTCCTCTAATCTTCTTGACGACCTCGGAGCCGACAGTCTTGATATGGTCGATCTCGTTATGACTATTGAAGACGAGTTTGAGCTTGACGTTGAAGACGAAGATGTGGAAAACATTAAAACGGTCGGTGACATTGTTCACTATATCGAGGAATATAAGTAATTTTCCCCATACATATTAAATTGCTTTTTGTTTATCAAGCCGTTTTAGGGATAAGCGCCTTAAGACGGTTTTTGATATCTTAGGAAAGGCAAAAAGATTAGGAGAGAAGAGAAAATGGCTGAAAAGAAAATGGTTGAGGCGATTACCTCAATGGACGAAGATTTTGCTCAGTGGTATACCGATATCGTAAAAAAAGCCGAGCTTATCGAATACACCAGCGTTAAGGGCTGCATGGTAATCCGTCCTTACGGATACGCCATTTGGGAAAATATCCAGCGTATTCTTGACGGGCTTTTCAAGGCAACGGGACACGAAAACGTCTGTATGCCTATGTTTATCCCCGAAAGCCTGCTTCAAAAGGAAAAGGACCACGTAGAGGGCTTTGCTCCCGAGGTTGCATGGGTAACCCACGGCGGAAAAGAGCCGCTTGAGGAAAGACTTTGTGTCCGTCCGACCTCCGAAACCCTTTTCTGTGAACATTACGCCAACATTATCCAATCTTGGCGTGACTTGCCCAAGCTTTATAACCAGTGGGTAAGTGTTGTTCGCTGGGAAAAAACGACCCGTCCTTTCCTTCGCTCCCGTGAATTTTTATGGCAGGAAGGCCATACAATCCACGCAACCGCCGAGGAAGCGGTAATCGAAACCGAAAAGATGCTTAACGTATACGCCGATTTCTGCGAACGTTACCTCGCCATGCCGGTCGTAAAGGGAAAGAAAACCGAATCGGATAAGTTTGCCGGTGCCGTTTCAACCTATGCTATCGAGGCTTTGATGCACGACGGCAAGGCGTTGCAGGCGGGAACCTCTCATTATTTTGGCGACGGCTTTGCAAAGGCATTTGACATCACCTATGCCGATAAAGAAAACAAGCGAGTCAATCCGCACCAAACCTCTTGGGGTGTGACAACCCGTCTTATCGGCGCTATTATAATGACCCACGGCGACAATAACGGCTTGGTACTTCCGCCCGACGTTGCCCCGATTCAGGTTGCGATTATCCCCGTTGCGGCTCACAAGCCGGGCGTACTTGAAAAGGCTAACGAGCTTAAGGAAATGCTTTCAAAGAATTTCCGCGTAAAGCTTGACGACAGCGACAATAGCCCCGGTTGGAAATTTGCCGAATACGAAATGAAGGGTGTACCCCTCCGTATCGAAATCGGCCCCCGCGATATCGAAAATAATCAATGCGTAGTTGCCATGCGCGTTAACGGCGAAAAGGAATTTGTAAGTCTTGATAACCTTACCGAAACGGTTGAGGCTAAGCTTACCGCTGCTCGTGAAATTATGTACAACAAGGCTTTGGAAAACCGCGAAGCTAAAACCTATGCTTGCACATCTACCGACCAAATCAAGGCTATCCTTGAAGAAAAAGGCGACGGCTTTGTAAAGGCTATGTGGTGCGGCGAAGAGGAATGCGAGGACAAGGTTAAGGAGCTTACCGGTGTCGGCTCGCGTTGTATCCCGTTTGACCAAGAGGATTTAGACGATAAATGTGTTTGCTGCGGTAAACCTGCAAAGCATATGGTTTACTGGGGCAAGGCGTATTAATAATGAAACGTATAGTTTCGCTTGTATTAGCGCTTTTGTTTTCGGCTTGCCTCGGCTTAGCGTGTTATGCAACCGAGGATTTAAGCGGCGACCCTGTTACAAGCGAGCCACCCGTAGCATCGGAGCCGGTGTCTTCCGAGGAGGAAGTATCATCGGAGCCTGAAATTACTTCAAGCGAGGCGGAAACGTCAAGCGATGTATCGTCCTTGGTTTCCTCGGAGCAACCCGCCGTCACAAGTCAAGTTGACTACGACGAGCCGGATAGAGATAACTACGTTGACGATACCGTTTCTATAGGCGCCGCTGATAACGGCAACGACGGCAATAGGGGAGCGATAATTCTCGTTTTCTGCTACATTATTACTGCGCTAATAGGCGTCTGCCTTGTCGGACTTATAATCGCTAACGTTTATATTCCCATTTCTAATAAAAAACGTGAGCTTGCCGAGTTGGATAACGACGAGGATGAGTGTGATTATAAATTCGATAAACATTCGCCAAAGGGCAAAAAAGAAAAACGACGCCCCCGAGGAAAAATGTAATCCTTACATTATATATAGCTATATATAGCTGCATAAAAACAATTTTCTCCGAACAGTTTTTTGCTGTTCGGAGATTTTTATACAAACTGCTGATTTTTTACGGATTTATGTTCGTATTTGAAAAGAAAAAGCGGTTTTTCGGCGTCCAAAACCCGAAAAACGCCTCGAAATTTCGTCGCTTTGCACAATTTTGATTTGCGAGTTGGTCGATTGTTATGAAAAATAGAAAAAATGAGGAAAATCAAGGTTTTTTCGAATTTTTTTCTTGCAATCGCATATTCGCTATGGTATTATTATCAGGCACGCGTGTG
>JAFNUO010000008.1 GCA_017383985.1 Clostridia bacterium | reverse complement strand
GAGGTAGGCTTACGCGGGGCAAAAGTATCGGCTTATAACATAAATCCCGACTTTGCTATTGCTCTTGAAGCCACAACCGCCTGCGACATTGCCGACACAGCCGAAAGCAAGAGTGTTTGCTGCCTTAATAAAGGCGCGGTTGTATCCTTCATGGACGGCTCAACAATGTACGAAAAGCCTCTTTTCGATGCTGCATTTAAAGTAGCGGAGGCAAAGAAAGCTAACATTCAAGTTAAACGCGGTACAACGGGCGGTAACGACGCAGGCGCAATTCATCTTACAAGAGACGGAGTAAGAACTTTAACTTTATCTGTCCCCTGCCGTTATTTACATTCCGCCGATTGCGTTATTGACAAACGCGACATTGAGTCGGTAAAAGAAATAGCATTAGGCGTATTTGAGTTAATGGCAAGTGACAAAATATGATTTCGCTTAACTATAAATTGCCTAATTCCTTACCCGTTACGCCGTCCGCCATACGGATACTCTCGTTATATGAGTCATACGGCGCTAAATACGATTTTTTGCGTTTTTATAAGCAAGAAATTGACGGAGATATAACCGCAATTATCTCCATAATGGACAACAACGCCACGTTGAGTTTAATTAATGACCATGACACCGATGAAATAATACCGTTTTTATCGGCAATAGGCGCTAAAACCGTTTTTTGCGAAAAAGAAATTGCCCTTGAAAAAGTGGAGCAAGGCGATATCATGTTATTCAATAATATCGAAATAGCAAATCACTCAAAAAATGAAGTAAAATTAAGCAACGTATACGATGTTATGTCAACTTGTTTTACTATGCCCGATTTTAGCGCATGGTATCCCGATATTTCTCATAGGATACGCCACGGCGGCGCAGTTGCGGTTGAAAAAGAAAACGGCTGTGCCGTAAGCCTTAAATCAAGCGTTGGGGCTTTGATAAGCGGTATTTGTGTAAAGGAAAACAGCCGCAACAAAGGCTATGGAAGCCTCATATTACAAGACTTAATCGCAACTTGCGGGAGCAACAAAATATTCGCTTTGGTCGAAAAAGACGGACCAAAGCAATTTTATAAAAATAACGGATTTTTCGAGATTGGAAAATTCGCTACATACAAGGTGAAATAAATGAAACAAAACTTTTTTGAAATTAGTGACAAAATATACGAATATGACCGAAAAGCTCTTGAATTATGTAAACAAAGATTTCAAGAAATTGACGAGGTTACAGAGTATAATCAAACAAAAATGCTTTCCGCATTTATTAAAAACGGCGTTTCCGAGGCTCATTTTTCGGGCTCGACCGGTTACGGATACGGCGACCGAGGAAGAGACACACTTGATAAAGTTTTTGCCGACGCAGTTGGCGCCGAAAGCGCGATTATAAGACATAATTTTGTTTGCGGCACCCATGCGCTTACCGTTGCCCTTTTTGGTATGCTTCGTCCCGGAGACACAATGCTTTGCGTTACGGGTCGCCCGTACGATACCCTTGTCGGCGTTATCGGAATTGACGAGATTACCGACGGCTCGCTTCGCGAATATGGCATTAATTATGAACAGGTTGACCTTATCGACGGCGAAGTTGACCTTGACGGTATCGCAAACGCGTTAAAATCAAAGCATTACAAAATGGCTTATATTCAACGTTCGTGCGGATATGCCGTTCGCCGTCCCCTTAACATATGCGACATTGAAAAAATAGCCGAAATCGTAAAATCAATTTCCCCCGAAACTATTGTAATGGTCGACAACTGCTATGGCGAATTCGTTGAATATGACGAACCTCTTACACACGGAGCGGATATAATGGCCGGCTCGTTAATTAAAAATCCGGGCGGCGGAATTGCTCCCACGGGTGGATATATCGCGGGTAAAACCAAGCTTGTTGAACAATGCGCTAACCGCTTAACCGTACCCGGTATCGGAGGCGAAGTTGGCGCTTCTTTAGGCACAAACCGCGAACTTTATATGGGTATTTTTAACGCCCCTCACGTTGTTGGTGAAGCGCTTAAAACCGCGGTTTATGCCGCAGCGCTTTTAGAGGTTATGGGTTACGAAACCTATCCGAAATATAACGCAAAACGCGCCGATATTATCCAAACGGTTACCCTTGGCGACCCGCAAAAGGTAATTGATTTTTGTTGCGGAATGCAATCGGGTTCTCCCGTTGATTCATACGTTGTGCCCGAGCCGTGGGCTATGCCCGGTTATAACTGCGACGTAATAATGGCGGCGGGAGCATTTACTCTTGGCGCCTCAATCGAGCTTTCCTGCGACGCTCCTTTACGCGAGCCTTACGCGGTATATATGCAAGGCGGACTTAATTTCCACAGCGCTCGAATGGGCATTTTACTTGCAGTACAGTCGATGAATAAATAGGAGTAATTCATGAACAACATTGTACTTATCGGTATGCCTGGTTGCGGAAAAAGCACAGTCGGAGTTGTTTTAGCTAAAATTATTGGCTATAAATTTTTGGACACCGACCTGCTTATTCAAGAAAAAACAGGTAAACTACTCCAAGAGATGATAAACGAGCTTGGTAATAAAGCTTTTCTTGATATCGAGGCCGATATAATTGAAACGCTAGATTGCGAAAAACATATTATTGCAACCGGCGGTTCGGCGGTTTTAAACTCACGAGGAGTAGATAAGCTTAAAACACTTGGAAAGCTTGTATATTTAAAACATCCGTTTGAAGAAATAAACAAGCGTATTTCAAATCTTGATACAAGAGGAGTTACTCTTGAAAACGGGCAAACTCTTAAGGATTTATACGATTACCGCTCCCCTATTTACGAAAACTTAGCCGATATAATAATTGACGCAAACGGACTTTCGATTGAACAAACCGCAAAGGCCATTATGAATTCCGTAAAATAAAAAAAAGCCTCGACATCAAAAGATGTCGAGGCTTTTTTTAATAAATTACTCCGCCGATTATAACCGAAGAAACAGTAAAATCATCGTTTAAAATAACTATGTCGGCGTCATATCCTTGTTCGATTTTTCCTTTGTTAAGGCCAAAACGTTTAGCCGGCGTTTCGGAAGCCATTTTAACCGCTTCATAAAAGTCAATTCCAAATTCAACGGCGGTTTTAACGCATTCAAGTAACGGTTTTGAGCCGCCGGCAAGAACGCCGTTATAAAGCGTCAAAACCCCGTCGCTCATCGTAACCTCAATACCGCCCGATAAGTATTTTCCGTTAGGTAATCCGGCAGGACGTATACAATCGCTTATTAAAATAATTTTTTCGCTACCGAACAATTTATACAACATTAAAACCGCCGATTTATCAACGTGTAATCCGTCGCAAATTAGTTCGGCGTAGATTTGCTTTTCGAAAGCGGCGCCTATCGGGCCAACATCACGATGAGAAAAAGGGGTCATTGCATTAAAGGTATGAGTAAGTCCGTCGGCTCCGGAATTAATGGCAACAATCGCTTGGTCATAATTACAATCGGTATGGCCAATTGATACATGACAATCTATGGCTTCGATAAATTCCTCTACCCCGTCAAGCTCGGGCGCAACCGTTATAATTTGAACATTATTTAATCTATTAAACTCATCAACATCGGGATTTTTGATAAATTTTTCGTTTTGGGCGCCTTTTTTAGTCTTTGAAATATACGGACCTTCCATATGAAAACCCGCAATATTTGCGCCATTTACGTATATATTTTGGTTGGTGATTTTTTCAAGATTATCTATGCTATCTGTCATAGTTGTGGGGAACCAAGTTGTTGTGCCGACCGCAGCTAAACCGGTACTAATAGCTTCAAGGTTAAAATCCGACACGTCATATCCGCTAAATCCGTGAATATGAGTATCAATTAAACCGGGTATTACTCTTTTCCCCTCTGCGTCGATGTCGCAAGGCTCATCAAAAACACCGATATCGGATATTATTCCGTTATCAATGCGAATGTCAAATATTCCGCTCTTTATACGTGCATTTTTTATAAGCATAAAACCACCGCCAAAGTTATTGTTATTTAATTATACCTATTATCGAACGTTTAAGCAACAAAAAAACTTGATATCATTTTTAAAAGTAATATCAAGTCTTTAATATTTTAATTTTTAAGCAAGGAACGGTCGCTGGGCATATCTCCGCCTGATTCGGAAAATTTTTGAATAAGTTCCTCAATTGTAAGCTTTGACTTTTCCTCGCCGGAAACATCAAATACTATTCTTCCGTTGTTCATCATAATAAGGAATTGCAAGGAAGAAAGCAACAACAATAGCAGAGAATAGCTTAAGATTATTTGCGTTAAGTCCAAGCTTAAGAACGATAGCAATAACAATATAATAAACAATACCGCCAACGACTACTGCTAAAAGGCGAAGAGCAAAATTAGTAAATATTTTGCCGAATATAACCTCGCCAATAATTAACATCGTTGTTTGAAGAATTGCATGCCGCAATAGAGAAAAGCATTACGACAGCTAAAACAATTGCAAGAATTTTTTTCATAATAATTACTCCCCTTATTTTTGAGATGTGCTCATATAACGCTTTAAAGTGTTAAAGTCAATGCCCAAATTAAATTTTTTTAATTTTTTAGGTTAAGTCACAATATTCTAATTTTCGGAATAAGATATCATAGCGAAATCTCATATTTATTTATTAAAAAAGGGTGTACTTTTTTCAATGTCAGAAAAAACGTGTCTTGGTGACATTATGCCCGGTCAAACGGCTGTCATCAGCGCTTTAAATACAACGGGAAGCATGCGTCGAAGGCTTTTAGACATAGGTCTTATAGAAGGAACACGTGTAGAATGTTTGGGCAAAAGTCCCCTTGGTGATCCGTCGGCATATTTAATACGCGGCGCAGTAATCGCCTTACGTAAAGACGACTGCAAAAACATTTTAATTAGTAAATTTAATTGAGGAGGAACGGGAATGGGCCTTACTAACAGTTCAACGGGATTAAAAGCGTTAGATAGTAATCCTCAAACAAAACGAAAAAAAAGTGACGATATAGTTATAGCTTTAGCCGGAAATCCTAATGTAGGCAAAAGTACGGTATTTAACGGATTAACGGGTATGAATCAGCATACGGGAAATTGGCCCGGTAAAACCGTAGCAAGCGCCGACGGAATATGCGTTACCGAAAACAACCGTTACGTTTTGGTCGACATTCCCGGGACCTACTCATTAATGGCTCACTCGGTTGAGGAGGAGGTCGCAAGAAATTATTTATGCTTTGGTGAGCCAGACGCTGTAATTGTGGTTTGTGACGCAACCTGCCTCGAAAGAAACCTCAACCTTGTGTTGCAAACGATTGAAATTTCAAAAAACGTAATTGTATGCGTAAATTTAATGGACGAGGCAAAACGAAAAAAAATTAAAATTAACTTAAACCTTTTATCAAAAAAACTTGGTGTGCCCGTTATAAGCACAGTTGCTCACAAAAAAAGCAGCCTTAAAACCCTTACCGATACGCTTGATAAAGTTATTTCCAAGGAAATAGTAGTAAGCCCGTTAAAAATTGAGTACCCTGAAATTATAGAAAGCGCAATCAAAAATATTCAACAATGCTTAATGGGCTATAATTTAAAAAATCTTGATAGCCGTTGGTTATCTCTAAAATTACTTGACGATGACCAATCCTTAATTAAAGAAGTAAACAATTATTTAGGTTTTGATTTATTAAAGGAAAAGGATATTAAAAAAGCAGTAAACGAGTCAAAAGAATATTTAAATAAAAACAACATAAACGCCGATAAGTTAAAGGACATGGTTGTATCGATAATAGTAAAAACCTCCGAAGATATATGTAACGGAGTAATTACATACGAAAAGAAAAATTACAGCTCCGTTGACCGAAATTTTGATAAAATCCTAACAAGCAAATATATCGGATATCCAATTATGCTTTTAATGCTAATGGTTATTTTTTGGCTTACCATTACCGGGGCAAATTATCCTTCGGCTATATTATCCGACTTTCTTTTTTGGATTCAAGACCGATTAACCGACATTTTTATGTATTTTAACGCACCCGATTGGTTACACGGCGCGTTAGTACTTGGAGTATACCGAGTTTTAACTTGGGTTGTGTCGGTAATGCTGCCTCCTATGGCAATTTTCTTTCCTTTATTCACGCTTTTAGAGGATTCGGGCTATTTGCCGAGGGTTGCATATAACCTTGACAAACCGTTTAAGTGCTGCTCGGCTTGCGGAAAACAATCACTTACCATGTGCATGGGTTTCGGTTGTAACGCGGCGGGAGTAGTAGGTTGTAGAATAATTGATTCGCCGCGTGAGCGGTTGCTTGCCATTTTAACCAACAATTTTGTTCCATGCAACGGCAGATTTCCGACCATAATTACGATTTTAACGATGTTTTTTGTTGGGTCATCGGTAGGTATTAAATCTTCCCTATTGTCGTCAATTTTACTTACTTTAGTAATTTTATTAGGAATATTAACAACCTTTGCGGTTACAAAAATTTTATCAAGAACAATTTTAAAAGGGGTTCCCTCCTCTTATACTCTCGAATTGCCTCCATACAGAAAACCGCAGGTTGGAAAGGTTATAATCCGTTCTATTTTTGACCGCACTTTGTTCGTTTTAGGAAGAGCGGCGGCCGTTGCCGCGCCGGCCGGTTTAGTTATATGGTTAATGGCAAATATTACGGTTGGCGAAGCGAATTTATTAACACACGTTTCCGAGTTTTTGGACCCGTTTGCGAAAATCATGGGGCTTGACGGAGTTATTTTGATGGCCTTTATCCTCGGTTTTCCTGCCAACGAAATTGTAATTCCGATAATAATAATGACTTATTTAGCAAAAGGGACTATTGTCGGAATTGAAAGCGTTTCGGAAATGAAAGAAATTTTCTTACAAAACGGTTGGACTTGGCTTACGGCAGTAAATACAATAATATTTTCGCTTATGCATTGGCCGTGTTCAACGACGTTAATTACAATAAAAAAAGAAACAGGTAGCTTTAAATGGGCGGCGTTGTCGGCCGTTATACCAACCGTTTTGGGTATAACTTTTTGCATAATTATTACGGCTATTGCCAAAATATTTATATAAAACTAAAACAGCGTGTACCTTTTAAGTACACGCTGTTTAATTATAACCACATATTTTCGTATTCGTTCTTTTTGGGTCGTTCCATCAAATTTTGCAACACCGATTTAACGGGCGCATTATTATATAAAACGTTGTAACATTCGTTAGTTATCGGCATTTCGACATTAAACTTTTTGGCAAGCATTACCGCCGTTTTTGTTGCATGATAGCCTTCAACGGTCATTCCAACCTCTTTAAGCGCTTCGTCGGGAGTCATTCCCCCGCCGACCAAAGCGCCAAAACGCCTATTTCGGGAATGCTTAGAGGTGCATGTAACAATTAAATCTCCAAGTCCGGTAAGGCCGGCAAAAGTACGCTCCTGCGCTCCCATAGCAACGCCAAGCTCGGCTATTTCACTAAGCCCTCTTGTCATCAAGGCGGCCTTAACGTTGTCGCCTAAGCCAAGTCCGTCGCAAACGCCGGCGGCAAGCGCAATAATATTTTTAAACGCGCCGCCAAGCTCAACTCCGATAACATCATCGTTGATATAAACGCGAAGAGACGGGCTTATAAATGCGTCCTGAACAAGCATAGCGGCTTCTTTATCGATTGAAGCAGCTACAAGCGAAGTGGCCATGCCTCGTGCTACCTCTTCGGCGTGAGACGGTCCTGAAAGAACAACAATTTTATGGCTGGGTATTTCCTCTTCAATAACGTCGGCAAGCGACATTAATGTGCTATTTTCAATTCCCTTTGCAACGTTAACGATTATTGTGTTGGGATTAACAATATCTTTTATTTTCTTTGCCGTTTCCCTAATTGCAAATGACGGAACGGCAAATATTACAATATCCGAATCCTTAACACAGTCAAGCGAAGTAACTAAATTAATTTCTTCGGGAATTTTTACACCTTTAAGAAGGTGTGTTTCTCGATTTTTCTTAAGCTGTTCAATTTCGTCGGGAAATACCGACCAAACATAAAGCTCGTTGCCCGTGCTGAATAAGGATATCGACAACGCCAATCCCCAACCGCCTGAACCTAGAACCGTAATTTTAGACATAAGTCTTTACACTCCTATTTATGTGAACTAAGCTGTTTTTCTTCGCCCTTATTAAGTCGAATAATATTATCCTTATGTTTCAAAAAGACAAGCGAGGCAATTAAAACCGAAAGAACAACAATATAAACAAGCTCAATTGTGTCCAAGCCCTTATTATAATTGATAAGGAAGTTAAAAATCGGAAACTCAACAGCGCCAAGAACAGAACCTATTGATATAATCTTTGTAATTAAAAACAATACCAGGAAGGTAATTAAAACAAAGGCGGCTACAATCCAATTTATACAGAAAAGAACCGCAATAGAGGTAGAAACTCCTTTTCCTCCGCGAAATCCAAAAAATATCGGGTATGCATGGCCAATAATGCATAAAAATCCGCAAAAGTACACTCCATATTCGGGAGTAAGGAAATTCGCAATAAAATCGGGAGCGTTTTCGGCAATATACGGAAACAATAAAAACTTAGCAATAAGCGGCGCGGCAAGCCCCTTACCGAAATCGCCGACAAAGGTTATAATTCCGGGTACAATTCCAACCGTCCTGATAACATTAGTCATTCCTGCGTTTCCGCTACCCATTTTGCGTACGTCTTTTTTAACAAATATTTTTGAAACGATAAGCGCAAAGTTTATGCTACCAATAAGATAGCTTACAACAAGCGCAATAATAAGCATGATAACCCAGTTCATTATTTACCCTCTCCACGCTCTCTGATAACAAAGCGTACGGGAGTACCTTCTAATCCAAATACAGAGCGAATTTGATTTTCAATATATCGTTGATAAGAATAATGGAATAAATCCATACGGTTACAGAAGCAAACAAACGTAGGCGGTCTTGTCGATGCCTGGGTAATATAATAGACGCGAAGTCTCTTTCCCTTATCCGTAGGAGGCTGAACACGTGCCGTTGCGTCGGCAAGCAAATCGTTAAGCTTACCGGTTGAAATTCTCATGTTGTTTTGCTCGTTAACGTAGTTAATAAGTTCAAAAAGTCGGTCAATACGCTGCCCCGTTTTTGCCGAAATAAAAATAATCGGCGCATATGACATAAACGAAAAATCGTTCATAAGTTTTTTACGGTATTTGTCCATGGTTTCGCCGGTTTTTTCAACCGCGTCCCACTTGTTAACGGCGATAATACAACCTTTTCCCGCCTCAAGCGCAAGACCTGCAACCTTTGAATCCTGCTCGGTAAAACCCTCTATGGCGTCAATCATGATAACGCAAACGTCAGCCCTGTCAACCGCCATTTGAGCGCGTAAAACGCTAAAACGCTCGATATTATCGGTAACCTTACTTTTGCGTCTTAGTCCCGCCGTATCAATAAAGGTATACTTGCCGTATTTGTTATCAACGGCGGTGTCGATAGCGTCACGTGTGGTTCCCGCAATATTGGATACAATCGAGCGAACCTCTCCCGAAACGGCATTGGTAAGCGAAGATTTTCCAACATTCGGTTTACCGATAATGGCAACCTTAATTCTATCGGATTCTTCGTCAGATTCGAAATCGGGCAAATGCTCAAAAACAGCGTCAAGCAAATCTCCCGTTCCGTGACCGTGTACCGACGAAACGGCAATCGGGTCACCAAGACCGAGATTATAAAATTCATAAAATTCGGGCGGTGTATCGCCAAGCGAATCGCATTTATTTACGCAAAGAACAACCGGTTTCCCGCTTTTTTGAAGTATTGCCGCAACCTCTTTATCGGTCGCAACAACGCCGCCTTTCATATCGGTTACAAAAACAATAACCTCGGCCGAATCAATTGCAAGGTCGGCTTGTTGCCTTATATGGGATAAAATTATATCGTCGGTTTTGGTTTCAATACCGCCGGTATCAACAAGCATAATGGTCTTACCGCGCCATTCACAGTCGCCGTAAATTCGGTCACGGGTAACACCCGGCTCGTCGTTTACTATCGAAAGGCGCTGGCCGATTAATTTGTTAAAAAGTGTGGATTTGCCGACGTTAGGTCTGCCGACAATCGCTACAATCGGTTTTGACATCTTTACTCTCCATCTATAAGTGCGGATAATAAATCATATCCGTCATTTTGCGTAATTCTTACCTTTACATTAAGCGCTTTTTCGATATCGTCAACCGACGTATCGTCAAGCATAATGTCGCCCTCAGAACGGAACATATTTGCGGGCAACAAAAGCGTATCGCCGAGGTTTTTACCATTAAGCTGTGAAATCAAATCCCGTCCGGTTATAAGTCCGGAAACAGTTATTGATTCACCGAAAAATTCGTTTTTAATTTCATAAACATTACACTCTAAATTATGCCATTTTTTCTTCGCAATGTCAACCAATTCGCACAAAAGCGGATATGCGGCTACACCCGTTGCGACAGAAAGCTTTTTATTACTCGAAATTTTGTTATTTTCAGACTCAACCGCCTCGCAAAACTCACTTTTAAGAAGCGTACACATTCCAACTCCGTTATCAAGTTGTAAGTATTCACCATAATAAGTTTCGTCGGGCAACGGCAACCCCGCCTTAAGATAAAATTCATCGGCGGCGTAAACAAGCCGTGTTCCGTACTTATCAAAGCACTTTTTGCCATATTCGTCGATTATAGCAATAGTTTTAAGCGCCGATTCTTTATTATAAGGAGTTAACTCGGCCAAACCGTCGCGGTATTTTGTCATTCCAAGCGGTACGGCGGCAATACTTTGAACCGACGGATAAAGCGCCGTTAAATCGTCAAGCGAGCGTCTAAGCTCATCGCCGTCGTTTATGTTAGGACAAAGAACAAGTTGGCAATTAAGCTTAGTTCCGCCCTCGGCCAGTCGATATAAAACCTTTAAAGCATCGCCCGCAAATCGGTTATTCATCATTTTACAACGAAGCTCAGGGTTAGTTGTGTGAACAGAAATATTAACGGGGCTTATATGCATCTTAATAATGCGCTCAACCTCGTGCTCGCTTATATTTGTAAGTGTAATGTAATTTCCGAATAAGAAAGAAAGCCTTGAATCGTCGTCTTTAAAATAAAGGCTATCTCTAAGACCTTTTGGTAACTGGTCAATAAAGCAAAAGACGCATTTATTTCGGCAGGATTTTTGCTCATCCATTAAATATGTGCAAAAATTTAATCCTATGTCGTCATATTGTTTTTTATTAATTTTAATGTTCTTTATTTTTCCGTTACGTTCAACGGTAAGCTTAAGCTTATCGTCGAGAATATAAAAACGGTAATCAAGAACGTCCATTATCTCGTTATCATTAATCGCTACCAATATATCATTGGCTTTTATTCCGCGCTTGTCGCAAAGGGAATGTTTGTCAACCGACGCAATTTTAACCGACATAAAAAGCTCCTTTCTTTAAAGTATAATAAATGCTCCCACAAAGCTATTGTGAGAGCATTTACCAAACATATGAATTACTTATGCCTCTTTAGCAACAACCTGTCTACCATTGTAGTAGCCACAGTTCTGGCAGAGTCTGTGCGGACGCTTGTACTCGTTGCACTGCGGACATCTTACAAGTGCAGGAGCATCCATCTTCCAAACGCTGGAACGTCTCTTATTCTTTCTCTGTTTTGAGGTTTTTCTCTTCGGTACTGCCATTATCAGCACCTCCTTTTAACCATAATACATTATTGTTAATTTTAATCTAACAACTCTTTAAGCGCCGCTAAACGAGGGTCAATATCATCGTTTTTGCAGCTACACTCACCTAAATTAAGATTTGCACCGCAACTCATGCAAAGGCCTTTACAATCCTCGTCGCATAAATGTTTCATGGGTACGTTTAAAATTAGGTCAGATAAAACAATTTCGTCAATATCAAGCTGTTTGTCGGAAACGACAATAAACCCGTCTTTTTCATCGTCGTTCTCGAGGCGCTGAACTAAAGTATATTCGATATCAACGCAAAGAGGCTCCGAACAAATTTCACCGCATCGGTCACACGGCGCTGTATAACTGCATCGAACACAGCCTTCCAATGTGACGACTCCGGCGCGGTTGGAAATATTACCCTTAAAAAAAGCATTTTCTTTAAAAGGATAAACGTCCAAGTACTCAACATCGTCAAAATCAAAATCGAGGTTAAGCGGAACTACCGACCCGTCGGCAACAAAAATATTACCAAGATCAATAACCATTTTCTTCACCTCAAAATATAACAGATAATATTATATTATCCATAATTAGTTTTGTCAAGCGTTATCAATAAGAATTTCGACAAAATTTCAGGCTCTGCGGCACATTTTTGCGAGCTGCAAAGCCTGAAACTATGATTTTAAGTAAATCTATAATTAGATTTTGTTGGCGTAGTCGAAGATACGCGCAGGAAGCTCAGCTTCGTCACATGAAATTGTGAATACTATTTCGACCTTTGACTTTTCAACAAGCGGTGCAAGCTTTGCCATGAAATCAGCAAGTTCTTCATAATTACGTCCGCCGATTTTGAGAGTTGCGTCAACAAAAATCTCTGTAAGATCGTAGTTGCCGGCGCACATACCGGTAATAAAACCGTAAAGGGTATCAAAACCGGAAATATTGTACTCATCAGTATCAACAAGACGAGCTTTATGAGTAAGGTCATATGTAAGCTTTAAACCTTTCTCGATGCAAACGACATTGCCTTTAGATGCATCAACAGCGGCGTTAACCAACTCGACAAGTCTTTTTGTTTTACCTGAACCTTTGTTTCCGATAATCATTGAAATCATGATATTCAGCTCCTTATATAATCCGCTCAACGGCGGTAATTGATTTTTTATTCTGCAAGGCGGGCTTCAAGCTCAGCTTTTGCATCTTCGTAACCGGGTTTTCCAAGAAGAGCAAACATGTTCTTCTTGTAGCTTTCAACGCCCGGCTGATTAAACGGATTTACTCCAAGCATATATCCGGAAATTGCACAAGCCTTTTCGAAGAAGTAGATAAGGTAACCGAGATTATATTCGTCGGCTTTATCCATCTCGATAACATAGTTAGGTACTCCGCCGTCGGTATGAGCAAGAATTGTACCCTCAAATGCCTTATCGTTAACGAAAGACATATTCTTTCCGGCAAGGAAGTTAAGTCCGTCGCCGTCGTTTTCGGCCTTTTCAATCTCTACGTCGCTGTCGAGTTCGTTAATTTTAACAACAGTCTCGAACATGATACGCGAGCCTTCTTGAATAAACTGACCCAACGAATGGAGGTCGGTTGAGAAGGTAACGGAGCACGGGAAAATGCCCTTATTATCCTTGCCCTCGCTTTCGCCGAAAAGTTGTTTATACCATTCAGCCATAAGCGCAAATCTCGGTTCGTAGCTTACAAGAAGTTCGCAAGCCTTACCTTTGTTATACATAATATTTCTAATAGCTGCGTATTTATAGCAGTCGTTGTTAGCAACGTCGCAATCGGCGTAAGCGGTACGAGCATCGGCGGCACCCTTCATAAGAGCGTCAATGTCAGCTCCGCATACGGCAATAGGAAGAAGGCCTACCGGTGTAAGAACAGAGAAACGTCCGCCTACATCGTCAGGAATAACGAAGCATTCGTAACCTTCGTTGTCAGCAAGCTGTTTAAGAGTTCCTCTTGCTTTATCGGTTGTGCAGTAAATGCGCTTTCTTGCCTCTTCAACGCCGTAGTTTTCTTCAAGCCACTTGCGAAATACGCGGAAAGCAATTGCGGGCTCAGTAGTAGTACCTGATTTAGATATAACGTTAACAGAAACTTTTTTGCCCTCACAAATTTTAAGCAAGTCGCTAAGTTGAGAACCGCTGATACTGTTACCTGCAAAATAGATGTCGGGTGTATCTTTTTTCATGTTGTTATAAAGCGGTGATTTAATAAATTCAATTGCGGCACGGGCGCCGAGGTAAGAGCCGCCGATACCGATTACGATAAGAATATCGCTATCGCTGATAATACGTTTAGCGGCAGCCTTTACACGGTCAAACTCGTCTTTATCGTAATTTGCCGGTAAATCAACCCAACCTAAAAAATCGTTACCGAGACCGGTTCTGCTTTCAAGGATTTCATGAGCTGCCTTAACAGCGGGAGCAATACCCTTAAGCTCGTCAGAGCCGATGAACGGTGACGCATATTTGTCAATAAATTTAATGGACATTGGTTTATTTGCCTCCAGAAACAATATTTATGTCTTAATAATACTATATTTTTACTATTATTGCAATAAAAAATCAAAATATAGTATAAATTTTTATCTGTGACGTCTTGCACGCCGTCTTTTTTTGTTAATTGAGTTAATTTGGACGGTTGCAATAACCCAATAAGACAGCAAAGTAATGCCGATAACAGCGAAAATCAGTTTAAACCAAATGGTACCCATTGAACGGGTAAAAAGCATCCAGCTATATTGCATTAAACTGCGATTAATGTCCTTTGCCGCAACAAGCTCGATTGTGCCAATTTTCTCGTTTGCGTAATAAACGTTTGCTATCGCAAGCAATTCACCTTGTTCTATTTTGGCGTCTTTCGATTTTCCGTCAAGAAAATCAAGGTCAATTTCGATTGAATTTTTCTCGGCCTCGTTCGGCACTAAAACGGTAAGGCTTTCCCCTGCCAAAAGTTGAACATATTCGTCGGTCCAAGAAAGTTTTACCGGCAAATCGCATATATATTCGTTTTTGTCAATAACTGTTTTATAACTGAAATTATTAAATGCCCATTCATAAAGACGCGCTGTATCAACAAACTCAATTCGCTTACTGTTGCCGTTATCGTCGGTATAATCAGGATCGGCTTTCATAACTATGCAAAGATAGTGCATTCCCTCTTTTTCGGCCGTTGAAACAATGCAACGTCCCGCAGAATCGGTATAGCCGGTTTTGCCGCCGGTACAGTATTTGTAATAATAGGTAGTCGACCTGTCGATAAGATAATTGGTTGTAGCAACAAGCCTTTCCCCGCTTTTATTAGTTGAAGCAATAGTATGTCGGGATGTTCCGCATATTTCCTTTATTTTATCAACCGAAAAAGCGGCAACGGCGAGCTTATGTATATCGCTTACGGTGGTATAGTGATTATTATCGGGTAAGCCGTGAGGGTTAACAAAATTTGATGAATTCATGCCCAAGCGTTTTGCGGTTTTGTTCATCATATCGGTAAAGCCGTCAACCGTTCCACCGATATAGTTAGCAAGAGCCAAAGCAATATCGTTACCCGACGTAATGAGCAAATAATAAAGCATTTGGTCAATTGTTAAAACTTCTCCTGCGGAAACATAGCTAAGCGAAGAATCGGTACCAAGCAAGGAATTAAGTAAGGTTTCGTCAATGGTTACCGTTTCATTGTAGTCCTTAACGTTTTCGCAAACAACAAGAGCCGT
>JAFNUO010000055.1 GCA_017383985.1 Clostridia bacterium | reverse complement strand
GATATTGACGAAAAATCGCTTTTTTTGGCGCGCGACAGATTCGGTATAAAGCCGTTTTTTTATACCGAAAAAAACGGAACGTTTATTTTTGCTTCGGAAATTAAAGCAATACTTGCTCACCCCGAAATTCAATCAAAAATTGATTTAACGGGATTGTGGCAGTTATTATATTTATCACCGGTTACAATAAACGGAAGCGGAATTTTCAAGGATATTAGCGAAATTAAACCCGCCTATTGCGGTAAATTTGACAAAGACGGACTAAAGCTTTGGAAATACTGGAACCTTGAAGCAAAAGAGCTTAATATTACGCCAAATGAAGCGGTTGAACACACAAGAGAGCTTGTTTGTGACGCCATAAAAAGCCAGCTTAAAAGCGACGTGCCGTTATGCGTTTTTTTATCGGGAGGACTTGATTCCTCGGTAATATCGGCGGTAGCGTCTGAACAATTTTTAAGCGAAGGAAAAACGCTATCTTCATATTCTTTTGAGTACGAAGGCAACAAAAAAAGCTTTCAGTCCACCCTATTCCAGCCCCAAGGCGATGACGAATATGCGGTATATCTTGCCGATTATTTAAAAACGCGACATAGCGTTTTAACCGCGCCGACTAAAGCCGTCGCAAACAGCTTATATGAAGCAACCGAGGTTCGCGATTTTCCCGGTCAGGCGGACATTGACTCTTCCCTGCTTTATTTTTGCCGCGAGGTTAAGAAAAAGCATACCGTTGCTATTTCAGGTGAATGCTCCGACGAAATTTTCGGCGGTTATCCTTGGTTTTATCGTCCCGAAATGTTATACAAAGACTTTTTTCCGTGGATTCACGACCCGTACGCAAGAATTAATCTTTTCAATCCCGAAATTGTAAAAGTCGATGACGGATATAATTATATTTCATCGGTTTATAAAGACACAATTAACGCCTGTCCCGTAGTTGACGGCGAAAAAGAGGACATGAGAACGGCAAGAATAGCCACATGGCTGTCGGTAAACTATTTTATGACCTCGCTTCTTGAAAGAAAAGACCGAATGAGTATGGCAAGCGGACTTGAAGTTAGAGTTCCGTTCGGTGACCATAGAATTCTTGAATATGTTTTTAACGTACCGTGGTCAATAAAATTCGAAAACAATACCGAAAAGGCTTTGCTTCGTAACGCTATGAAAGATTATTTGCCCGAAAAAATTCTTTGGCGCAAAAAAAGTCCTTACCCAAAAACTCATAACCCCGAATATCTTAAAATTGTTTCAGAAATGCTCTCGGAGCGTTTAAAAAGCAAAAACAGTATCCTAAATCAAATAATGGATAAAAAAGCTTTAAACGGCTTTTTAAACGGCGAAAACGCAACTTGGTTCGGTCAGTTGATGTCAAAGCCACAGTTGATCGCTTGGTTAATACAATTCGATTATTGGTTCGATAAATATAATATTGATATCATATAAAAAACTCCCTATGACAATTTGTCATAGGGAGTTTTACTTAATTAAAATAGTGACATTTGCATTGAATCGGGAAGAAAATCAAGAACATGAAGCTCCGTAAGGGTTTCAAGCACGCCTTTCGGTATACCGCCGTCAATTTGAAGGTCCTCTTTTGAAAGATAGTTGCCTTTTTTAGCGGCGTTTGCAATCATGATAGCGGCGTTTTCGCCGATACCGTCAATTGCAGAGAAAGGCAAGCGGATTTTTCCGTCCTCGACAAGGAATTTGGTTGCGTCGGATTTATAAAAATCAATCGGTAAAAATTCAATTCCGCGCGCCATAAGCTCGTTAACAATTTGCAAGGTGGCGAACTGGGAATTTTCCTTTGCCGACGCTTCCTTACCCTTTGCCTTTATGGCAAGCATAGCCGCCTTAACCGATTCTCGGGAGGAAACAATTCGGGCGTTCATTTCTTCGCCGCGGGCACTAAAATACGCCGCATAATAAGCAACTGGTTGATGAACCTTATACCAACCGAGGCGTAAGGTAGAAATCATATACGCCGCCGCATGCGCTTTCGGGAACATGTACTTAATTTTAAAGCATGAATCAATATACCATTCGGGTACGCCGTGTTCGCGCATAGCGGTTATGTGTTCCTCGGTAAGCAGCTTTTTAGCCTTACCTTTTCGGGTGATTTCCATTATCTTAAACGCCATTTTTGGCGGTACCCCTTTATGAAGCAGATATGTCATAATGTTGTCACGGGTACCTATAACCTCCGAAATTGTACAAGTTCCGTTTTTAATAAGCTCTTGAGCGTTACCGAGCCAAACATCGGTACCATGGGACAGTCCCGAAATTTGAAGCAGGTCGGAAAATGTTTTCGGTTGAGTTTCAAGCAACATTCCGCGAACAAAATTAGTACCTACCTCCGGCAAAGAAAGCGAGCCGGTTTGGGCGTTAATTTCGTCGGGGTCGTCGGTTAAAGCGAGGTCAGATTTTTTAATTCCAAGCGCCTCCGTTGACGTAAACAAGCTCATAACCTCGGGGTCACTCATCGAAACGTCCATAACGGGTATTCCCGTATAATCCTCAAGATACTTGTAAATTGTCGGTACATCGTGTCCGAGTATATCAAGCTTAAGAATTGTGTCATGAATTGAATGGAAGTCGAAATGAGTTGTTTTTGTATCGGAATTGGCGTCATCGGCGGGATGTTGTACGGGACAAAAATCAAAAATATCAAATTCTCTCGGTACAACTACCATTCCGCCAGGATGCTGACCGGTTGTACGTTTTATACCGGTACAACCGATTTTAAGATGCTCAATTTCGGCCTTGTTTTTATAAATGTCGCGTTCGTCGCAGTATTTACGAACATAGCCATATGCCGTTTTTTCGGCAACCGTTGCGATTGTGCCCGCTTTAAATACGTTTTCGCTACCGAATAACTTTTCGGTAAATTTATGGGCATTTGACTGGTATTCTCCCGAAAAATTAAGGTCGATATCGGGCGTTTTGTCTCCGTCAAAGCCAAGGAAGGTTTCGAACGGTATATCGTGGCCGTCGCGGTTCATAGCCGTTGAGCATTTTGGGCAAGCCTTAGGCGGTAAATCAAAGCCGGAGCCAACCGAGCCGTCGGTTATAAACTCGCTATGCTTACATTTTGGGCATACATAGTGCGGCTCAAGGGGGTTAACCTCCGAAATACCCGCCATAGTAGCAACAAACGACGAGCCAACCGAACCTCGCGAACCGACAAGATAGCCGTGCTCAACTGAGTCGGCAACAAGCTTTTGCGCCGTAACGTACATAATTGAAAATCCGTTTTTAATAATAGAGCCAAGCTCTTTATCAAGGCGCTTTTGAATAATTTCGGGCAACGGGTCGCCGTATATTTCCCTTGCTTTTTCATAGGTTACTTGCTCGATAATCTCGTCCGAGCCGGGAATTGTCGGCGGAAAATTGCCCTCGGGCACCGGGCGGACATATTCAACCATATCGGCGATAAGATTAGTGTTTTTTACAACTACTTCATACGCCTTTTTTTCGCCAAGATATGAAAAGTCGGCTAACATTTCCTCGGTTGTTTTAAAGTAAAGAGTAGCTTGATTATCTACGTCTTTAAAACCTGCGCCTGCCTGTAAAATTGCACGGTAGCTTGCGTCGGTTTTATCAAGAAAATGTACGTCTCCCGTTGCAACAACCGGTTTTCCTAAACGGTCGGCAATCTTAATAATCGTTTTGTTTATATCGTTAAGCTTTGTTTCGTTGGGGACAATGCGTTCCCTAACCATAAACATGTTGTTGCCGTTCGGTTGGATTTCAAGATAATCGTAAAATGACGCAATATCAAGCAAATCGCCCCATTCACGACCTTGCAACACCGCTTGATAAAGCTCGCCTTGTTCGCAAGCACTGCCGATTATAAGACCTTCACGATATTTAATAAGCTCGCTTTTAGGAATTCTCGGCTTTCGGTGATAATAGTCAAGATGAGCCATTGAAACAAGCTTGTAAAGATTTTTAAGTCCAACCGAGTTGCGGGCAAGAATAATCATATGATGATATTTTATTCTTTTCGGGTCTCCGCCCGCAAGCGCCGAGTTAAGCTCGCCAATATTTGTACAACCGCTATTTGCCGTAACCATATCAAGAAGGCGTACAAATATTTTTGAAAGAATTTCGGCGTCGTCAACCGCTCTATGATGATTGAAATCGCCAAGTCTTAACGCGTTTGCGACGCTGTCAAGCTTATGGTTTTTAAGCTCTCTAAGCATCGCTCTTGAAATAGGAACGGTATCGCAATACGGATTTTTAAACGGTAATCCGATACGCTCCGCCGCCGCTCTTATAAACGAAACGTCGAAATTTGCGTTATGAGCGACCAATATTCTACCGTCGGTAAAATCAAGAAACCGCTTTATCACGTCAGTTTCGTCGGGGGCATCGGCAACCATATCGTCGCTTATTCCCGTAAGCTTTACAATTTTTTCGGGAATAGGCATATGCGGATTAACAAAGGAACTGAAGGTTTCTTTTACCTCCCCGCCTTTTATAAGCAAAGCGCCAATTTCGGTTATGCGGTCGTTTGAATAACTAAGACCTGTTGTTTCAATATCGAAAACTATAAACTCGCCGTCAAAACGTTCGTTGCACTCGCCATGAACGGCGGGAACGGTATCGTTAACAAAATACGCTTCGCAGCCATAAATCGGTTTAATATCCTTGCCCGATTTTTTAAGTCCCTCAACGGTATTCATAACCTCGGGGAAAGCCTGAACAACGCCGTGGTCGGTTATCGCAATGGCTTTATGTCCCCAGTCGGCGGCGCGTTTAATCAATTCGCCCGCAGGAGTAAGCGCGTCCATTTGGGACATATTTGTATGCAAATGGAGTTCAACTCGTTTTTCGGGGGCGTTATCCTTTAATTTTTTCTTTTGAACAATGGCGATACCGTCGGGACGGAAAATATTTTCCTTTTCCCAATCGTCATATTTAAGCTCGCCTTTAACAAGAATTGAAACGCCGTTTTTAAGGTCGTCTATTTTGCTCTCATCTTCGCTTTTAAGGAGCATTTTAATTTGTTGCGAGCCTGTACCGTCGGTAATGAAAATAGACGCTCTAACCTTTTCACCGTTTTTTATAGAGGCTTTGTCCATTTGGAAAATTTCGCCCCAAATAATTGTTTTTCCGCTATCGGGAACTAAACCGCTCATGTTTACAGGCAATCCGTTAATTTTATATCCCCAAATATGGTTAGCCGATTGGAGCGAAAAAGGTAAATTATCCTCTTCAATTGGTTTAGCTTCAATAATCGGTTCCGGTTTTGCTTCAACCTTAAGTTGAGGAACATAAACCGGCTCGGGCTCGGACGGGGTTATCGGCGCCGTTTCTTTTACACCTCCAAAAGTAACGGTACAGCCTTTATGCAGGTTATCCTCAATCAATTTTGCAAACTTTTTATCATAGCCGCAATCCATAAGGAAATCGTAACCACCGTGTTTAAGTTCAATTTCAACGCTATCGCCGTTAAGCTTAATATCCGCATCGTAAATAAACCCGCTTACAAACGGGTCAACCGATTGATTAAGCAGAAACTTAACAGTAACGGCGTCATAACAATTTTCACCGAAAATATACTCCGTTTTAAGGGTAGCAATATTATAAGAACGCTTAATTATATTGCGTATATTTTCTATTTCTTCAATTGCATCGCTATTTTCTATGTAAAGACCAAGTAGCATTGAACGCTTTGATTTATCAACACTTAGCGAAGTAACATATAAATTCCCGTCAAGCTTGTCGTTAAGTCCGTTTAGCTGACGTGAAAATATTTCGCATATCGGTGCTTTATTCACGAAAGTTACATCCTTTCAATTTCCTCAATTAACGTGTCGACAAGCTTATCCTCGCCGACTTTTTTTATAATTTCGCCTTTCTTTATCAGCACGCCGCAGCCTTCGCCGCCGGCGATACCAATATCAGCCTCTCGTGCCTCTCCGGGGCCGTTTACTACGCATCCCATGACAGCAACCTTTATGTTCTTTTTGCAACCGACAAGACGTCTTTCAACCTCGTCGGCAATTTTTATCAGGTTAATTCTTGTACGGCCGCAGGTAGGACAGGAAACAATAGTCGGGCCTTCGTTACGCAATCCTAAAGACTTAAGGAGCGAAATTCCTGCCTTTACCTCTTCAACGGGGTCGTCGGTAAGCGAAATTCGAATTGTATCGCCTATTCCGTTTAAAAGTAAACCGCCCAAAACAGCGGAAGATTTTATAATTCCGTTATATCTTGTTCCCGCCTCTGTAACCCCTAAATGAAGCGGATAACGGCTTTTTTCGGCCACCAAGCTATATGCTTTATAAGCAGTTTCGGCGTTAGAAGATTTAAGCGACAAAACAATATTATTGAAATCAAATTTTTCAAGCAACGACGCATGATAAAGAGCACTTTCAACTATTGCTTCGGCCGTAGGCGAACCGTATTTTTTAAGAATATTTTTTTCAAGCGAGCCGGAATTTACGCCAATACGAATACAAATACCTTTGTTTGCACAGGCGTTGGCAACCTCTTTTACTCGGCTGTCATCGCCAATATTACCGGGGTTAATACGTATTTTATCAATACCTGCGTCGGCGCAAGCAAGAGCAAGTTTATAATCAAAATGAATATCGGCTACGAGCGGAATATCAACCTCGCTTTTAATCGCGTCAACAAGCTTTACCGCCTCCATGTCGGGTACCGCAATACGAACAATATCGCAGCCCGCTTCTTTAAGGCGTTTTACTTGCTCAACCGTACCTAAAATGTCGGTTGACGGAACCGATACCATTGACTGAACGGTTACGGGATTATCGGAGCCGATTTTTATTTTTCCGATAGAGAAATTTTCAGTTTTTCTGCGAGCAATCATAGTTTCACCGCTTATCTGATTAAATTAAAAATATCGTTAAAGGTTATAAAAATAATTAGAACAAACAAAATCGCAAAACCAACGGTATGAACTATCCCCTC
>JAFNUO010000054.1 GCA_017383985.1 Clostridia bacterium | reverse complement strand
TTTTAAGAATTTCAACAACGTCGGCCTGCTTTTTTGTAAGCTTTTCGCTTTCGTCAAAATCCCTTGAAAGACGCGCCATTTTTACCGTAGCGTCGCCCATTCGGCGTACGGCGTCCTCGTAGCGGGTAACAAGCCCTTTTGCCGCCATTTTGTCGAGCAAATCGCTATCAGGATTTAGGCCCATAATTTCAAGTAGTCTGTCTTTTTCAACTTGCGCCCCCGATTGACGCAAATACTGAATAACGCTTTTTTCGTCGTCGGTTAAGCTCAAATTATCGCAGTCGATGTCCTCGCACAAGTGGTAGGCGCTTACCATTTGCATATTTATACCCGCCGGTATCATCAAATGAAAAACGTCAAAGTATGTGCAAAAGGTACGCTCCTTTAACCACGCGGCAAGCTTAAGCATTTCCTCCGAAAGCAAAGGATCGTTATCCAAAACCGAGTTAATTGGCTTAAGTTTTTCAAAATCTGACGTAGTTGTGACCGACAAAATCATGCCCTGACGTTTACGGTTACCGGTACCGAAAGGTATAACCACTCGGCAACCCGCTTTGGCCTTTTCGGCCATATCAAAGGGCACAAGATAGTCGTATGGCTTGTCAAAATGATATGCTGTACGGTCCACCGCAACATGCGCAACCAAAGCACTCCTCATGACAAGCCACCTCCGTTTTTTGTTTAGTTATATTAGTTATTAAAGACCTTTTTCCTCTGCAAGCTTGTCAATTGCAAGGCTTACAGGCTTTTCGATAAGAGTTTCGTGATTATCCTCCGCAGTAGCGGCAATTTCACGTGCCTTATCGGCTACATCGTGAACAAGCTGGTAACGGTTTTCGTAATCGTTAATAAGTTTTCCGATTGCAGGGTTTAACATTTTAAATACACCTCATATGTTTTTAATATTATTTATTATGTTATATAAATCGTCAACGGCGGTTTCAAGTACCCCGTTTACGACGATATAATCGTATTCATTCTTGCGTTCGATTTCGCTTTTCGCTTTTTCAATACGCTCGGCTACTATTTCGGGGCTTTCGGTGCCGCGCTTTGATAAGCGGCGCTCAAGTTCTTCCATTGACGGCGGCATGATAAATACGCTTTTTATTCCCGGCATATTTTTGCGAACGTTAGCCGCGCCGTTAACGTCAATTTCAAGTATAATTGTGTCGCCGTTGGCTACTGCGTCCTCAACCGGCTTTCTCGGCGTTCCGTAGTAGTTGCTGACATAAAGATTATGCTCCAAAAACTCGTCATGCTCAATCATTTTTTCAAATTCATCAACCGAAACAAATCGGTATTTTGAGTCTTCATCGGGGTCGCCGCGTCGGGGACGGGTTACAACCGAAATAGAAAATTTAATTTCCGGGTGGCTTTCAAAAAGCTTACGAAGGATAGTGTCCTTTCCGCTGCCCGACGGTCCCGAAACAATAAGGGCAAGTCCGTTATCCATTTTCGCCGTCCTCCTCGTCATCGTATTCGTTGTCATATTCGCTTATGCGATTGGTAACAGTTTCACACTGTAAATATGATAAAATTATATGGTCGCTGTCGGTAATTATTACGGCACGGGTACGTCGTCCGTGGGTTGCGTCGATAAGCACGCCTCTTTCCTTTGCGTCCTGAATAATTCGCTTAATGGGCGCAGATTCGGGAGAGACAATGGCTACCATTCGTCCCGCCGCAACCATGTTACCAAAGCCTATATTAACAAGTTTCATTAAAAAATACCGCCTTATTCTATGTTCTGAATTTGTTCACGGATTTTTTCGATTTCGGCTTTAATGTCAACGACAGTATGTGCGATTTCGATATCCTGAGCCTTGGAGCCGATTGTGTTTGCCTCTCGGTTCATTTCCTGAACAATAAAATCAAGCTTTCTTCCAACGGCAATATCGCTTTCGAGAAGCTCCATAAGCTGTTTAATATGGCTTCTAAGTCTTACGGTTTCCTCGGCGACGGCAACCTTGTCGGCGAAAATAGCCGTTTCGGTTAAAAGTCTGCCCTCGTCAACCGTAGCGTCGGCAAGCATTTCTCTTATACGGGTTTCAAGCTTTTCACGGTAAGCCTTTACCGTTTCAGGAGAACGCTCCTCAACAAAAGCAACCTTTTCAAGTATTGTTTCAACTCGGCTCTTAACGTCGTCGTAAAGCTTTTTGCCCTCTTTTGCTCTCATAGCGGCAAAGCCGTCAAGCGCAACCGACGTAGCCTCCTCAACAACCGACCAAACGATATCCTCGTCGATAGCTTGGCTTTTAACCGTAAATAAATCGGGAAAACGGGAAAGGTTTATAGCCGAAAGCCCGTCATTAATTTCATAGGTTTCGGAAAGTTCCTTTATAGCATTAACGTATCCCGATGCAAGCGAATGATTAATCTCGATCACTACGTTATCGGACGCCGAAACGTCAAGAGTTAAGAATAAATCAACCTTTCCGCGGGTGATTCGTTGCTGACAAAAGGTTTTAAGCTTGTCCTCTAAAAAGGCGTATCCGCGGGGAACACGGGAGGAAAACTCAAAATATCTATGATTTACCGAACGAAGCTCAACAACAACGGAGATATTCTCTTTTAAAGCCTCTCCCCTGCCGTATCCGGTCATACTGCTAACCATTTAAACATCATTCACTTTCACTTAATGATTATCTTTTAATTTTATCAAATTTTACTACCTTTTGTCAATAGAAAGCGCCATTTATGTAGGGAGATATTTTAATATCTCCCCTTTAGTTATTCACATCTTTCATTAACGTAGCAATTAATAAGACGAATTACGGTAAGCAAGGTTGCAAAAAGCAGGAACGAAACTATTGCAACAAGCGCCACAAGCAAGCCGAAAGTCGCACTATTTACCGCGGCAACGGCGATAAACGCAGCAAAAAACAAAAGGCCGGCATAAACAAGAATTTCGGTAGAATATTGGCAAATACATTCTAAATTACAGCAACACGGATTTTCGCTTCCGAGGACGGAATTTTTATGCAGACGACGCTCTTTACCGAAATAGGCAAAATAGCCAAGATTAAAAATTGCAACCGTTGCAATAGCAATAGCTATAAGAGTAAGCGGGAAAATATCAGCAATAATACCGAAAAAGTAAAGCAAGGCCGGCACCGCCGCCGCTGCAAGCGCAATAAGAATAGTAGACCAGTGGGGTGCTTTTGAATTACAACACATAATATTGACTCCTTTTTTCAAAAAATTGATGACCGGACATCAATACATAATATGTAAAACAAAGCAGTGCGTGACCAAATCGACCACGCACATAGGTTAATCTTTCTTTTCGACGGGTACTCCGTCTTTAATATAGTTTACATCTTCGTAAAAGTCGGTTTCAGTCGGTAAATTTTTCTTTTTTAGCACCGAATTTATTAACTCGGACAAAATGTCATAAATCACAACAAAAGCAGGCACGCCGACAATCATACCAATTATTCCGAAAAATCCGCCGCCGACCGTAATTGCAAAAATTGTCCAAAAGCTTGAAAGGCCGGTTGTTTCGCCAATAATTTTTGGTGCAAGAATATTTCCGTCGATTTGCTGAATAACGATAATTACAACAACAAAGATAACCGCCTTTATCGGGTCAACAAGTAAAATAAGCAAGGTACTCGGAATTGCGCCGATAAACGGGCCGAAAACAGGAATAATATCGGTTATTGCGATAACAACGCCGATAAGAAGCGGATACGGAATATCCAAAATTAACATTACGATAAAGGTAAGTACACCGACGATAAACGAATCGAGAAGCTTTCCCGTAAAAAAGCCGCCGAAAGCCTCGTGAGAATGACGGGCTTTTTCGAAAATCATGTTTATGGTAGAGTCCTTTTTAAATATGGCACAAACGATTTTTTTTGCCACGCCGATAAAATGCTCTTTACGGTAAAGAAAATAAATACAAACCACAAATCCGATAAAGAAATTGGCAATAAAGCCAAAGGCATTCATTACGCCCGAAGCTACCATAGGCGCCCAACGGTTGACCGTTGCGGCAAGGTCGGTATTAACCCAGTTGCTTAAAAAGTCGGTTGCCGTTTTTACTAAATCGTCAACTCCCATATAATCTTTCGCTAAAACAAGAAGCTTTTCTGAAAGAGCGCTTATTTCCCCGGGGAGAGTTACAACAAGGTTGGAGATGCTTTTATAAAGCTCCGGTATAACCATGTAGCCGAGAAAAACAATAACCGCAAGGAAAAACGACATGGTTAAAAACAAGCTTAAGGCACGGTTAACTTTAAAACAAACGGTTTCTTTTTTTATTATTTTTGAAAACGGTTTTTTAAACAGCTTTTCTAAAAATTTCATGACCGGATTAAGCACGTAGGCCATAACAAGGCCCC
>JAFNUO010000053.1 GCA_017383985.1 Clostridia bacterium | reverse complement strand
GATTTGAACTGGGGAATAAAGGTTTTGCAGACCTCTGCCTTACCACTTGGCTATGGCGCCGTTTTTTTAACGCTAGTGTATTATATGCTAAATATCATGATTTGTCAACACCTAATTTTTGTTTTGACACTATAAACAGTTTTTTTTATATATATTTATTTAAGTTTGCTAATAAATGCTTTTTTGAAGTCTAATATTTAAAAATCTATTGAAATTTTTTCTAAATAGTCGTAAAATTAAGGAACAAATATTATTTTGGATTAGTCCAAAAGGATTGGTGAAACATGAAGAAATCTATCAACCGCATTATTTCTGCTGTTCTTTCTGTTTGCGTATTGATTACAATGGCTTCGGCCTCATTTGTTGCAAACGCAGCTACTGCACAGACAGCAGTTGAACTTGTAGTGTCTTCTACTGCAACTTCAAACATTGAAACTGACGGCGCATTTAATTTAGTTGTAGGCATAACCGATTATGATTCTGCTATTTACGAAAACAAGGTTCTCGGAGCTACAATTATCAACGTTACATACGATGAAACACTTGTAACTCCAGACGTTGACGCTTTTGAGACCTTTACTACGATAATCGAAGTGTCTGATGTGACCGCAAAAGACGGTGTAATTACCTTTGTTTTCACCGGCGACCTCGATAAATACGTTACCAAAACGCAGCTTGACGGTACTAACGGCGAATTGCTTTCTATTCCGTTTACCGCCAACGGCGTTGACGGCGAAGCTTCTTTCGGCGTTTCTGCTGGTAGCGATATGTCTTCTACTTCGCTTGCCGTTCTTGACCTTGACGTTGTTAACGGCGCCGACGGTGAGCTTGTTACCGACCTTCAAGTAGAAGGTATCGGCAATTTCTGCAACGTTACTATCGGTGAGGGAGAAACATATGTCTATGAACCCAAAGCAATCACCGTAACAATGGTTGACGCTAACGGTACTAACGGATATTGGTACGCTCCTAATCTTGAAGGTCCTTTCTTTGTAGGGGATAACCTTACTTTTAACACCGCATATCAAAAGATTAATATCGGCGGTACAACCGGCTATGAACCGTGGAGCGCAACCTTCTCATTAGAAGGCGGCACGGGCTCCGGAAACTCCGCCGGCAATTTACAGCTTTATGTTGGCGCAAACGGCGGCGTTTTCAATCTTGATAAAGCCGGCACCTGGTCTCTTACTTGCTATGTTGATAGCGTAAAATATACACTCATGTCAATAAAAGTATATCCGACTCCTTCACAGGCAATATTTAACCAAGCCGCTGAATTTGATGCAATGGTTGAAGAACTCCCGCTTGCTGAAGATGTTGAACTTGCCGACGAAGCCCAAATTCTTGCCGCTTTCGAGGCTTATGAAGTTCTTAACGAAACCTCTAAGCTTTACGTAACAACATATGACAAATACATTGCCACTTATGAGTCTTTCCTTACTTTAAAATACGGCAGCGTAGGCCGCGCAATGGCTTATGAAGTTATCGAAGTTATCGAAGCTCTTCCCGAACCTTATGAAATTGCTTTAACCGATGCCGATGCTATTAGCTATGCTCGTACAAAGTATACTCAGCTTAAGGACGAGTACAAGGAATATGTTGATAATTACAAGAAACTCGTTGCTTGTGAATCGGCTCTTGACGCCATCTATATTGAAAAGACAGTAACCTACTGGCCTGACAAGACCGACGGCTCGGGCAACTACGTTGCCTTCAGCGGAACCGAAATTTACGTTTCCGACTCTCTCCGCAACAACGCTTGGTGGCAAAATTACACATTTAAATATGTTGAGGGCGGCACAACCTACTCGGGAAAGATTTATAACGCTGAATACCGTTGTCCTTCCGCTAACATAACACGTAGTGTTCAGGTTGGATTTGGTAAATCCACCGGTTCTTCGGAATCTGCTTATAAATTAACCTCTGCCGGCGAATGGTATCTCTATGGTACTATTGAGGATAACACAAACGGTTGGAAAACTATCGAGCTTGCTCACTTTACCGTTCTTCCTACACCTTACGGTAACGCCGACAATGCAGCTGCTGACGCAGTTAACGAAGGTATTGCAAATCTCCCGTCTAAGATTACATCGGCCGACGTTGATACCGTAAAACAGCTTAAGGCTGATTACGACGCTCTTGTAAGATACGACCTCGTTTCTCCTGCAAACGTTGAAAAGCTTATGGCTGCTTACGAGTTGACCGAAAATATCACAAACCTTACCATGGACTTGAACGGCGACCTTGTACTTGACAGTGCTGACCTTGTTCTTATGGAAATGATGATTGTTGGACTTGATACCCCTGTAGAAGGCGCAGATATAAACAGAGACGGAACGATTAATGCGCTTGACCTTCTTATGCTTGAGCAGCATTATCTTGGTTACTCATTGTTATTCTAATTGTGTTAAATATACATCTTCGATTCATTCGGAGATGTATATTTTTTATGTCCTTATGTATTGATATTATTGGTGGTTTGTATTATAATATTTAAAAATATGCTTGGAGATAGTGAAAGTCTATGAAGTTTACAAAAATGCACGGAATAGGCAACGATTATATTTATTTTAATTGCCTTGATAACGATATAAAGGACCCTAACGGCTTGTCGATTGCGCTTAGCGACCGTCATTTTGGCGTTGGAGGCGACGGAATTGTTATGATTATGCGTTCAAAAGTTGCCGATTTCCGAATGAGAATGTTTAACGCCGACGGAAGCGAAGGTAAAATGTGCGGAAACGCTACTCGCTGTATCGGTAAGTATGTTTATGAAAAAGGCCTTACCGATAAAACCGAGTTTACGCTTGAAACCCTTGGCGGAATAAAGGTACTAAAACTTAACGTATCGGACGGAAAGGTTATTTCCGTAACGGTTGATATGGGAAAAGCAATTCTTAAGCCCGCCGATATTCCCGTTTTGCTTGACGGCGACTGTATTGTTTCCAAAAAAACAATGCTTGCCGGCAAAGAGCATGAAATTACATGTGTTTCAATGGGAAATCCTCATTGCGTTATTTTCACAAAGGATATCGATAACCTTAATCTTGAAAAAATCGGCCCCGATTACGAAAACGACCCGATTTTCCCTGAACGAGTTAATACCGAGTTTGTTGAAATTATCGACAACAAAACCCTTAAAATGCGCGTTTGGGAAAGAGGCAGCGGTGAAACATGGGCATGCGGCACGGGCGCAAGTGCGGTTTGTGTTGCGGCCGTTTTAAACGGAATTTGTGACTATGATACCGACGTTTTGGTAAAACTGCGCGGCGGTGACCTTACGATTAATTACAAAAAGGACTGCACGGTTTATATGACCGGCCCCGCTACCTTTGTATTTGACGGTGAATTAGAAAAGGAGTTTGACATATATGCTTAAAATTAACAAGAATTACAACAATTTAGCCGAAAGTTATCTTTTTTCAACGGTAGGTAAAAAAATTACCGAATATTCCGCAAAAA
The DNA here is from genome assembly GCA_017383985.1 of Clostridia bacterium. GTDB lineage: Bacteria > Bacillota > Clostridia > Oscillospirales > Acutalibacteraceae > UMGS1976. The sequence goes on along the minus strand of JAFNUO010000053.1, from coordinate 16,860 downwards.
ATCCCGATGCTAAAATTATCCGCATGGGTATCGGCGACGTTACAAAACCGCTTTGCGGCGCCGTAATTGATAGTATGCATAAAGCCGTTGACCAAATGGCCGACAGTGCAACCTTCAAGGGTTATGGCCCCGAACAGGGATACGGTTTTGTTCGCGGCGCCGTTAAGAACTATTACGGCAGCTTTGGCGTAAGCCTTGCCGATAACGAAATTTTCATTAGCGACGGAGCAAAGAGTGACGTTGCAAATATTCTTGATATCTTTTCAACCGACAACACCGTTTTGGTACCTGACCCCGTATATCCCGTGTATGTTGACACAAATGTTATGGCGGGCCGTAAAATCGTTTACGCCGACGCAAACGAGGAAAACGGATTTTTGCCCCTTCCTGACGAAAATACAAACGCCGACATTATTTATATTTGCTCGCCGAACAACCCCACCGGCGCCGTTTATAATAAGGAACAACTTAAAAAATGGGTAGATTTTGCAAACGCAAATAAATCCCTTATCTTGTTCGACGCCGCTTACGAGGCTTTTGTTTCGGACGAAAATTTACCGAGAAGTATTTTCGAGATTGAAGGCGCAAAAACCTGCGCTATCGAAATTTGTTCTTTGTCCAAAACCGCTGGCTTTACCGGTACACGTTGCGGTTATACGGTTGTACCTAACGACCTTGTTTTTGAAGATACCTCTCTTAACAAGCTTTGGCTCCGCCGCCAAACAACTAAGTTTAACGGTGTAGCTTATATAATTCAGTCGGGCGCCGCCGCCGTTTTCAGCGAAGAGGGACAAAAGCAGGTTCGTGAAGCCATTGAATATTACAAGAGAAACGCCGCTGTTATGACCGCCGCGTTTGACGAAATGGGTATTTGGTACACCGGCGGCAAAAACTCGCCGTATATTTGGTTTAAATGCCCGAACAATATGTATTCTTGGGATTTCTTTGACCTTCTTCTTGAAAAGGCTAACGTTGCCGGTACTCCTGGCGCAGGCTTTGGCAAAAACGGAGAAAACTTCTTCCGTCTTACGGCCTTCGGTAATTACGAAAATACCGTTGAAGCAATGAACAGAATTAAAAACATGATTCTTTAATGTTTTGAGGGAATGGTTAATGAAAAAAATATACGATAAAAGTGCTATGGCGATTTTGCCGTATAAGGACAATATAGTTTTTGTCGCCGCCGAAAAACAGCTTGACGATAAATTTATTGTTTCCTATAAAATGTACGATTTCCAAAACGACCAGGTGATGCAGGTGCGCCGCTCGGCTTATTTGGAGGCTAAATTCGGCGACGAATTTTTGTATTTTTCAAAAATGTTTCCCGATTTTATTAATTATAAATGCGCCAAGCTTCCCGACGGACGTTTGATTTCGCTTTATCCTAACGGCGATGCGGCCATTTTTGATAAAAACAACGATATTGTATGGGAAGGTGCGTTAAAATATCGTAATAGCGGCCCTGCGGGAGTGGCATGCGTTGATAACTCCATTTGGGTTTCTTTCCCTGACGGAGATACTATTTTGCGTTACAACGCCGCTACGATGAGAGAGGAGCTCCGTATCGGCAGCCAACGGGATAACGCATTTTCTAAGCCGCGCGGACTTTGGGCCGACGGCAAAAATTTAATTGTATGCAACTCTGCCGGTAAATGCATTGAATCGGTAGACACTTCGTCATATGTAGTTGAAAAATATGCTCAATTTGACGAACCGGTGTATCAGTACGTTAAATGCGGCATGTTTGAGGTTGTATTACTCGATTCCGGAATATATTTACTTTGATTTTTTATCCGCCCTTAGCATTTTGGGCGGATAATTTTCAATAAAAGGAGATTTTTATGTTACATTTCATGCTTGGAACAGCAGGCTCGGGAAAAACGAATACGGTTCGTCGCCGAATTGCCGAAGGCGTTGAAAGAGGGGAAAGCGGAATTGTTTTGCTTACCCCTGAACAGTACACCTTTGAATCGGAAAAGGCGCTCCTTAACCTGCTCGGCGCAACCTCCGCCGACCGAGCGGAAGTAATCAGTTTTACCCGCCTTGTCGATTACATCGGCGAGGACAGCCCCGATTTTTCAAAGGTATATGCCGATACGGGGATAAAAGCAGTAATATTAAAAAAAGCATTAATTTCGGTAAAGAGCGAACTTTTAGCATTTAATAACGTTAAGGCGTCGCCGGAGTTTATTTTATCCCTTCTTGAGATAATAACCGAGTTTAAACAAAGTAATATCACGGCCGATGAACTTTGCGCCTCCTTTAAAGAAACAAAGAGCAATACCTTTAACCGAAAAATGCATGATTTGGGGCTTATTATATCGGCCTATAACGCTATGCTTGGCGAAAAATATTTGGACCCTGATGACGACCTTTTGAGACTTAATGACGCCCTTAACGAAAGCCGTTATTTCCTTGGAAAAACGGTTTATATTGACGCGTTCGACGGCTTTACAATGCAACAGTATATGATAATCGAACGCATTATAAGAGACGCAAAGGATGTTTATGCTTCGTTTTGTACCGACGGCGCCTTTGACAAAGAAATGGGTACGGGAATTTTCTCGAACGTAAAAAAAGAGATTGCACGTTTTATAAGAATTGCAAAAAACAATAACGTTGATGTTGCAAAAATTGAACTTTTTGAAGGTTCGCCGCGATTTAAAAACGAAGGCTTGTCTTGCTTAGAAAAAATGTTGCGCGGTGATACCGAGGATTTGGACGGAATATGCGACAGCGTTACTGTTTGCGAGGCGAACACTCTTTATGACGAGGTTGACTATACGGCGCGTACAATTAAAAAACTTGTAAGAGAAAACGACCACCGTTATCGCGATTTTACGGTTATAGTAAGAAATATGGACGATTATCGCCAAATTTTCGATTCGGTTTTTACGCGTTATAATATCCCTTGCTACCTTGATAAACGAGCCGATAATAACGATTTAATGCTTATTTCTTATGCGGTAAGTATGCTTAAAACGGCCGTTTCGGGATTTTTGCAAGAAAATGTGTTTAATTTTTTAAAATCTCCGTTGTCAATTATGGATATTGACGAGGTTTCAAAGCTTGAAAACTATGTTTTTGTTTGGAACAAAGGTTATAACTCGTGGGAAGAAGAGTGGGAATGTAACCCCGACGGAATTGACTGCGCATTTAATGAAGAAAAGCTTGCGGAAATTAACGATTTGCGCCAAAAGGCGGTTGATTTTATTTTTCCGCTTAAAAAAGCGGTTGAAACCAACGAAACGCGTAAAATTTGCTCCGAACTGTTTAATTTAATTTTAAAATCAAAAACCGACGTTAAGCTTAAGGAATATGCCGCCGAGCTTAAGGCCGACGGAAATCTTTTTTTGGCCGAATTACAGTATAAAAGTTGGGACTTTTTTGCCGATTTAATGGATAAAACGGTTGCGGTTTGCGGGGTTTATACTTCGCCAAAGGAACTTGTTGAAACAATTGAAATGTTGCTTAAATGTGACGCTTTGAGTACAATTCCTGCGCGTATTGACGAGGTTATGATTGGCGACGCTTACCGTATTCGCCCCTGTGACCCAAAAATTGTTTTTGTTTTGGGTGCAAACTACCGTGAAATGCCTATGCCGCCGTCTAATAAAGGCTTGCTTACTATTAACGACCGTGCTGCCCTTATCGAAAGCGGAATTGAAATTAATGACCGAGTAACAACCGACTCGGTTAAGGAACGATATGCCGCATATAGCTCGGTTTGTTCCGCAAGCGAGCGAGTTTATGTTACATACCATCTTTTTGATAAAGAAAATCACCAAACCATTCGTTCCGATTTTGTAAGCGATATGCTCGATAAGCTTAACGGCATTAACTTTGTTTTGGAAAGCGAATGTAGAAAAGATAGGTTTGAATCTGCTGCTGCGGCCTTTGAGTTTTTTGCCGAAAACTATGATACCGTTTCCTGCGATTATGATAAAATTGATGACGAGAATTTAAAAAATTCAATTAACTTTATCGAAACGGCAAGAAAGGGGATTGCCGAAAGTGTATCGCCGTCAACGGCGGTAAAATTGCACGGTAATGATATAACTATTTCTCCGTCAAGGCTTGAAACCTATAGCAAATGCCCGTTTAGTCATTTTTGCCGATACGATATTCACGCAAAACCCGTTGAACAAGCAAGAATTAACGCAATGCAGCGTGGCACTATTTCACATTATGTGTTGGAAAAGTTGATTAAAAAGTATGTTTCAAAGCTTAACGAAATAACTGACGAAAACCTTACCGAGGAAATTGAAATTTCCGTAAAAGAATATATAAGCTCCCGTTTTGCCGGCTTTGACGTCGAGAATAAAGAATTTGTCTTTACGGTTGAGCGAATTAAAAAGCTTCTTTTTGACGTTTTAAGAAATATCGGCGCCGAATTGGCCCAAACCGAGTTTGAGCCGGTTATGTTCGAGCAATCTATCTTACCCGACGGCGAGATTAAACCCATAAAAATTGATACCGAAACGGGAAGCGCAATGATTATCGGTACGGTAGACCGAGTTGACATTTTGGAAAAGGACGGAAAATCGTACGTAAGAGTAATTGATTACAAAACGGGCAAGAAATTATTTAATTTATCCGAAATACTTTACGGACTTAATCTCCAAATGTTGCTTTACCTTTATTCTATTGCCGATTCGGACCAAAGCGGAAATACCGAATGTGCGGGTATACTTTATATGCCCGTAAGGCGAAATGAATATAGCGATAAAGCGGGGTTAAAGGATAATAATTCATATGCCATGAACGGACTTGTGCTTTTTGAAAACATGATTCCGGAGGCTATGGAACCCGAAGCGAAGGGAAGATTTATACCCTATAAATACGATAAAAAGGGCGCGTATAGCTCAAAAGTGCTTATATCAAGCGACGATTTCAAGAACATAAAACGCAAGGTTATAGAGGTTGTTCGTGATAAGGTTGACCGAATGAACGGGGGAGATATATCACGTTCTCCCGTTAAGACGGGCGGTTATAGTCCGTGCGATTTTTGCGATTATAGCTCGGTTTGCCTTAGCGCAAACGTAAACGTCGAAACCGTTCCGTCGGACTCAAACGCTCTTGATAACATAAGAATGGAGGCGATAATGAATGAAACTGACTCGTGAACAAAACGATGCCGTAAAGGCAAGAGGCAACGTTCTTGTTTCCGCGGCGGCGGGTTCGGGAAAAACTGCGGTTTTAACCCAAAGGGTAATTGACCGAGTTTTAAACGGCGATAATCCCGTTGATATCGACCGCTTGTTGGTTGTTACGTTTACAAACGCCTCTGCCGCCGAAATGAGAAAGCGAATTTCCGACGCTCTTCAAAAGGTGATTGACGAGGATAAGGAAAACATAAGAGCGGCAAAACAAAAAATGTTACTCGAAAGCGCTTCTATTTGCACAACCGATTCATTTTGCAACAATCTTGTAAGAGAGAATTTCACTCAACTTGATATAAAACCCGATTTTAATATAGCCGCAAGTTCTCAACTTGCTCTTTTTAGCGACAGCGCCATGAACGAGGTAATTGACAGTTATTACGCGAATGACGATGAAGATTTTTTTAAGCTTCTTGATATGCTTGGTGCGGATGAAGACGAGCGTCGTTTTAAAGAAGCGGTAATTAGCATTTTTAACTTTACACGTACCTTGCCTTATCCCGATAAATGGCTTAATGAAATCGAAAAACAGTATACCGATTTTTCTTTTGAAAGGTCAATTTGGAAAGATATTGTTTTAGAAGAATGTAAGGAAACGGCCGAAATATGGTATTTAAAAGTTAACTCGCTTTTTGAAGAATTTGATAATTTTATCGGTTTAGGTAATACTTTTGATATTTTTAGTTATTGCCGTGAATTTTTTAAAACGGTTAACCAACTTGCCGAAAACGGCGAATGGGATTCAATAATTACCGCTTGTGACTGCTACTCCGTTCCCAACATTAAGGTTGAAAAGGGTTGCGACGAGGAAGCAAAAGAACGTTTAAAAACCGAAAAAGGCAATATAGGAAAAATCGTTAAAGCAATTAAAGCCAAGCTTATTGATTCTTCAGGTGAATTGGATAAACAGATAAGCGAAATTTCTCCGCATATCAGTAAGCTTATTGAAGTAGTAAGACGTTATTCCGAAAACTTGCTTAAAATTAAAAAAGAAAAGAACTTGTTTGATTTTTCGGATATAAGCTATTTTGCGCTTGAACTTCTTGTCGATACAAGCGAAGATATCCCTAAGAAAACGCCGCTTGCCGAAAGCATTTGTTCACGATACTGCGATGTCCTTGTTGACGAATATCAGGACACAAACGACCTCCAAAACGAAATATTTAACGCCGTTTCAAATAACGGAGAAAACTTATTTACCGTTGGAGACGTAAAACAATGTATTTACAATTTTCGCAAAGCAAATCCTATCAATTTTCTTGAAAAGAAAAATAGTTATCCCGTTTATGATGGAACTTCGGAAAAAAGCAAAATTATTTTAAGCGGAAATTTCCGCAGCAACGCAAAAATTTGTGAGTTTGTAAATTACATTTTTAAAAAAATTATGGTCAAAAGTGTAGCGGGAATGGACTACAATGACGAGGACAGACTTGTTCCGCTTGGAAACTTTTCCGAAGAGGATAACGGGTTGGTTAGCTTTGACGTTATTGACTCCACCGACAGCGACCGCAACGATTGTGTTTTACAGGCCGAGTATATCGTAAATTATATCAAAAATACGGTCGGCATAGAGTGTATTTCATCAAACGGCGTTATGCGACCGGTTGAATACAGCGATATTTTTATAATGATGCGTTCGCTTAAAAACAAAACTCAGGATTTTGTTGATACCTTTAAAAAGGCGGGAATACCCGTAAGCTCAGAGGTAGAAACGGGATACTTTGTTTTGCCTGAAATATGCATGATTATTAATCTTTTAAAGGTTGTAAATAATCCGATAAAAGATATTTCTATGCTTGCCGTTGCGTTGTCGCCGATTTTTGCGATAAGCCCCGATGAGGTTGCTAATATTAGGCATAATCATAAAAAAATGTCCTTGTATTCCGCTTTCGAGGCGGAAAAAGACGGCAACCCAAGAGTAGCGGCTATGCTTGATAAAATTAAGCTTTACCGAAGATGGTCGGCGTCAATGTCGGTGTCGTCGCTTGTGAGCCGTATTTTGGACGACTCTATGTTGACCCAAATTATGCTTTCGACCGAAAACGGCGAAATTAAAAAGACGAATTTACTTTATTTCATAGAATACGCAAAATCATACGAAAAGAATAATTTTGGCGGATTATCGGGATTTGTTAATTATATTGACCGAACAACCTCATCAAAACGCGATATTAACCGTAAATATACCGTTGGAGATTTAAACTCGGTTAAGATAATGTCAATTCACGGGTCAAAAGGATTGCAGGCGCCGATTTGCTTTATCGTAAACTTTTCGAACGAGTTTAATTTAAGAGATTGTTCAAATAGCGTTGTTTTACATCCCAAATACGGCATAGGCTTAAGAGCCTTTAACAACGTAACCCGTATTAAGAAAACAACCCTTGCCCGAGAAGCCGTTGCCCTTGCTATGAAAAAGGATTCGGTTTCGGAGGAAACAAGACTTTTGTACGTAGCTATGACCAGGGCGCAGAACAGGCTTATTATGCTTTCCGTTTTAGATAATGCGGAGGAGAAAATAGCCAAGTATTCATCTAAAAATACCGTTTCGGCTGCTCAAATAAAACAGCAAAAATCGTATTTTGATTGGGCTATGAGCGCAATAAGCGACTGCTTTAAAATCGGCGAGCTTAAAGATAATTCGGCTGAATTTGCGTTTTCCGGCGATTTCGGTTATAAATTCAACCTTATTAAATCCGACGATGTTGTTGAGATTACGGAGGGTGCGGTTGAGGAGGTCGAAAAAGAGATAATTGATTATAACGAAATTAACGAAAAATTATCTTTTGAGTATCCTTATGAAAAAATTCTCGGCATAAATTCCAAATATTCTGCTTCCGGTTTAGCGGAAAGGGAAACCTATGAGCGTTATTACTGTACCAAAAAGCCGTCGTTTATGAATACGGGAGGAATGTCGGCGTCTATGCGCGGTACTCTTATGCATAGGTTCATGGAAAAATGCGATTTTATTGGAGCGGAAAAAAGCATCGAGGATGAGATTTTGCGCCTTACTGAAAACGGAGTATTTACTGAAAAAGAGGCCGAATATATTGACAAAAATAAAATCGCCGCCTTCTTTAATGGTTCGGTTTATGCCTTGATTAAAAACGCTGACACCGTTTTGCGTGAGCAAAGGTTTATTTACGAGATGTCGGTTAATGAATTGGACAACTCGATTGAAAGCGACGAAAAGGTGACCGTTCAAGGCGTAGCCGACTGCGTTGTGATAAAAGACGGAAAAATTACCGTTATTGATTACAAGACCGACCGCGTGAACGAAAGGGAGGAGCTTGTTTCCCGCTATTCGGCTCAGCTCGAATTGTACGCTAAGGCCATGAACAACACGTACGGTTTACCTGTTGAAGATTGTCTTATTTATTCCTTTTCGCTGGGCAAAGAAATTTCGCTTGGATACAGTATTTAAAGTTTTTTGCGCAGAAATTATCAAAAAAATAAAAAAATGCTTGCAAATATGGAATTGATGTGCTATTATAGTTTCGTTATTGACATAAGTATGTGAAAGAGGTGACAATTGATGAAAGAAGGAATCCATCCGAAGTACGAGAAAACAACCGTTAGATGTGCTTGCGGCGCTGAGTTCGAAACCCGTTCAACAAAGGAGAACATCCGTTTGGATATTTGCTCAAACTGCCATCCTTTCTACACCGGAAAACAGAAATTAGTTGATACCGGCGGACGTGTTGATAGATTTAAAAAGCGTTTCAATTTGCAGGACAAATAATTGCTCGCAATTAACAAAAGTTGTTTGCTAATTCCGCAGCCGTTAACGGTTGCGGAATTCTTTGTTATATCATGGAGGATATTATGAAAGAATACCTCACAATTGGAAAAAGGTCGAAAACCGAATTTGTTGAAAAGCGCTCCCGTTTTATCGGCTCCGCTTTTCCCGTAAATAATAGGGAAGAGGCCGAGCGTATCGTTTCCGAGCTTAAAAGCGAATACTGGGACGCAAAGCATAACGTTTTTGCGTATATTTTACGAGAAGGAAACGTAAAACGCTTTTCGGACGACGGCGAACCTCAAGGAACGGCGGGAATGCCGGTTCTTGACGTAATTGAAAAGCAGGGGCTTTGCGACGTGCTTGTGGTCGTAACTCGTTATTTCGGCGGAGTGTTGCTTGGTACGGGTGGACTTGTCCGCGCCTATTCTCATAGCGCCGCTCTTGCCATTGAAGCGGCAAAACCGGTGTTAATGACTCCCGCTACCGAATGCTTTTTATCCTGCGATTATAGCAGCTATGGTACAATTCAGGTTTTTCTTAATAACGAAGAATGTAAAGATATAACCAGCGTTTTTGAAGACGATGTTAAAATAAACTTTTACGTTAAAAGCGATAATTTATCGGGTTTTGAAAACCGTCTTACCGAACTTTCAAACGGAAAAATTGAACTTATAAAAAAATCCGAAAAATTTTTACCTTTTTAAAAAGGAGTTCAAACAATTTTGTCGAATAATATAATAGGCGGTGATAAAATGAGTAATTTCGGTTGTATACGAGAACGTATTGAACATAACGAACGGCTAATATTATGCGATAAGGCCTGTTTCAGTGATAGCTCTTTGGGGCGCCAAAAAGCGGAAGCTCCTTGCGACATCCGTACCTGTTTTCAAAGGGATAGAGATCGCATAATTCACAGTAAGGCTTTTCGCCGCCTTAAACATAAAACCCAAGTTTTTTTATCACCTGAGCTTGACCATTATCGCACCCGTCTTACCCATACTCTTGAGGTTGCCCAAATTGCACGTACTATTTCCCGCGCTCTTGCTCTTAATGAGGACTTGACCGAGGCGATAGCGCTTGCCCACGATTTGGGACATACTCCGTTTGGTCATGCGGGAGAAAGAGCCCTTGATGATTGCTCGGAAATAGGCTTTCGCCATTATGAGCAAAGCGTACGAGTAATTGATATTCTTGAAAAAGGCGGCAAGGGGCTTAACCTTACTAACGAAGTAAGAAACGGCGTATTGCGCCATACTTGCGGCGAAGAAGCCGATACACTTGAAGGTCGAATAGTACGTCTTTCCGACCGAATTGCATATATTAATCACGATATTTCCGACGCAATTCGCGCGGGAATTCTTTGCGAAAACGATATTCCAAAGGAAATAACCGACGTTCTTGGCCATACTAAATCGGCAAGAATTAATACAATGGTCAATTCATGTATAAGCAACGGTACCGACTCAATCGGTATGGAGGCCGAGGTTAACGAAAACGCCGACAAGCTGCTTAAATTTTTGTACGAGCGCGTTTACCTTAATCCTGTTGCAAAAGGCGAAGAAATCAAGGTTGACGACATGATTAAACGCATGTTTTCTTACTATACCACAAATAGCGATAAACTACCGTCTGAGTACGATTATATAAGAGAAAAGGACGGCGTCGAAAGAGCAACACTTGACTATATAGCCGGTATGACCGACCGATACGCCGTTTTACTTTTTAGCGAGATGTATATTCCGAAATCTTGGCAAAAATAAAGGAGGGAAATTTGATGAGAATACCTGACGAATTTATTGAAGAATTACGACAGCGTAACGATATTGAATCGGTAGTCTCGTCATACGTAACCCTTAAACGAAGGGGAAGTACCTCGGTAGGACTTTGCCCGTTTCATAGCGAAAAATCCCCGTCCTTTACCGTTTATCCGTCAAGCAATTCATATTATTGCTTCGGTTGCGGCGCAGGAGGGGATCCAATAACCTTTATAAGAGGGATTGAAAATCTTGATTATATCGAAGCGGTACGTTTTTTGGCTGACCGTTGCGGTATGCGAATGCCTGAATCGGGTTATGACGATACCATGCAAAAGCTACGCGTAAAAATATACGAAATCAATCGCGCAGCGGCAAGATTTTTTCATGAACAGCTTAAAACTCCCGAGGGAAAAGTCGGGCTCGATTATTTTAAAGAAAGAGAGCTTTCGGCAAAAACAATAAAACATTTCGGACTTGGTTATGCTCCCGAATCGTGGGACGCTTTATATAAGCATTTGCGAGGATTGGGCTTTACCGACGATCTTATTTTCCAGGCCGATTTAATTTCCAAAAGAAAAAGCAGTAACGGCTATTATGACCGTTTCCGTGGCAGGGCGATGTACCCGATTATTGATTTAAGAGGGAACGTAATAGCTTTTGGCGGCCGAAGAATTAACAACGAGGACAAGTCGGTTGCAAAATATATAAATAGCTCCGATACTCCCGTTTATAAAAAAAGTACGGTCTTATATGCGCTCAATTACGCCAAAAACTCTAAGCATAAGGGCATAATTCTTGCGGAAGGATATATGGACGTTATAGCGTTGCACCAAGCGGGGTTTGATAACGCCGTTGCCGCCTGCGGAACTGCTTTTACCCAGGAGCAGGCGAGACTGCTTTCAAGATATACCGACGAAATAATCGTAACGCTTGACGCCGACGAGGCGGGACAAAAGGCAACCAACCGAACCATCGAGATTTTAAAATCTACGGGTATGAATATACGCGTTTTACGGGTTGACGGCGCCAAGGACCCCGACGAATTTATAAAAAAATTCGGCGCAGGTCGTTTCCAAGCGCTTCTTGATGGAGCAAATAACGATATTGAATATAAAATTTCGGCCGCTAAAGCTAAGTTTGATATAACCACCGACGACGGCAAACTTTCCGCATTAAAGCAAATTTCCCAGGTGTTGTCTCAAACCGATGACCCGATAGCACGCGACCTTTATACGGGCCGAGTTGCCGACGAGTTCGGTGTTTCAAAGGACGTTTTAATACGCCAAATTAATGTTATGTTTAAATCCCGTTTAAACAATGAGAGAAAACAGCACATTAATAAGGAAATCAGCCGACCTGTATCAACCGACCGCGTTAATCCCGAAAAGCGATTTAATACTCGTGCCGCTATGGCGGAAGAGACAATTTTGGCGTTACTGTTTAGTGACCCGTCGCTATATGAATATGTTTTTTCGCTTATAAAAGCCGATGATTTCGTTACAACGTTTAATGGAAGAGTATATAAATATCTGTGCGATTTGCTTGAAAACGGAAAAACGCCCGATATTTCTTACTTCAGCTCGGAATTTACGCCCGACGAAATGGGTAAAATAGTTGGGATATTCAACAAAAGGTTGTCCCTTGATACCAATAAACAGCAGGTAGACGATTGCGTAAAGGTTATTTTAGGCGAACAAGATATTAAAAAAGCGGCCGACAGCGCTTCTGAAAGTGACTGGGCCGCAAGCATAAAAAGAATAACAGATAAAAAAAGAGGGAGCAAGTAAATGAACAAGAACACTGATATGGAATACGATAAGCACGGCGAAGGCGTTGAAGATTTCGATTTAAGAGGAATTAACGAAAAGTTTTCTGCGTCAAACGATATAGACGACTTGTCGGTTGTCGAAAATCTTGACGTAATGGGCGATGAACCTACCACAGAGGACTTGCAAGAGCTCGATAATGAGGTAGAAAACAACGACGTTGAAGAATCAATTGAAGAGCTTTCGGTTTCCGATAACGCCTCGCTTGACGACCCGGTTAAGCTTTATCTTAAAGAAATCGGACGAGTTCCTCTTCTTTCTTCTGATGAAGAAATTGAACTTGCTAAAAAGATTATCGACGGCGATGAAGGGGCTAAAAAGCGCCTTGCTGAGGCCAACTTACGTCTTGTTGTAAGTATTGCAAAACGTTATGTAGGACGTGGAATGTATTTCCTTGACCTTATCCAGGAAGGTAACGTCGGACTTATTAAAGCCGTTGAAAAATTCGATTATACAAAGGGATTTAAGTTCTCTACCTACGCAACTTGGTGGATTAGACAGGCTATTACCCGCGCTATCGCTGACCAAGCTCGTACAATCCGTATTCCGGTTCATATGGTTGAGACCATTAACCGCCTTAAAAAGGCTCAAAGCCAGCTTTTACACGAAAACGGCCGTGAACCCTCGGAGGAACAAATTGCCGAGGCTATGGATTTGCCGATTGAGCGCGTAAGAGAAATTATGCGAGTTGCTCAGGAGACCGTTTCAATGGAAACTCCTATCGGTCCCGAGGAAGATAGCCGCCTTATGGACTTTATTCGTGACGAAGATGCTCTTGCTCCCGACGAGGCTGCCCTCAAAACTATTACAAACGAAGATATCGACAGCGTTCTTAAAACCTTAACTCCCCGCGAGGAGGCTGTTATTCGTTTGCGCTTCGGACTTGAGGATGGACGTTGCCATACCCTTGAGCAGGTCGGACTCCAGTTCCAAGTTACACGTGAGCGTATTCGCCAAATTGAAGCAAAGGCTCTCCGTAAGCTCCGTCACCCCGTACGCAGCAGTAAATTCAAGGACAGATAATTAAGTAATCTTTGCGATTGTCCCTTGCATATTAGAATGTAAGGGGAGTGATTGCATATGAATTGCCGAATTCAGGACTTGAGAAATAAAGAGGTAGTTTGCTTACATAACGGAGCAATTCTCGGCTGTGTCTCCGATGTTGAAGTTGACACGGTTAATGCCTGTGTTGTTGCTATTGTTATATTCGGGCGACTAAAATGCTTTGGCTTGCTTGGAAGATGCGACGATATGATAATTCCGTGGCAGGATATTGAAATTATTGGGGAAGATACTATTCTTGTCCGATGCCACGGCAATTTTCCGCCGCCAAGACGCTCGTTTTTGTCGCGATTTTTGGGAAATTAAAAAAAATAAAATAATTCTTGCTTTTTTCGGCACCATGTGATAAAATCATATGGTGCCAATATTTCACACGCCGATTGATTTAACGGCAGGTGCCTTAACGGTAGCTGTTAAAGTTGATTTCGGCGGAGGCCTAAAAACCAAAGGAGGAAAACAAAATGTCAGTAATCTCTATGAAGCAGCTTCTTGAAGCAGGTGTTCACTTCGGACATCAGACAAGACGCTGGAACCCGAAAATGGCTGAGTACATTTTCGCCGAGCGTAACGGTATCTACATCATCGACTTGCAGAAAACCGTTAAGTATCTCGAAACCGCGTACAACTTCGTACGTGACCTTTCTATGGAAGGTAAAACCGTTCTTTTCGTTGGAACAAAGAAACAAGCTCAGGATTCTATCAAGGAAGAGGCTATCCGTTGCGATATGCCGTTTGTCAACGCTCGCTGGCTTGGCGGTATGATGACAAACTTCACCACAATTAAGCTCAGAATTAAGAGACTTAATCAGCTCCGCAAAATGGAAGAGGACGGCACTTTTGAGCTTCTTCCCAAGAAGGAAGTTATTAAACTTAAGCTCGAAATTGAAAAGCTTGAAAAGTTCCTCGGCGGTATCCAGGATATGAAGCAGCTCCCCGGCGCATTGTTCATTGTTGACCCGCGCAAGGAAAGAATCGCTGTTGCTGAAGCTAAGAAGCTCGGTATTCCGATTGTTGCTATCGTTGACACCAACTGTGACCCCGACGAAATCGACTATGTAATCCCGGGTAACGACGACGCTATTCGCGCCGTTAAGCTCATCGCTTCTGCTATGGCTTCTGCCGTTATCGAAGGACGTCAGGGCGAGCAGGGTTCAGCTGCTATTGAAGAAGCTCCGGCTGAAGAAACTGTTGACGCTGAATAATTAAATTTTACAGTGCTCGCCCCGAGCGGGCGGGTGCTGTTTTTTCTCTTTAAAACTATATTTATTGGAGGACGAAAAACATGGCATTTACAGCTAAAGACGTACAGGCGCTCCGCGAAAAAACCGGTTGCGGAATGATGGATTGTAAAAAGGCTCTCACCGAATGTGACGGTGATATGGAAAAGGCCGTTGATTTCCTTAGAGAAAAAGGCCTTGCACAGCAGGCGAAGAAGGCAGGACGTATCGCTGCCGAGGGCGCAGTTCTCGTTTACGAGGCTGACGGCGTAGCTGCTGCTGTTGAAATTAACGCAGAAACCGACTTCGTTGCAGGCGGAGACCTCTTTAAGGAACTCACCTTAAAGGTAGCTCAGGTTGTTGCTGAGCAGAATCCGGCTGATGTTGAAGCTCTCGGTAACTGCGCTCTTGACGGCAAAACCGTTAACGAAGCTGTTCAGGATCTCTTCCTCGCAGTTCGCGAAAACATTAAAATTAGACGTTTTGAGCGTTTCGAAGGCAACGTAGGCTCCTACGTACACGGCGGCGGTAAAATCGGCGTTCTTGTTAACTTTGACACAACTGCTGAAGTTGCTGCTACTGCTGAATTTAAGACTCTTACCAAGGATATCGCTATGCAGATTGCTGCCGCAAATCCTGCTTTTCTTGACCGTGATTCTGTTCCGGCCGAAACCATTGAGCATGAAAAGGGAATCATGATTTCTCAGATGAAGGAAGACCCGAAAATGGCTAACAAGCCTGAACAGGTTCTTGCTAAAATCGTTGAGGGTAAAATGGGCAAATACTTCTCCGAAGTTTGCTTGCTTGAGCAGACCTATGTTAAAGACGGCGATTTCACCGTTGGTAAGTACATTGAATCGGTTGCCAAGAAGCTTGGCGGCGATATCAAGCTCGTTAAATATGCTCGTCTTGAAAAGGGTGAAGGCCTTGAAAAGAGAAGCGACAACTTCGCTGATGAAGTTGCCAGCATGATGAAATAATTAATGCTTTTTAACCTGACTTTGAGTGATTGCTCTAAGTCAGGTTATTTTTTTCGTAATTTAAGTTATTATGCTTTACTTTACGGAATAAATATTGTAAAATAGATGTATAAATTATAGGAGTGGTACTATGCAACTGAAATATAAAAGAGTACTTATAAAAGTAAGCGGCGAAGCAATGGCAGGGGAACAGCGTTTCGGACTTGATTTCGATACCGTTCTTAACGTATGTAAGAGTATAAAAGATTGCGTTGATTTAGGAGCCGAGGTTGCTGTCGTTGTTGGCGGCGGAAACTTTTGGCGCGGAAGAACAAGCGGCAAAATGGACCGTACACGTGCCGACCATATGGGCATGCTTGCTACTGTAATTAACGCTTTGGCGCTTGGCGACGCTCTTGAACAACTTGAGGTTCCCGTTAGAGTTCAAACGGCCATCTCAATGCAACAAATAGCCGAACCGTACATCAGAAACAAAGCAGTTAGACACCTTGAAAAAGGAAGAGTAGTAGTTTTCGGTTGCGGTACCGGAAATCCCTTCTTTTCGACCGATACAGCCGCCGCTTTACGCGCCGCTGAAATCGACGCAGACATCATTTTCAAGGCTACAAACGTTGACGGCGTATACGATAGCGACCCGAAGCTTAACCCCAATTGTAAAAAATATGACGAGCTTCACTATATCGACGTCCTTAATCAAGGCCTTCACGTTATGGACAGCACCGCTGCTTCGCTTTGTATGGATAACGATATTCCGATACTTGTATTTAACCTTAACGACCCGAATAATATTGTTCGCGCTATTTGCGGCGAAACAATCGGAACTATTGTAAAATAACTTTCAAGGAGAATCATTATGAATCAATTGTTTAATACTGCCGAAGAAAAAATGAACAAAACCGTTGCCGCTCTTGAAAAAGAATACGGCTCAATCCGCGCAGGAAGAGCTAATCCTGCCATTTTAGACCGCGTAACCGTTGACTATTACGGAACACCTACTCCAATTATTCAGATGGCGGCCGTTTCGGTACCCGAAGCCCGTATGCTCCAAATTCAGCCGTGGGACGCCTCCACATTAAAAGAAATTGAAAAAGCAATTCTTGCTTCAGATATCGGTATT
>JAFNUO010000052.1 GCA_017383985.1 Clostridia bacterium | reverse complement strand
GGGGTACCCGTCGCCGTAAAGGATTGCATTTGTGTAAAAGACATAAAAAACACCTGCGCCTCAAAAACGCTTAAGGATTTTGTGTCGCCGTATAATGCCGCCGCCGTAGAGCATCTTTTAAACGCGGGCGTGGTCATTATCGGCAAAACGAATTTAGACGAATTTTCCATGGGCTCAACGAACGACACGTCCTATTTCGGTGCCGTTCATAACCCGTGGGATTTAAACCGTGTTCCCGGCGGCTCGTCGGGCGGCTCGGCGGCGGCCGTTGCGGCGCGTCTTGTGCCTTTTGCCCTTGGCTCCGATACCGGCGGCTCGGTGCGCCAACCCGCCTCAATGTGCGGAATTTTCGGCATGAAGCCTACCTACGGCGCCGTTTCGCGTTACGGCCTTGTCGCATATGCCCATTCGTTTGACCAAATCGGCGTCTGCGCAAGAGATACGGCCGATTGCGCCGCTTTACTTGATATAATTTCAAAAAACGATACCCGCGACAGTACCTATATCGGCGTAAAAAACAGCTTTGCCGATAAATTGTCGCTTTCGGTTAAGGGTAAAAAAGTCGGCATCCCTCGCGAATGTGTTGGCGAGGGAGTGGACAAGCTTGTTAAATCGGCTTTTTTGACGGCGGTTGACGAGATGGAAAAAATGGGCTGCGAAATCGAGTTTTTTGATTTTCCGGTGTTAAAACATGTTGTTCCGTGCTATTATGTAATTTCGAACGCCGAAGCAAGTACCAATTTGTCCCGCTTTGATGGCGTTAAATACGGCTATCGCGCCGCCAAATTTGACGGGGTAGAGGACATGATTACAAAATCGCGCAGTCAAGGCTTTGGTAAAGAGGTTAAAAAACGAATAATGCTCGGAACTATGGCCATAACCTCCGAAAATTACGAAAATTACTATAATAAAGCCGTAAAGGTTAAGCAAGAGGTTAAGTCCGCTTTTGACGAGAAGTTTGAAAAATACGATATAATAATGTGCCCAACTGCGCCATCTTCGGCGGGAATAATCGGCGTCGAGGAAAACGATATGTTAAAGCATTACCTTGCCGACATATTTACCGTTTCGGCTAATATTGCGGGATTGCCTGCTATTTCGGTACCCTGCGGTTTCGCCGAAAACGATATGCCGATAGGGTTTCAGTTTATCGGCAAGCGCTTTGACGATGCGGCGGTTTTAGGCTTTGCCTCGGCGTATGAGTCAAAAACGGAATGGTACAAAGTTATGCCAAAGGCGGTGACGGGAAATGTATGAAACCGTAATCGGCTTAGAGGTGCATTTTGAGCTTGCCACTAAAACAAAACTGTTTTGCGGTTGCGAAAACCGCTTTGCGGCGTCGCCGAATACTCTTTGTTGTCCAACCTGTTTGGGGTTACCCGGCTCGTTACCCGTTCTAAACAAAAGGGCTGTCGAATATGCTTTAATGGCGGGACTTGCTCTTAATTGCGGTATTAGCAAAAGGATAGTTTTCGACCGAAAAAATTATTTTTATCCCGATATGCCTAACGGCTACCAGGTGTCTCAGTTTTACTGTCCGCTTTGTTTAAACGGCAAGTTGACTTTTTTTCATAACGGCAAAACAAAAACCGTCGGTATCCGCGAAATCCATCTTGAAGATGACGCAGGCAAACTTATACACGGCGACGGCGTAACTAAAATCGATTATAACCGAGCGGGAGTGCCGCTTATCGAGGTTGTAACCGACCCCGATATGAACTCGGCGGAGGAAACGGTCGCCTTTCTTGAAGCGTTGCGCCTTACTATGCTTTATCTCGGCGTTTCCGATTGCAAAATGCAGGAGGGCTCAATGCGTGTCGACGTAAATTTGTCGGTACATAAAATCGGCGAGCCGTTGGGGACGCGAACCGAGACGAAAAACCTTAATTCTTTTAAAGCGGTTGCTCACGCGATAAATTGCGAAGAAAAGCGCCAACGTGAAATTATCGAAAATGGCGGCGCGGTTGACCAAGAAACCCGACGTTTTGACGATTTAAAGGGCGTTTCTTACGTCATGAGAAGCAAGGAACAAGCGGAGGATTACCGCTTTTTCCCCGACTCTAATTTGCCCGCAGTAAGCGTTGAAAAAAGCCTTATTGACGAAATAAAACTGTCTTTGCCCGAACTTCCCGAAACTAAAAAGAGGCTTTATATTTCCGACTTTGGCTTATCCGATACCGACGCCGAAATCCTTGTTTCCGATAAATGCGTTGCCGAATTTTTTGAAAAAACGGCGGCCTTTTGCGGCAATCGAAGGGAAGCGGCTAACCGAATTATCCGCGACGTAATGGGTGAAATTAATTTACGCCAAATAAGCCTTTCCGAAAGTTGCCTTACCCCCGAAAAGCTCGGCCGAATTATTGCTCTTTGCGAAAACGGAGAGGTAAGCCGCAAAATTTCTCGCGAAATAATGTCGGTGGCGTTCGGCGAAAATATTGATATCGACCGTTATGTTGACGAAAACGGCCTTTCCCAAATTACCGACCCCGATATAATAAAATCGGCCGTCGAAAAGGTTATTTTAGATAACCCAAAAGCGGTGGCCGACTTTAAAAACGGCAAAAAACAGGTTTTCGGAAACCTTGTCGGCCTTACCATGAAAGAGCTTTGCGGCAGGGGAGAACCGAAAATTATAAATAAAATTGTCGAAGAAATGCTTAAAATGTCCTGAAATTATAAAAATTTAGTTAATTATAAAAAAATACTTGTAACTTACGGCATTTTAGTGTAAATTATAACTTAAGAGGTGAGTATCATGCTGGATAAAACCATACAGTTTTCGCTCGGAGATGAGCGAGAAAGAGAAATCAGAAAGACGCTCGTTTTGGTGTACAACGCTCTTAAAGAAAAGGGCTATAATCCTATTAACCAGTTGGTTTTTTACCTTATGAGCGGTGACCCGACATATATAACCGGGTATAACAATGCACGTATTCTCATCAGCCGTCTTGAACGAGATGAAATTCTTGTCGAGCTG
>JAFNUO010000051.1 GCA_017383985.1 Clostridia bacterium | reverse complement strand
TCTGGTGCACCAGTTGTCACGCCAGTGGCATAGCTGGGCAGCT
Organism: Clostridia bacterium; assembly: GCA_017383985.1. GTDB lineage: Bacteria > Bacillota > Clostridia > Oscillospirales > Acutalibacteraceae > UMGS1976. The sequence goes on along the minus strand of JAFNUO010000051.1, from coordinate 2,439 downwards.
ATGTTCGGATTGGATAAACGCTGAAAGCATCTAAGCGTGAAGCCAGCCTCAAGATTAGATTTCCCGTGACTTTTAGTCAGAGAGACCCCCGGTAGACTACCGGGTTGATAGGCTGCGTGTGTAAGTGCCGTGAGGCATTTAGCTTGGCAGTACTAATCGGTCGAGTGCTTGACCTTCTTTGTATACACAAACCAATGTATACTCCTTTCTCAGGTCCACTTCGTATTGTTCAATTTTGAAGGTGTGTTTAAAATAGTTAAAAAATTAAGGCATCGGTTAATCCGATGCCTTTTTTGTACAAAAAACTACACGATAGTGTTGCGTGATTTGTTACACGAAAAAATCCACCCGTTTTGTCGAGTGGATTTTTTATGGTTATTTAAGATATATGAAACAAACGCGCTTATATTAGTTTTATTCAACCGTTACTGATTTTGCGAGGTTTCTCGGCTTGTCAATGTCGCAACCGTTTGCGGCGGCAACATAATAACCAAAAAATTGCATAGGAATAACCGACAACGACGCAGTAAAAAGCGGGTCGGTTGAGGGAATATACAAAACCTTGTCCGTTTCGCTTTCAATAACCGTGTTGCTTTCATCTACAATAGCAACAATGTCGGCGCCGCGAGCTTTTACCTCTCGGATGTTGCTCAGCGTTTTTTCGAATAGCTGATTTTGACAAGCAACGGCTACAACAAGTCTGCCTTCTTCGATAAGTGATATAGTTCCGTGCTTTAATTCTCCCGCGGCGTACGCTTCCGAGTGAATATAAGAGATTTCCTTTAATTTTAGTGAGCCTTCAAGAGCAGAAGCGTAATCAAGATTACGTCCGATAAAGAAAATATGCTTTTCGTTAAAATACAGCGACGCCATATTTTGAATTACGGTCTTTTGTTCGAATAATTTTTCAACTTTTTCGGGCAATTTAAGTAAATCGGCGATAAGCTGAGCATTTCGAGCGTCATCAATTTTACCTAAACGCCTTGCCATGTAAATCGCCAGTAAATAAAACACAGTAAGCTGCGCCGAATAAGCTTTTGTCGTTGCAACGGCAATTTCGGGGCCCGCCCAAGTGTAAATAACATCGTCCGCAGTTGTAGCAATGGCGCTTGAGACAACGTTTACAATGGCAAGAGTCTTTGCACCACGGCGTTTCGCCTCTTTAAGCGCCGCCAACGTGTCGGCGGTTTCGCCCGATTGGCTAACCGCAATTACAAGCGAGTTTTTGTTAATCATCGGGTCACGGTATCTAAATTCCGACGCCAAATCAACCTCAACCGGCACACGAGCAAGCTTTTCAAGCACATATTTACCCACAAACCCTGCGTGATAAGCGGAGCCGCAGGCGGTAATAACAATTTTATTAACCGTATCAAGATAACGGTCAAGCTCAATTCCGTCCAAAACAACCTCGCCGTTTTTAATTCTGGGCGTAACTGTGTCACGAATGACCTTCGGCTGCTCCATTATTTCCTTCATCATAAAATGAGGATATCCGCCTTTTTCGGCCGCATTAATGTTCCAGTCGATCTCTTTAACCTTAACCTCAACCTCTTCGCCGTTCAAGTTATAAATATGGACGGAGTCCTTGCTTATAACGGCGATTTCGTTGTCCTCAAGATAACAAACTTTACGAGTATGCTCAATAAGCGCCGTAACGTCGGAGGCGATATAATTTTCGCCGTCGCCAAGCCCGATAATAAGCGGGTTATCCTTTTTCACGGCGTAAAATTTATCGGTGCAATCGTTGCAAATGATGCCGAGCGCATACGACCCGTCAATCATATGAAGCGTTTTAACAATAGCGTCCATGATATTGCCGTCGTAATAGCTTTCAAGCAACTGGGTAACCGTTTCTGTGTCGGTTTCCGACATAAACTTAAACCCTTTTTTGGTCAAGCTTTCACGTATCGAAACGTAATTTTCGATAATGCCGTTATGTACAACGGCGAATTTTCCGTGCATGCTTTCATGGGGGTGAGAATTTATGTCGTTAGGCTCGCCGTGAGTAGCCCAGCGAGTATGCCCAATACCCAAACAACCGTTAACGTTTTTACCGTCATCAGTTAGCTTCTTAAGATTTGCAATTCTGCCCTTAGCTTTTTTGGTTACAATACAACCGTTTTCAATAACCGAAATTCCGGCGGAATCGTAACCGCGGTATTCGAGCTTTTCCAAATTATTAAGTAGGATAGGAGCAGCGTTTGTGCTGCCAACAAATCCGACGATACCACACATAATACAGGACCTCCTATGTAGAGGATATAAATATCCTCATTATTATAGTACAACTAAGCTAAAAAATCAATCAATTTCGGCCTAAAGCGTCTACGGGGTTTAATCTTGCGGCGGTCAGTGCAGGATAAGCCCCCGAAACGCAACCGACTATAAAGGATATTACTATTAATCCTATTAGTTTAAGTGGATGAATTATTACAT
>JAFNUO010000050.1 GCA_017383985.1 Clostridia bacterium | reverse complement strand
GGAATTCCCATAACCGAAGAGCTGCCGAGTGCATTTAACTATATAATGGAAACCAACCATAAACACTCCCTTCCCCTGCTCGACACTATCGCCGACTACGCCGAGGAGTATACAGCAGGCATCGACGGCGACTATAATGGCAACTATTTCGACGTTTGTTTCCTTAACCTCGTAAACGCCGACGGCTCAAGCTTTACCGACCCCGTTTACGCCCATAACGTTGACTTTACTAAGCTTGCTGAGTTTATACGCGGTAGCAAGGACAAGGTCGCAAAGGCGGGTCAACCCATGATTTCGGTAGAATGCAGCATCACGGATTCGTCCGAAACCAAATGGGGTACGGATTACGAATACATTTTGGACGAAAAAATTTATATTCCGCTTGATAGTAATCAACTCCCCGATTTTTATATACCGGGCAATTATTACGAAGATAACGCATACTACGATTCAAAGGACTGACAAACACAACAAAAACCCGCGACGGACATCTGTTTCCGCCGCGGGTTTTATTATAGTTTATAATTACTCACCGAGTTTTTTAAGCATTATTTTTGCCGCTTTGTAAATATCGCCGCAGCCCAAGGTTATTACAAGGTCGCCTTCTTTAGCTTCCTTTACGATATGGTCGGCAATTTCGTCAAAGGTATCGAAATAAACCGAACCGTCGATTTTTTCGGAAAGTTCGGACACGTGAACGCCGTAGGTGTTAACCTCGCGAGAGCCCATAATTTGCGCCAAAACGACGTTATCGGCGATATTAAGCACACGGGCAAAATCGTCCATAAGCATAACCGTTCGGCTGAACGTAAAGGGTTGGAACACAGCGAAAACTCGGTTAAAGCCCATGGATTTCGCCGTATTTAACGTAACCTCAAGCTCCTTCGGGTGATGGGCGTAATCGTCGGCGATTGTAATGCCCTTCGGTCGGCCCAAAATTTCAAATCTGCGACCGGCGCCGCCGAAACGGGAAAGCCCGTAGCGGATATCCTCGGGCGTTGCGCCCGAAAGAAGCGCCGCAACCGACGCCAAAACGGCGTTGGAAACGTTATGACGGCCGGGACAACCGAGAACAACGTGGGTTAAAAGCTCGTCTTTCCTTAAAAGGTCAAATTCGTAAAATCCGCCCTTGGTCATAGAAATATTTACGGCGCGATAATCGTTATTTTCGCTTTCGCCCGCGGTAATAATCTTTACCTTGGCTTCCTTTGCGGCTATCATGGCGCGCTGGTCGTCTCCGTTTACAACGGCGCATTTTGTAGCCGAGTCGATAAAGGTACGGAAAGAGGAAATAAGGCGGTCAACCGTCTTAAAATATTCCATGTGGTCCTCGTCGATATTAAGCAAAACGGCAATATCGGGGGATTCCTTTAAAAAGGTGTCGACATATTCGCAAGACTCGCAAACAAGCGTTTCGGAATCGCCGCAAATACCGTTTGCGCCGATAAGAGGGAGTTTTCCGCCGATAACCGCCGACGGAGAAAGGTTTGCATCTTGTAAAATTTGTGTTATCATAGAGGTAACGGTGGTTTTTCCGTGGGTACCGCAAACGCCGATTACGTTATCGAATTTTCGCGTAACCGCGCCGAGTAAATAGGAACGCTCTAACGTAGGGATACCGAGGCGAGCCGCTTCCAAAAGCTCGGGGTTATCCTTCATAATCGCCGCCGAATGAATTACCAAATCGGCGCCGTGGACATTTTCGGGAAAATGGCCCAAGGTAACGGGAATACCGAGCGACTGAATTCGGGATAAAGTATCGGTTTGGTTATTATCGGAGCCGGTAAGCTCGTATCCCTTTTTAAGTAAAATTTCGGCAAGGGGGCACATTCCTGCGCCGCCGATTCCTATCATGTGTATTTTTTTTGCGCTGTCAATCAGCTTGTCATATTCGTTTAACTGCTTCATTATAACCGCTCCTAAACAAGAATAAAGCAACTTATTTCTATTCATTACCTTTAATAATACCACTTTGTTTACATTTTAACAACCGGAAAGGGACATTTTTTATGGAAAATTTTATTGTACCCGCTTTTGTCGGCGAGGTTATTGACAAAATAGAACAAAACGGGTACGAGGCTTGGCTTGTCGGCGGCTGTGTTCGCGACACCTTAAGAGGCGAAACGCCAAAGGATTACGACGTTGCGTCAAGCGCGCCGTGCGAGGAAATTTGCCGCCTGTTCGACAGGGTTATCGAAACGGGAATTAAGCACGGCACCGTAACGGTTATGATTGATAACAGCCCGATTGAGGTTACGCGTTACCGCATTGACGGCGAATACGCCGACCACCGACGTCCCGACAAGGTTGAGTTTACCGCCGATTTTAAAGCGGATTTAAGCAGACGCGATTTTACCGTAAACGCCATCGGCTATTCGCCGAAAAGAGGGATTATTGACCCCTTCGGCGGAGAGGCCGACATTAAGGCAAAAATCCTTCGTACCGTCGGCGACCCCGAAAAGCGCTTTGACGAGGATGCGCTTCGCATTATGCGAGCCGTAAGATTTGCGTCAACGCTTGACTTTGAAATTGAGGAAAACACCCTTGCGTCGGCAAAAAAGCTTTCCCACACCCTTAAAAACGTAAGCGTCGAAAGGATTTTTAGCGAGCTTAAAAAAACCATTTTGGGCAACCGCCCCGAGCTTATCGAGCATATTATAAACAACGGCGGGCTTAGTCACGTTGGGCTTTGCCGCTGCGACCGTTTAGCGAGCATTAAAAAAGCCGATGGCCTTACGGCTCGGCTTGCCGTAATGATAACGCTTTGCGGCGGGGACGCATTTACGGTTTTATCGGCGCTTAAATCGGACAACGAAACCAAAAAAGCCGTTACCAAAATTGCCGATATGCTTAACCCCGAATTGCCGCTTGACCGAGTTTCGCTTAAAAAGCATATGTCGCACATAGGCGAAAAGGGGTTATGCGACCTTTTGGAGGCGGAAAAGGCGCTTTTCGGCGTAGAAATCGGCTCAGCCAAGGCGGAGATAGCCGATATTATTTTGAAAAACGAGCCCTATCGCATAGCCGACCTTGAAATAAGCGGCGACGAAATAACCGAAACGGGTATTTCGGGAAAAAAAGTAGGAGAAACGCTTGAACACTTGCTTCAAAAAGCGATTGAAAACCCCGAAATTAACGAAAAAAACAGGTTAAAAAGTTTAATAGCAAAGAACTAAAATTATATAAGTCTCATAGAATGTTGGTAAGAACATTTTTATGAGACTTTTATTTTTTTGAGGGGGCAAAAATCGGTGCAATTTAAGATTATGGGCGGAGATAAACGCTTTGAAATTTTGGAAAATTTATTAATCGAAAACGGGCATATGCCCGACGACAACGCTCGTTTTATAATTTTGCCGTTGCCGCTTACACGCGACGGCGAAACCCTTAATGCGCCCCGAGAAAAACACAAAATAAAGCTTAGCGATATTATTCTTGCCGCCGACGAGGGTGATATCTTTTTCGGCGGCTTGGTGCCGAGCGATTTTAAGGCAAAGATACTAGCGGCGGGCGCCGTTATTTACGATTACAATGCGCTTGATCGCTTTGCCGAGCTTAACGCAATCCCAACGGCGGAGGGAGCCCTCGCTATCGCCGTTAACGCCACCGACTACTCGCTTTACGGCGCAAAATGCCTTATAAGCGGATACGGAAAAATAGGCAAGGTTCTTGCAAAATATCTTAAATCGCTTGGCGCCCTGGTAACGGTTAGCGCAAGGAAACAAAGCGACTTCGATTTTGCCGAAAAAGAAAATATCCCCTATATTCACAGCAAGGATATCGCCGCCCACGTCGCCGATTTTCCGCTTATATTTAACACGGTGCCTTGTCGCATTTTCGGCGCCGACGTAATCGACCTTTTTTCAAAGAATACCCTTTATATCGAGCTTGCGTCTAAGCCCTACGGCATAGATTTTGAGCTTGCAAAGAACAAAGGCGTCGAGGTTATAAACGCGCCAAGCTTGCCCGCAATAGTTGCGCCGAAAACGGCGGCAAAAAATATTTACAAGGCCATTTTCCATATAATTCGGGAGGAATTCTCATGATAAATTTAAAGGTGGGATACGCTATGTGCGGCTCGTTTTGTACCCTAAAACGCGCCGTAGAAGAGATTAAAGTTTTAAAAGAAAAGGACTTTGATATATATCCGATAATGTCGCCTATTACCTATTCGACCGACACAAGGTTCGGCAAGGCGGCTGATTTTATCAGCGAGGTTGAAGAAATTTGCGGCAAAAAAATCATCTGCACCGTTAAAGATGCCGAGCCGATTGGCCCAAAAGGGTTGCTCGACGTTTTGGTTATTTCGCCGTGTACGGGAAACACGTTGGGCAAAATCGCAAACGGAATTACCGACTCGTCGGTTTCCATGGCGGCCAAAGCGCATCTTAGAAACGGCAGACCGCTTGTTTTAACCATAGCAACCAACGACGCGTTGTCGGCGTCGGCAAAAAATATCGGCTCGCTTATGAACACGAAAAACGTTTATTTCGTTCCCTTCGGTCAGGACGACGCTTTTAAAAAGCCGACCTCGCTTATCTCCGACTTTTCGCTTATATACGACACGGTAATTTCGGCGCTTGACGGAAAACAGCTTCAACCGATACTTTTAAAATAAAAAAAGCGGAGGGATTTCCTCCGCTTTAATTTTATTCAATCGTGGACCAGTCGAATTTTGTAAGCTCGCCTTGGTTTTTAAGCTCGGGATAACCCCATTGGCGCAGGGTTTCGTAAACGCCCACGGCCACCGAGTTGGAAAGATTAAGGCTTCTTGCGTCGCCAATCATAGGTATTCTTACGCAACGGTCGGGGTTGTCAAAAAGCAGTTTTTCGGGCAACCCATGGGTTTCGGCGCCAAAAACAAGGTAGCAACCGTCGGGGTACTCGACATCGGAATAGGTGTTAAGCGACTTGGTAGAAAAATAATAAAACTCGCCCGAATTTTTGCCGAAAAAATCGTCCAAATCGTCGTAATAGGTTATATCAAGAAAATGCCAGTAATCAAGACCGGCACGTTTAAGCTTTTTATCGTCAACCTTAAATCCCATTGGGCCTACCAAATGGAGCCGCGCTCCCGTAGCGGCACAGGTACGCGCAACGTTGCCGGTATTTTGGGGAATTTGGGGCTCGACCATTACGATATTAAGCACTGCCATTAAAAAACATCTCTCTTTTAATTAATTTGGTAACCATTGTAACACATATTGCCGCCTTTTACAAGTTGACATAAGGCGCATATTATAGTAAAATAAAACAGAATATAGATGTTATTCTTTAAAAGGAGGCGACGGCGAATGTTAAGTGAGCTTGCTTCGTTTTACTGCTGGCTTATCCGCTTTATTATTCCCGTTGCGGCCGTTACCGTAATTTTTCTTTGCGCAAAAATTTTGCTTGTCAACAAAAAAGGTAATCCCGTGCTTGCCGAGTTTTTTGATAAATCGGGAACCGTTTATCCCATAACCTCTTACGAAAACGCCATTGGCAGAGGTAAACAATGCGATATTTGCGTTCCGTCGAAAAGAGCCGCTTTAAGAGCCGCGGCGCTTACCCTTAAAAACGACGGGTGGCATATCTTTCCCGTTACAAGCGCCGCCGTTTTGGTTAACGGAGAAAGAATTGACGGCGACAGCCTTATTGAACACGGCGACACGATAAATATCGGCGGCGCCGAGTTGGAGCTTGACGACCGAATTGAGCCCGATATCCCCTTTGACGTTACGGCGGAACTTAACCGCACTCGGGCCGTTTGCGCCGCCGCCGTTTTAACCGCTATGCAGGTTATGATGGCGTTATCGCTTATCTTGCATTACGCCTTTATCGGCGATATTCCGCTTCAAATTCCCGCTTGTTTCGGCGGACTTATAGTAGTTGAATGGGTTTACCTCGTTCTTATGAAATTTAAAAAGGTCGGCGTTGAGTTACTTGCCTTTTTCCTTTGCACCTTCGGACTTGCCGTTGCGGCAAGCGCCGTTCCCGCCGCCCTTTATAAACAGTTTATTGCCATGATTTTGGGCCTTGTCCTGTTCCGTGCGCTTTGCCTCGTGCTTACCAACCTTGAGCTTACGATGAAGCTCCGTTACGCGGTTGGCATTTGCGCAATAGGACTCTTGATGTTTAACATCATTTTTGGCACCGAGATGTACGGCGCAAAAAACTGGATTGATTTAGGCCCCATTACCGTTCAGCCGTCGGAATTCGTCAAAATCGCTTATATTTTCGCCGGTTGTGCTACGCTTGAGCGGTTAATGACAACCCGAAACCTTATTCTTTTTACCGCTTTTTCGGCGGGCTGTTTTATCCCGCTTTTCCTTATGCGAGATTTCGGTACAGCGTCGGTTTTCTTTATGGGCATGCTTATTATCGCGTTTATGCGGTCGGGCGACCTAAAAGCGATTTTGCTTTTTATCGGCGTTGCGGTTGTCGGAATTATCGCGATTATTACGCTTAAACCGTATGTTGCAAGCCGATTTGCTACCTTTATGCACGCGTGGGACAACCCCTACGACGGCGGATATCAGCAGGTCAGCACAATGATTGCAATAGGCAGCGGCGGGCTTTTCGGCGTCGGCGGAGGTAAGGGAAACCTTGACCTTGTTGCGGCGTCGGACACCGACCTGGTTTTCGGCTTTGTTGCCGAGGAATGGGGACTTATTGTAGGTCTTGCCTGCGTTGCGGCGCTTATAATATTTGCGCTTTACGCCGTAAAACGTGCCGCGCTTACCTATTCGGTTTATTACTCGATTGCGGCGGCCGCCGCGGCGGGAATGTTCCTTTTCCAAGCGGCGCTTAACATTTTTGGCTCAACCGACCTTTTGCCCCTTACCGGCGTTACGCTTCCACTTATATCAAACGGCGGCTCGTCTATGCTTGCAAGCATGGGAATGTTGGCGTTCATAAAATCCGCAGGGCTTGGAGGTGACGCCAAATGAAGCAAATGTCAATAAGAGCGTTATCGCTTATAGCCTTTACGGTTGTTTTCGTTATCGGGATTTTTTCGCTTACCTATTTAAGCATGACAAGGGGCGACGATTGGACAAGCTTCCCCGCCAACCGTCACATTTACAAGGACGGCGTCATGGTTAACGCGGGCGACATTACCGACCGCTTCGGTACGGTCCTTGCAACCACCGAAAACGGCCAACGAATTTTTAACGACGATTACTATACCCGTCTTTCGACGCTACACGCCGTCGGCGATTTTAACGGGTTTATAAAAACCGGACTTGCAACGGCGAAATGGGACAAGCTTACCGGGTACAACAAGATTACCGGCCTTTATGACGCAAAAAAAGGCGGTAATAACATTAAAATGACCATAAGCGCCGACCTAAACACGGTTGCCCTCAAGGCATTAGGAAATTACAGCGGCGCTGTAGGCGTTTATAACTATAAAACGGGCGAAATGCTTTGTATGGTTTCGTCTCCGTCATACGACCCGAACGAAAAAAACGAGGAAACCGACGGAATATATATTAACCGCTTTTTATCCTCGTCATATCCGCCGGGCTCTACCTTTAAGGTCGTTACGACCATTGCGGCGCTTGAAACCCTGCCCGACGCCGAAAGCCGCGAATACGACTGCGATTACGGCACCTACGTTGACGGCGAACTTATTTCGTGCATGTCAAAACATCACACCGTTAATTTACGCGACGCTTTGGCCAAATCCTGCAACGCTTATTTTTCACAGCTTGCCATTGACCTTGGCGCCGACACAATGCAAAAATACGCCGACAAGCTCGGGTTTAACACCCCCGCCGAAATAGACGGCATTACCGCAAAGGCGGGCACGGTTGATTTAGATAAAATCCGCAAGGTTGACCTTGGTTGGGCCGGAATGGGCCAATACACCGACCTTGCTAATCCGTTACAGTATCTTACCCTTATGGGCGCGATAGCAGGCGGCGGAAAAGCGGCAAAGCCCTATATGATTGACTCAATTACCACAGTCGAGGGTATTGAAATTTACCGAGGCGGCGTTAGCTATACCGAGCGTATGTTTTCGGAATCAACCGCAACCGCCGTACACGCCATGATGCGTAACTGCGTTACCTCGAACTACGGCGATTACCGCTTCCCCGACCTTAACGTTTGCGCAAAAACGGGTACCGCCGAGGTTGACCAAGGCGTTACGCCCCATTCATGGTTCGTCGGCTTTGTTGAAAACAACGACTGTCCCCTTGCGTTTGTCGTAGTTGCCGAAAACGCAGGCGCAGGCGTAGGCGTTGCCCGAACGGTCGCCAACAAGGTTTTGCAGGCGGCAAAACAAATAGTTTAAAAACCCAATTTTAATGAAGGGATGATTATAAAAATGAATAAAAAAATAGTTTGTCTTACCTTAGCAGTATGTACGCTTATCGCTGTGCTTTGCTCCTGCACCTCCTCAAAGGGCGACTCGCTTTTAGAGGTTGTTGCCGGCGTTAAGGGCGAAAGCAGCGAGGTTTCCTCGATGGCCCCGTCAAGCAGCGAGGCCCCGTCAAGCAGCAGCGAGGCCCCGTCAAGCAGCAGCGAGGCCCAGTCGATTGACGAGTCGCTCGACATTGTTTACCCCGAAACAAATTATTCCACGGCGCGTACCGGTTGGGTTGCCACCGAAACCGACCCGCTTACACTCCGCAGTCACCCGAGTTCTTCCGATTACGAAACGGTTGTTATGATTCCCAAGGGCGCCAAAATTACCGTTAAGGGCGCAACCGGCAACTTCCTTTTCGTTGAATACGATAAAAAGCTCGGTTACGTTTCCAAGCAATACGTAAGCTTTGACGAGCTTTCTTCGGCAAGCTCGTCAACCGCTACCTCATCGGAAAGCGCCGACAACGACTAATAATTTATTTGTCGAAATTCACAAAATTTTGTAATTTGTTTGTCAAAGTTGCACATTAACATGCTTTGCAAATCCTGATAAGTGGTGTAAATCATGGAAAAACTTTGTATGGTTTGACTTATATGAGTTTTTTGATTTATAATATAAGCATAATCTTATTAGGAGGACTGGCACATGACCAAAACAATTTGTAAAACAGTTTACGACACCGACAACGCCGTTGTTGTAAAGAAGTTCACATCAGGCTCTTTCGGTGACCCCGCCGGTTACGAAGAGGTTCTTTACCAGACCGCTACCGGTTCATACTTCATCTATGTTAACGGCGGCGCCCAATCACCCTATCCCACCGAGGATATCAAGCGCATCGCAAAAACAAAGGTTGACGCTTGGATTGCAGAACGCGAATAATTATCAGTAAAATTATATCAGCCCAACTTTAATTAGTCGGGCTGATATTTTTTAAGTTACGAAAACATAAAATATACATAAAAAATTTACTTTTCCGTTGTTGCTATTCGATGCAATAAGTGACATAATATTAAATAGTGTATTTTTATATAAATTCACCTCAAACGTTAGCAAAAAGAAGGCAAAATCAATTATGAGAAGAACAAAAATTGTTTGCACCCTTGGCCCCGCAAGCTGCACCGAGAGTGTAATTGAAGATATGTTAAAAAACGGCATGAACGTTGCCCGTCTTAACTTTTCCCACGGAACCCACGAATATCACAAGGAAATGATTGACACCTTCCGCAAGGTACGCGACCGTTTAAAGCTTCCGGCGGCGGTTTTGCTTGACACAAAGGGCCCCGAAATAAGAACAAGGCTTATCGAAAACGATAAAATAGACCTTGAAAAGGGCGACAGCCTTATTCTTACAACCGACGACGCCGGCGTTAAGGGAAACCGCGTATCTATTACCTACGCCGACCTTCCGAGCCAACTTAAGGGCGGCGAAAAAATAGTTATAGACGACGGCAAAATTGAGCTTCGCGTAGTAAGCGTTACCGAAACCGATATAGTTACAAGCGTTATTGTCGGCGACACTCTTTTTCAAAAAAAGAGCATTAACGTGCCTAACGTTAGCCTTAACATGCCCTATATAAGCGAAAAGGACGAAAAGGATATTCTTTTCGGCATAGAAAACGACGTTGATTTTATCGCCGCCTCGTTTGTAAGACGCAAGGAGGACGTTATTGAGCTTAGAAAGCTTCTTAATTATCACGGCGGACACAGTATAAGAATTATATCAAAAATAGAAAACATAGAGGGCGTTGAAAACTTTGACGAAATCCTTAAACATTCTGACGGCGTTATGATTGCCCGCGGCGACATGGGCGTTGAGGTTGAGTTTGAGCGCCTCCCCGGTATCCAAAAGCAGTTTATAAGAAAATGCTACTGCTCGGGCAAAATGGTTATTACGGCGACCCAAATGCTTGAGTCGATGATTCACGCAAGTATGCCGACAAGGGCCGAAATCACCGACGTAGCAAACGCCGTTTTCGACGGCACGTCGGCGGTTATGCTTTCGGGAGAAACGGCCATGGGCGACAACCCCGCGCTTGTTGTAAAAACAATGGCTAAAATTTTGCGTCAGGCCGAGCGCGACGCCTTTGACATGGACGTTTACAGCGGCATTAACCATCTTAACAGCAACGACACGACCAACGCCATTTGCGACGCCGCCTGTACCACCGCAAGGGACACCAACGCAAAGGCCATTATCGCCGTTACCAAATCGGGTACATCGGCTCGCCGCGTTTCTAAATTCAGACCGAAGCAGCCCATTGTTGCCTCCACCCCCGACATGAAAACCTTTCACCAGCTTTCCCTTTCGTGGGGTGTGTCTCCCGTTATTGCGCTTAATCAGGATAACGAGGAGAGCCTATTCCTCCACGCAATCGACTGCGCGAAGAAAATTGACATAGTAAGCGACGGCGACACCGTTGTTATAACCGCCGGATTGCCGCTTAACCTGCCGGGCACAACCAACCTCCTTAAGGTTGCAACGGTTTAAGGTTGTAAAAATTCGTTTTAAGTGATATAATATTTCAAATTTGACTTTTTGGGAGATGGTTTTTCCGTGAACATTTGGCATGACATTGAGCCGCATAGAATTTCGGCAACCGACTTTATTGCAGTCATCGAGATACCCAAGGGTTGCAAAATTAAATATGAGCTTGATAAAAAGACGGGATTTTTGCGTATGGACCGCGTTCTTCACACCTCCACCCATTACCCCGCAAACTACGGCTTTATCCCCCGCACATATGCCGACGACCACGACCCGCTTGACGTTCTTGTATTAAGCTCGGCGTCGGTTTATCCGCTTACCCTTATGCGTTGCTATCCTATCGGCGCAATAAAAATGACCGACAACGACGAAAACGACGAAAAAATCATCGCCATTCCGTTTGACGACCCCAACTACAACGTTTACAAAAGCATTGAGGAGCTGCCGAAACATGTTTTTGAGGAAATGGCTCACTTTTTCTCGGTTTACAAAGAGCTTGAGAAAAAGAAAACCGCCGTTCAGGAGATTGTTGCTCCGGAGGAAGCGGTTGACATCATAAACAAAGCAATAGAAAGCTATACCGACCGTTTCGGTGACATGTAAATTTTAGGGCTAAATCTTTTTTTTGAAATTAAATTTAATGCGGTAATATTTTTTTGTGAGGATAATTGAAATGAAAAAGGTATTGATAGTACTTAACCCGTGCGCCGGCGTTAAGCGAGCTAACAAGTACATGACCGACATTATTTCTCTTTTTTGCGACAACGGGTATATTTGCACCGTCCAAACCACTAAACCCGATTTAAGCGGTTACGACACCGTTATGCAATTCGGTGAGGGGCACGAGCTTATTGTTGTTATCGGCGGCGACGGCACATATAACGAGGTTGTTGCCGGCGTTATTGATAAAAATTTAAGTTGTCCAATAGGCTACATTCCCGCCGGCACTACTAACGATTTCGGCTCGTCCTTGGGGTTACCAAAAAACATTATTAAAGCGGCACAAAACATCTTAGACGGTAAAGCTCAGAATTTTGACGTAGGTTCGTTTAACGGGCGAAAGTTTACCTATGTTGCCTCCTGCGGCGCCTTTTCAAGCACGTCTTATACAACGCCGACCGACCTTAAAAACGTTTTCGGCCACCTTGC
>JAFNUO010000049.1 GCA_017383985.1 Clostridia bacterium | reverse complement strand
GTAGGGCGGGGGCTTGCTCCCGCCGCCTCGTTCTCTCTTGTTGTCAACGATTTATACGCACAAACAATATCCATAATTGTAGGGCGGGGGCTTGCTCCCGCCGCCTCATTCGCCAAAATCAAAATAGCATGGATGTGGTTTGGCATGATTGAATATTGTTCGACTGTTAGGCAAGGATAACGTTTTTCAAGCAATAATAATTGTTCCTCCGCAATCTTCCCAAATAATGTATATTCTATGCCGCTTGTTATGGCGGGAGCAAGCCCCCGCCCTACGATACGAGATAGCACGCACCGTCTGTTTTGAGTGCATATCGTCACAAAATATGCGCCTGCGGAGCTATAATCATAATTTTCAAGTCGCGGATGCTTTCTTTTTGGCAACTCCTTTTCTTTATCCATTTTCATCACCCGCATCAATATAACACGAATTCGGCAGAAAGAAAAGTCCTTCTGCCGAAATTTGTAAACACCCTTATGAGAAGGCTCCTCAATTTGAGGAGTCTTTTTTAATTTGTGTATGGCGGTTGGGTGCGTTATTTTTTTTAATTTAACACCGCGACGCCGATGTTCAAGTAAAGCGCAAAGCAAAGCCAAATCAAATAAGGCAGTGTGAGGTAGCCGGCTCGTTCGTCAACGTGGGAAAAGCGGATTACCATTACCGTTACGGCGGCGATAAGCAAAATAAGCTCGAAAATCGCAAAGGTGTATAATCTGAACCGGAAAAAAAGTATCGGCCAAAGAAAATTAAGCGCAAGTTGGACATAATATACCGTCAACGCGTCCTTTGCGTCTCGGCCGCCGACCGTCATTACAAGGTATGACGCGTAGCCCATCGCAAGGTAAAGCAGCGTCCACACAACGGGGAAAATCCAACCCGGCGGCGAAAGCGGCGGCTTGTTTACGACGGCGTATTGCTCCGAAAAGCTGCCCGACGCAAAGGCGGAAAGCCCCCCAACGGCAAGCGGCACCGCAAGCGCAATAAGTAATCGTTTAAGGTTCACAACGGCAACCTTCATAATTTTTCTACCCCATTTCGGCAAGTTTTCTAATATGATTTTATGCCGAAAGGGTTGCGGTTATGCAAAAATAAAGATAGGCGGTTTCGCGCTCGACGTTAGAACATAAAAAAGGCACGCTTCATTTACGAAACGTGCCTTAAAATTATACCTTTTTATTAATATACGTCGTAAGTAACCTTTTTCGGAGAGAGGTAGCGAAGCTCGCCTTCGTTAAACTTAATGTCGAGCTTTTTAGCCTCGTCAACAAGAAGCTTGTTAAACTCGTCACCCTTGAGCGCATGACGAATGGTTTCGTCAAGACTGTCGATATAATAGGGGTCGGCGTCGATGTCGCCCTTAACAACAAGGGTGTAGTTGCTTTCGTTTTCGAAAACCTTAACCTCGCCAACCGCCATTTTAAGAATTTCGGCGAAGTTTTCGCTTTCGGAGCCGGTTTCCGCGCTTGAAAGAAGGGTTGCGTGGGAATCAAGCGGCTCTAATTCTTTTTCTTCTTCAGCGGCTTCGGTTGAGGTGTCGCTTGCGGTTTCTTCAGTAGCGGTTTCGCTTGCGGTTTCTTCAGTAGCGGCTTCGTCGGTTTCTTCATCTGCGCCTTCGTGCTTTGTGCCGCTATATTCGTGGTAAACGGTTTCAAAATCCTCGCCGTTGTTTATACGTTCGGCAAGAGCCTTAAGAGCGTCAAGCTTTTCCTTCTTCTGGTCGTCGGTAAGGGTGGTTGTAGCGCCTTCGGCGTCGGTAGAAGTAAAGTTTTCGGTAATTACGTTGGCGATACAGTAGTTTTCGTCCATGTATTTTTTAATGTCGGCCTCGGCAACGGGGTTAGCGCCGTCCTCGCCGTAAATGGCGGTGAAAACCTTGCCACGAAGATGTCCCGCGTTGCGGATATAGTCTTTATACGAGTCAAAGCCAACGCCGTTCGGCTCGTAAAGCATGCCGTAACCGTAGTTGTTCCAGTAATAGTTAACGTAGGTGTCAAGGCCGCTTACGTCCTCGTCGCTAAGTTTAACTTCGTATTTTTTAGCCAAAACTTCGGTACCAATGTACTGGTAAATACGTTCTTTTGCGCCGTCTTTAATATAATCATAGAATTTAACGTCGCCGTCCTCGGTGGAAACGGTTTCTTTTGAGTAGTCTTCTATGGCAGCCGTCAAATCCTCACGCTGGTTATCAATTTCGGTACGGGCTTCGCCGTCGGCCTCCAAAATCATGGCAAGATAAACGCCGCTTGTAATCTTAATGTCGTCGTATGTAGCAACTACGGCGTCGGCAGAGTGACAACCGGCAACGGTCAACGCAAGCACGGCGGAAAGGCCGGCAGCGGCAATTCGTTTAAAAAGTTTCATAAAAAAAGTCCTCCGATAAAAATTATTATCCGTTAAATTATATATCATTTTCACCTGTTTGTCCAGCATTTTAAAGCATTTTTGATAATATGTGCGCCGAAAAAGGCATATATTTTACAAATTAGACGAAAGGTATGATGATTTTTATGGCCGACAACGAATTAGAAAGGCTTATTTCGCGATATAGTCAGGAGTTGCTTAATTACGCAAAGCGCTCTCCGTCAAGCGGCACCGAAAACGACAAGGGCGACGAACTGCGCCGCTTTGACGACGGGTTTATGGCGCTTGAGGAGCTGCGTGACCGCCAATCGGGAGAACCCGCCGACAACGACCAATCCGAGCCGCTTAACGCCGCCGCAAAAAATAACGCAAACACCAATTTTAGCGACGGCTTGGGCAACATGGGTGGCGGCATGGGTGACACAATGGGTGACACAATGGGTGGCGTCATGGGTGGCGGCGAAAAATTCGGTCAACGGCCGTTTTTTGGAGCCATAATTAACGGCGCTTTTGGCGAGGCGACCGACGAGGACACTCCGCCGCCGATTATTTTCGGCGATATGCCGTCGGATATGGCTGGCGATGATATGTTTCGGTTTGGCGAGGTTTTGTCCGGCGAGGTTGACGAGGATATGTTTCGGTTTGGTGACCGAATGTCACCGTCGTCGCAAGGGGATACAGTCAACCAAAGTGACATTCTGTCACAAGTAAGCGGCAACACAGTCAACCAAAGTGACATTCGGTCACAAGTAAGCGGCAACACAGTCAACCAAAGTGACACTCTGTCACAATTTATGGGCGAATTAGAGGTTGCGGCAAGAACGGCAAGCGAAGCCTTACCCGTCGAGGGGGCTTTGGTTATAGTTACAAGCCCCGACGGGGACGGCGGTCGCTTTGAGCAGGTCGCCTTGACCGACCGAAGCGGCCTTGCAAGAATATTTAATTTACCCGCCGCAAACCCCGAAAACTCCCAAACCTTTGAGGGGGTTGACAAATATTTTCTTTATTCGGTAAGCATAAGCAAGCCTGGCTTTTACGACATGGAAAGCCGCGACGTTCCGCTTTTCGGCGGGGTTGTAAGCCGTCAGGAGTTCGCCTTGGTGCCTCTTCCCGAGGGGTTACCGAACGAGCTAATTGAAAACGAAAACCCCGAACCCGACGATTTGAGGTGAAAAAAATGGACGGAACACCTTTTATTCCATCGACCATAACGGTACATCTTGGCCGACCGGACCAACCGGCGCAAAACGTGACCGTGCCCTTTCCCGATTACATAAAAAACGTTGCGTCAAGCGAGATTTTTCCAACCTGGCCCGAAAACGCAATCCGCGCCAACGTTTACGCCCAGGTTTCCTTTGCGCTTAACCGAATTTACACCGAATGGTATCGGTCCCAGGGCTACGATTTCGACATTACCAATTCAACGGCGTTCGACCAATCGTTTGTAAACGGGCGCAACTATTTTGAGGATGTTTCGCGGATAGTTGACGACCTTTTTAACAACTACGTGCGGCGGCAGGGAGCGGTTGAGCCGCTTTTTACCGCCTATTGCGACGGCCGCCAAACCAATTGCAACGGGCTTAAACAATGGGACACCGTTTCCCTCGCCAACGAGGGGAAAACGCCATATGAAATTTTACAATTTTTTTACGGCGACGATATCGACATTGTTTCGGCGCCCGTAAGGGTAAACGCCCCGTCATATTTAGGAATTCCGCTTTCGCTCGGCGCGGTTGGAAACGACGTTCAGGCCATGCAAATTCGGCTTAACCGCATTTCGCGAAACTATCCCGCAATACCGAAAATTGCCGCCGTTGACGGAAATTTCGGCGCGGACACCGAGGCGGCTGTGCGGCGGTTTCAGGAAATTTTTGGGCTTAACCCCGACGGCGTTATCGGAAAAGAGACGTGGTACCGCATTGGGTACATTTATACCTCGGTAAAAAAGCTTAGCGAGCTTAATTCCGAGGGGGTTACCCTCGCCGAAATTGACCGCCAATATCCAAACGAGCTTAAGGCGGGCGACACGGGCAACAACGTTTCGTCGATACAATATTATTTGGCGGTTATCGGGAGGTTTTATGACGCTGTGCCCGAAGTTTCAATAACGGGAGTGTTTGACGAGCAAACTGTCCGCGGGGTGGAAGCGTTTCAAACCGTTTCGGGGCTTACCGCCGACGGAATTGTTGGCAGAAACACGTGGAACGCAATTTACCGCGCCTATCGAGGCATTGTTGACGAGCAAAATCTTTTAAGAGACGGCGCCGTAATTTATCCGGGAACAACCTTACGCGTTGGGTCAAGGGGTCGATATGTAACGCTATTGCAAGAATATCTTAACGTTTTAGCGGAAACTTATCCTACCATACCCGCCGTTACGGTTGACGGCGTTTTTGGGTCGGGTACCGACGCCGCCGTTCGAGCGGCTCAAACGGTTTTAGGGCTTACGTCCAACGGCGTTGTTGGTCCCGTTACGTGGGCGGCGATTGCCGACCGATACGAAAGCCTTTATTTCGGCTCGCGGCGAGCCGAGGGCCAGTTCGGCGGCGTTACTTTAGAGGAGGGGGCGTAAAAAATGGATAAAAGCAAGGCCGCCGAGGTAGGCGAGGTTCAGGAAAAGCTTCGCCAAATTGGCATAGACCGAGGCGACGGCGTTGAAATTGCGGTTGACGGCGTTTACGGCGCCGAAACCTCCCTCGCCGTTTCACAATTTCAACGGGAAAACGGGCTTCCCGTTACGGGAAAGGTCGATTTTAAAACGTGGGAGACGCTTAACGACGTTTATGAGGAGCTGCTTGAGCGCCGAAAGCCTCCCGAACGGGTGGCGGCAATCGGGTGCAACGTAAGGCTTTCGGGCGGCGCCGTTGGAGACAGCGTTTATATTTTACAGGTTATGCTTAACGCCGTCGGCGCCCGCTTTCAAAACATAGGAAAAATAACGGTTGACGGCGCATATAGCGGCGAGACCGCCGCCGCCGTAACCGAGTTCCAACGAGCGGCGGGATTGCCCCAAACGGGTGAAGCCGACGTAGAAACCTTTAACCGCTTGGCAACGGTTTATAATAATTTTTTCGAGCAGGTGTGTAGCTAAAGTGCAAACGGGAAAATTTATAAAAAACGCGGCGGTGCTTACCGTAACGGCGCTTATTTTGCGCGGAATTGGTATGGTTTTTCGCGTATGGTTGTCGGGAGCGGTAGGCGCCGAGGGCATGGGACTTTACCAACTTATTTTGTCGGTTTATATGCTCGCCGCCACCTTTGCGACAAGCGGAATTTGTACCGCAGTGACCCGCCTTATCGCCGAGGAGTTAGAGGTAGGCACGGCGCGGTCGGTAAGGCGGATTTTGTTCCGCTCGGTGTGCCTTACCCTTGTAATTGCGGCGGCTTCAACGGCGGCCGTCTTTTTCGGCGCCGACCTAATCGCCGAGTTTTTTATAAAAGATATGCGAGCGGCGTTGTCGCTTAAAATATTGGCCTTTTC
>JAFNUO010000048.1 GCA_017383985.1 Clostridia bacterium | reverse complement strand
TTTGATTTATCAAAAATATCACTGTGAGACTTGTCTCACAATATCACTATTAAAACGTATTTTCTTTTGAGATAGTAAAAACGGATGTGCAGAAATTCTACACATCCGTTTAATATTTGCCTCATACCGTAACAAGCAGGGAAAATGTATATCACATTTTCCACTTTTTAGGGGAACCTAAAACCCTTTTCTAAACAAATATCATCTATTTGATAAATTGGAATTTATGAGTTAAATTTCTCAACCAAACTTTTGCAATTCTTCTGCAAAAACTTTAATACAAGTATTCCTAATAAGACTCCTGTTGTATTTAGCATCAAGTCATCTATATCAGTTCCTCTCGTTAAAAACAATTGGCAGATTTCAATGAACAGAGAGGAACAAAATCCAATAAGTATTGTTTTTACGGTCGAAGTCTTCCACAACAGTGGAACTATCAATCCAAAAGGAATAAACAAAATAATGTTGCCTAAAAAATTAATCAAGAAATAATTTATATAGCCATTAACAAACACTTCTTGATAGGTTTCGAACAATACCTTAAAAGGAATTAGATTTGTTTCATGAATACCACTACGTACAATATTAAAACCATTCACACCTGTCTCAAATTTAGGGATAATGGTTTGGGATGCTAATCCGACTAAGAAAATAACAAATGCGAACAACGTCACTTCTCGATACCAGTTTATTTTTACTTTTTTGGTTTTACAAAACACTAACCTTCCCACCAGATATACAGGAACCGCAAGCATCATATACGGTATCATATTTATCACATATCTTATTATTGCGCTCATTTCATTTTCTCCTCTACAAAATTCTTATTTATCGGTTAGTTGTATTATAGCACAACTTGACTAACAAAGAAAGAGAATATTAAAAACACCCACAGTTTTAAAAAAACTACGGGTGTTTTTTGTGTCGTGTTGTACTGTCCTTAACTGTACGACCCTTAAGAGCTGTCCTCTTTTGTAATTAAAATAATTGATTATTCACGTTCTTTAATGTAAAATTAATTCGGGTGATATTTAAAATGAGTTCGAGTAAACGTTTAGTTCAAATTGTTGCGTGGTTGGCGGTTGCCGCGTGGATGATTTTTATTTTTTATATGTCAAATCAAGTCGCCGAGCAATCGGGCGAAATTAGCAAAACAACCACGCAAATATTGTTTGAACGGTTTTTTTCAGGATTTGACGAGTTAACCGAAGAGCAACAAACCAAGCTTGTTTTAGACGCCGAATACGCCGTAAGAAAGGCGGCGCATATATCGGAATATTTTATTTTATCGGCGCTTGTCATTACGGCGCTTTTGTTCAACAGGTTAAATCCTTTAAAGAGGTCGATAACGGCGGTTTCAATATCAATTATTTACGCGGCAACCGACGAATTTCATCAACTTTTTGTTTTAGGACGTTCAGGAAAATTCACCGACGTTTTGGTCGATTCGATAGGCATAATTACCGCCGCCGCGTTATATTTACTTATAACATATATCATTAAAAGGCGCAAAAAAAGGAACTTCGGTTGAAGTCCCTTTTTTATTTTATTAAATTATGCTTACAGCCAATCTTCGGCCGATTCAATTCCCGAATAATCAAGTCCGGAAGAAGCAGGAGCTTCCGACACGTCGCCCGACGTTGTCGTTTCGGTAGAAGAGTTGTTGCCACCATCGGAGTTGATTGTAGTTGCGCCGTTAGAAGAAACCGGTTTTTCAAACGGGCCGCTTATGGTTGAGCTTGTGGCGTTGTTTCCGTTGCCCGTAATTACGGTTGTCGGTTTTTTGTTGGTGTCGATAACCGTTTCGGTTCCCTCTTTATCGGTAACGGTGATATTTCCGGTTTCGTTATCAATTTCAACCTTGTCGCCCTCGTTTGTGTCGGCGATAACCGTTCCGTTTTCGTCCTTAATTATAATATGCTCCTCCTTGCCCGAATTGCAGGCGCACAAAACAGCAAGCACAGCGCACAAAGCCAAAAGCAAAGCAATTGTTTTTTTCATAAACAGCCTCCGAAATATGTATTTTTTGGTATTAATAAAATAAGTATGGTCTCAAAATGTATCGGTCAAAACACATAATAAGACCTCCATTTTTTATCTTAATTACAATAACACAGTTTAAATGTTAAATCAAGATACTGTTTTTTTCTTATTTTCATCAGTATCAAGCTTTGCGTCGTTCTTTATTTTTTTATTAGGCAAGCGGCAATAAATTTCGGTATTTTCGTAAATTATTTGAGCCATCCAATCGTTAATACAAACGCCGTCAATTCGCCATTGCCAGTTACTGCCGAGGGTAGACGGCTCGTTCATACGGGCCTCAGAACCAAGTCCCATGAAATCCTGCATCATCATTATTGCGGTATCGGCAGGGCTTGCCCACGCGACCTTCATCATGCCCCAATTAAAGTTTTCGTCGCCGTTTATACGCATATATTTCCTTGCATACTCAACGTCGCTTTTTGGCGCCGTTTGGATCCAACCGATAATTGTATCGTTATCATGCGTTCCCGTATAAACTACGCAGTTTTTGTCGTATAAATGGGGTAAATAGTCGCTCTCTTCCCGCGAGTCAAAGGCAAACTGCAACACCTTCATTCCCGGATAGCCGGAATCTTTAAGCAGTTGTCTTACTTCCTCGGTCAAAAAGCCTAAATCCTCCGCTATAATCGGCAAATCGCCGTAAACCTCTTTTACGCGGTTAAACAGCTTCATGCCGGGGCCTTTGCGCCAATGGCCGTTTATCGCCGTTTTGTCCTTTGCGGGGATACAGTAGTACGATTCAAAGCCGCGGAAATGGTCAATGCGTAAGGTATCGTAAATCTTAAACGCGGACGAAATACGTCGGCACCACCAACTATAATTATCCTTTTCCATGTAGTCCCAATCGTAAAGCGGGTTTCCCCAAAGCTGGCCATCGGCGGAAAAGCCGTCAGGCGGACAACCGGCAACCTCCACCGGCTTACCCTCGTTATCAAGCATAAACTGTCGGGGCAACGACCATACATCGGCGCTGTCGCCCGACACGTAAATAGGCATATCGCCGATTATTTTTATGCCAAGCGAGTTTACATAATCCTTTAACGCTTTCCATTGGGTAAAGCAAAAATATTGCTGCATTTTATAAAATCCGATATCGTCGGCGAATTTTCCTCTTGCCGATTTTATGGCCGCCTTTTCGCGCATGCGAAGCGGATTTTCCCATTTTGTCCACATTTCGCCGCCGTGGGAGTCCTTTAACGACATGAAAAGGGCGAAATCGTCAAGCCAATATTCGTTTTCCTTGCAAAACGCCGCATAATCGGCGGGTAACGCCTTTTTAAATCGGTCATACGCTTTACGCAAAACGATAAATCGGTTTTGGTAAAGTAATGCATAATCAACCTTTGAAAAATCGTTACCCCAGTTAAGGCCTTCAAACTCTTCCCTTTCGAGCAAGCCGCCCTCGCAAAGCATATCGAGGTCGATAAAATACGGGTTAAGCGCATACGCGGAAAAGGATTGGTACGGCGAGTCACCGAACGAGGTCGGGCATATGGGCAATATTTGCCAATAGCTTTGTCCCGCCTTTTTCAAAAAGTCAGCAAAGCGATAGGCCTCCTTTCCGAAAGTACCGATACCGTAAGGCGACGGCAACGACGAAATATGCATTAATACGCCACTTGTCCTCATTCAAAACCGCTCCTTTTTTTAGCCCTTGACCGCTCCGGTCATAACGCCCTTGATTATATGCTTTTGGCATATACCGTAAAAAATTATAATTGGAATTATGCTTAAAACTATAAGCGCCATTACGGCGCCAAGGTCGACCGAACCGTAGCTTCCCTGTAAATATTGAATATGAATAGGTATTGTCATATATATCCGTTTATCAAGGACAAGATACGGCAATAAATAATCGTTCCAAATCCACATTATTTCAAGTATTCCGACCGAAATAATAGTAGGCTTCATCATAGGAAGCACAACGCCGAAAAAGGTTCTTAGAGGGCCGCAACCGTCAATACTTGCGGCTTCTTCAATTTCAATCGGCATTGATTTTACAAAGCCGAAAAACATAAACACCGCCAATCCCGCTCCGAAGCCAAGATAAATAATCGGTATCGTAAGCGGAGTATCAAGTCCCAAGGTGTCGGCCGTTTTTGACAAAGTAAACATTACCATTTGGAAGGGTACGACCATAGAAAAAACGCAAAGATAATAAATAACCTTGCTTAAAAGATTATCAACCCTTGCAAGATACCATGCACACATAGACGTACATAACAATATTAGTATAGTCGATAAAACCGTAATTGTAAAGGAAAAGAGCACAGAATTATAAAAGGGATAATTACCAAAAGTCATACCATGGACATAATTTTTAAATCCCGAAAAGCTTACCGAATTTGGAAAAGCAAAGGTGGCCGAATTAACATATTCGTTAAACTTAAAGGAGTTCATTATTACAATTACAATAGGCAAAACGTAGATAACCGAAATTACCGAAAATATAACCGTCAATATGCGGTTGGTAAGCTTTGATTTACTGCTTATTTCAAGCGGTTCCGATTTCATTACTGCTGTACCTCCTTTTCTCGGGTAAGTCTTAACTGTAAAAGCGCTATAAGCGCCACCAAAACAAAGAATATAACCGCCTTCGCTTGGCCTACGCCCCTAAAATTGGCGTTGGAATAAAAGGTGTTGTAAATATTAAGGGCAAGCATTTCGGTTTGTTTTATTTGGCCCTCGGCGGTAAAAGCGATAGGTGCGCCGCCCGTAAGCGCTAGGTTTTGGTCGAAAAGCTTAAACGAGTTGGTTAAGGTTAAAAAGGTGCAAATTGTAATAGACGGCATTACGGTCGGAATTGTAATATGACGAAGCGATTGCCAGCCGTTTGCGCCGTCGATTTTTGCCGCTTCGTTAAGCTCCTCGGGGACGCTTTGAAGCCCTGCGATATAAATTATCATCATGTAGCCTATTTGCTGCCACGCCATAAGAATTATTAGTCCCAAAAAACCAAATCGACTGTCGAGGACAATGCTTGTACCGTAATTTCGCAAAATTCCGTCGAATATCATTTGCCAAATATAGCCGAGGACAATACCGCCGATGAGGTTAGGCATGAAAAAAACGGTTCGGAAAACGCCCGTACCTTTTATTCCCCTTGTAAGCACATACGCAACAGCAAAGGCAAGCAGATTTACGACTATAACCGAAACAACGGTAAAAATCGCAGTATAACAAAAGGCATGAAAAAAACCGTCGTCACTAAACGCCTTTATATAATTAGAAAAGCCTACCCATTTTGCGTCGCTTGTTGTCCTAAATTTGCAAAACGATAGGTAAATGCCGCGCAAAAACGGATAAATAAAGCCGATACAAAACGCCGCAAATGTCGGTAGCACAAATATCGGAAAATAAGCCTTAAGCGGGCCGTTTTCGTGGCCGCTTGTGGCCGGTTTTCGGGTTTTAGTATTCACGTTCATTTTATAATTACTCCTAAAAAGGGAGGCGAAAGCTCGCCTCCCTAAGCGATATATCATCAGCCGTTTACCTTGTTATATTCGTTTCTCCAGCCGTCAACAAACGCCGTCTTTACGTCGTCCCATGTTCCCGTACCGGCGGCGTACTGGGTAAGTGCGGCGCCGACTCCGCCCTTCCAATCGTCCGACGGAATTGTGGCGAAGTTCCACGAGACCGGCTTCTTTCCGGCGTCAACGTAATCGGTGGCAATTTTAACAAGCGGGTTATCGGCCTCTTTTGCCTTTTTAAAGGGGATTACAAAGCCCATTTCGTCGGCAAGAGCGGTTGTTCCCGCGTCGCTTGTCACAACCCATTCCATGAAATCAAGGGTTGCTTTAATATTTACCTCCGACGCGTTTTTGTTAACGCACCAATAGTTTTCCGAGCCGGTACAAAGCCCCTGATTTTCTTCGCCCGCAACGCCGATATAAATAGGCAGCATACCGAATTCGTCGTCCTTTAAGCCGAGCTTTGTTTTGTCGTTATATTTACATGCGCCATACGCCCATGTGCCGTTTTGGAAAAACACCGCTTTGCCCGATTTAAACTCGGTTTCGGCGTCGGTTCCCGTTTTAGAGGCAAGCTCGGTCGGCTTCGCGGTACTGTTATTAATATAAAGGTCCCAAATATTTTTATAATTGTTAATATAGGTGCCTTTTATTGCGGGTGTACTTGTAATTTTGTCGCTTTGATATTCATAATAAATAGGCATATTCGCAAGGTGGGTTTTAAAACGCCAGTCGGACGACGAATCCATACCCGCCGAGGTAAATGCGCCGTCCACGCCGAGCTCCGATTTATGGCTTTGAATTTCGGTTGCGACGGTTGAAAGAGCGTTAAAGTTATTAAGCTTGTCAATAGATTTAACGGTAGACCAATCGGACTCAAAATATTTATTAAGAAGAGTTTTGTTATAAATAATGCCGTAGGTTTCAACCACGTAGGCTATGCCATAAACCTCGCCGTTTTCGCCTTTAAGCGCAAAATCGTCGCTTGTAAGCTCGCCGTAAAGAGCGGAATCCTTAAGGTCGTAGCAATAATCCTGCCAATTTGCAAGGCCGACGGGACCGTTTACCTGAAACATTGTAGGCGGGTCGCCCTTGTCCATTTCGGCGGTAAGGGTTGACTCATATGTGCCCTCGGCGGCGGTTACTACGGTAACCTTTTTGCCCGTTTCGTCGGTATATTTTTTGGCAAGCGCTTGCCATTGAGCGTCCTGCTCGGGTTTAAAGTTAAGGTAATAAACGTTTGCTTCGGCGGCGTTATTACTCGAACTGCTTCCTCCGCACGAGGTAAAGCTCATAACAACTAACGCCAAAACTAAAAAAATTGGAATTATTCTTTTCATTTTTTATAAAAACCTCCTGAAAAATTAGGTAAAAACAACAGATTTGTCTTTTCAAGGTTTATTATTACCTTTTTAACCGAAAATATAAAAGTTTATTTGGCTTATTACATTTGACATATAAGTTTTTATATGATAAAATTTTTTAATATAATTGATATTATGCCGTAATGCGGCTGAACGGAGAAGATAAAATGAAAAGAGATTTAATTAGCGGTATTTACGCCGACCCGTCAAGCTTTGACGGTAAAAAGGTTACTGTCGGCGGCTGGGCTCGCTCAATCCGAGATTCAAAGGCTTTCGGATTTATCGACCTTAACGACGGTAGCTGTTTTAAGGGCGTTCAAATTGTTTTTGAACGCGAAAAAATTGAAAACTACGACCAAATTGCAAAGCTTAACGTTGGCTCGTCGGTTGTTGTAACGGGTACGGTTATACTCACCCCCGAAAACAAGCAGCCCTTTGAAATCAAGGCCGAGAAAATTGACGTTGAGGGCGAATCAACCTCCGATTACCCGCTCCAGAAAAAGCGTCACACCGTTGAATATTTGCGTGAACAGGCTTATCTCCGCCCGAGAACAAACCTTTTCTCCGCCGTTTTCAGAGTAAGAAGCGAAATCGCTTTCGCAATTCATC
>JAFNUO010000047.1 GCA_017383985.1 Clostridia bacterium | reverse complement strand
TATACTATAACATACTTTACGCGATTTTTCAATTAATTTTAAAATTCCTTATTTTTCGTCAGTAATTTATACGGTTTATCAAAAAGCGCCCGCCTTTTTGGCAAAAAAACGAGCCGCCAAACAGGGGGATACAAGAAATTTATGGTAATTTAACGCTTTTCGTTGATTTTTTATGTAAACCGTTGTATTATGAAGATGTATGCGAATAAATTTTGTAATCAGTTTGTAACTATTTTTCGTAAAAACCAAGAGAGAAAAAGGAGATTTCGGTATGACCGACTTTAAAAGAATTATTAAAAGGGCTTTATGCGTATGCCTTGCGGCGGTTATCGCCGTTTCGGTAACGGTCGGCGGAATAGGCGTTGCCTCGGCGGCCACCTATGACCCGTCGGCGGCGGTTGCCTATGCGGCGGCCCATTGGAACGACGGCAAGGGAGAATGTGCCGAATTTGTACGCGACTGTTTAAGGGCGGGAGGGCTCACCTCGCTTACAAGCATTAACACAAGCGGACTTATGAACCAAATCATAAACGCCGGCTACGGCGAAAGATACCGTCTTGTAGAATCAAGCGACGGCAAGTTCCTTATGTCGGACAACAGCGCCATTCTTGCCCCCGGCGACCCGATTATATTTTACTGCGCCACCTGCGGCTTTTATCCCCACCTTTTACTTTGCGGAACGGGCAGCGGCGGCTATGTCACCTATTACGCCCACAACAACGCCGCCAACAACAAGGTGCTTTGGGCAAACGTAGGCGGCTCGCATAAATATCATAACAACTACGCCTTTTCAATTCACATGAAAAACAACGGATATTACCCCGTTGACGAGTACGAATATGCCACCTATACCGTTTCCAACGCCGAGGGCAGCGATTTGCGCAACCGCCCGTATAAGGAATACGGATACGAGGATACTTCGGTTTCGGCGGTTGATTTTGGCGCCGAGGTTGTAATTATCGGCTTTTACGAAAACGAAAACGGCGTAACCTATGCCCGCACCGAAAGCGGTTACTGGATTTACGCCACCGACCTTGAGAAAAAAGAGGATTTAGTAAGCCTTTCTATTTCGAGCGAAACAAAGCCGACCGCGATTGAGGAGGGCAGCTCCTTTGGACTTAAGGGTACCGTTACGTCAAAATCGTCCAACATTTCGGCGCTTACAGCGGGCGTTTATACCCCCGACGGCGCCGTTGTAACCGAAAAAACGGTTGACCCCGCCTCCACCGTCGCAAGCATGTCGCTTGTTGACGCATATATCGCCTTTGGTAAACTTTCGGTCGGCTCGTATGTGTACCGAGTAACCGCCAAAAACGCGATTAGCGAGGCAACCTTGGTTGACCAAGCCTTTACCGTTTATAAAAACGGCGAGGTTACCGTAACCTTTGACGCGAACGGCGGCCAATGTGACACAACGTCACTTGACATAACGAGCGGCGAGACGGTATCGGCGCTTCCCACACCCGTCCGCGAGGGCTTTGATTTCCTCGGTTGGTTTGACGAAAACGGCGGCGAGTTTACCGCCGAAACGGCCGTTACCGCCGACATAACCGTTACGGCGAAATGGACAAGCGATACGTCGGGAGGCGAAACCGACCAACCGACCGCCGCCTTTAGCCTTTCGAGCGACGTAAATTATCCGCCGAAATATCATATCGCCAATACTTCGTACAAACTTTACGGTACGATAACCTCCCTTTGCGGCAACATGACCACCGTAAAAGGCGGAATTTTCGACACCGACGGAAAGATGGTTTACGGCACAACCGTTTCGGTTAACGCCACAACCTTTAATATTTCACAAATCGACAATTACATAGCCTTCCGCAACCTTGGCGTAGGAAAATATTATTACCGCATTACGGCGACCAACGACTGTGGCACATATGACGTTATTAACTATTTCTTTAACGCCGTTACCGAGGTTCCGACCTTTTTTACCGTAACCTTTGACGCGAATGGTGGCCAATGTGACACAACGTCACTTGAAATAATAAGCGGCGAGACGGTATCGGCGCTTCCCACACCCGTCCGCGAGGGCTTTGATTTCCTCGGCTGGTTTGACGAAAACGGCGGCGAGTTTACCGCCGAAACCGCCGTTACCGCCGACATAACCGTTACCGCGAAATGGGAGGTTGCTCAACCGCCGCTTGACGACCTTAGTTGGGAGATAGAAAGCTATCTTTATGCCCGTTATAGAGGAAGACGAGTTAGCCTGCATAACGTTCCCTACATCCTTTATCACGATTACGAAACCGAGGTAGCCCTTCTTAACGGCGAGGTTGTTGTAATCGGTCGTACAACCAACTATTACGGCGAAAAATGGCTTTTGACCGAGGAGGGTGACTGGGTTAAGGAAAGCGACGTTACAAAAATTGAGGACTTGATGCCCTTTATCCTTTCGGACGACGTAAATTATCCCGAAAAGTTACATTTAAGTTATACCTCGTGTAAACTTTACGGAACGGTGACCTCACTTAGCGGCGACATAAAAACGGTTAACGGCGGAATTTTTGACGCCGACGGAAACCGCGTTTACGGAACAACCGTTACGGTTGACGCGCCGACCTTTAATATCTCAAAAATCGACGATTATATTGCCTTCCGAAGCCTTGGCGCCGGCGAATATTATTACCGCGTTATTGCCGAAAACAACTGCGGCACTTATAACGTTATAAACTACGCCTTTACGGTTGTTGACGAGTATCCCGCCGAGGTTACAATTACCTTTAAGGACGAAAGCCTTAGCAACGTTTCGAGCGAGCTTACCGTTGCAAGAGGCCATACGGTTGACGAGCTTCCTACGCCGACAAAAAGCGGATATATTTTTGAAGGCTGGGTTGACGAGGACGGAAAGGTTATTACCGCCGCCACCGCCGTTACCTATAACATGACCGCTATCCCCGTATGGGTGCGCCGAATTGGCGACGTTAACTTTGACGACGCTACCGACGCCGCCGACGTTATCCTGCTTGAGCAGTTTATACTCGGCCTTATTGACGAGAGCGAAATTCCCGACGTAAACGGCGACGGAATTGTTGACTCCGCTGACACCGTTGTTATCCAAATGGCGGTGCTTGGATTTAATTAAAAATAAAATTTAAGCTTTACCATAGGGGCGCCTTCCGAAAGGAAAGCGTCCTTTTGGTTTTTTGCAAAAGAGGGAAACGGGGAAAAATCGGCACGGAAAAATTTTTTCCAACAACAACAGATATACTTTTTTAAATCCCAAAACACAAAATATTGTGCTTCAAACAAAAAAATCCGCATTTTTTCTACATAATGTTGATTTTTGTGATTGACAAAGCATAATATGGGTTGTATAATAACCATAGCGTAGCATTACTGACGGATTAAAAGCGGAAAAAACCGCTGTGGAGTGTTACGTTTTTATTGCCGACCGTCTGGGCGAACTGGTTTTTTGTATTAAATCAGTTCGCCCTTTTTTAGACCGCATATATCGAAGGAGAATGGCTATGAAACACGAAAATTGGAGAGGCTTTAATGTCGGAAAATGGCAGGAAAGCATTGATGTACGCAATTTTATTCAAGAAAATTATAAAGAATATACCGGCGACGACCGATTTTTGGCGGGTGCAACCGACCGAACCTCGGCGCTTATGAAAAAGGTACAGTCGCTTTTTGCCTTGGAGCGGCAATATGGCGGCGTTTTGGACATAGATACGGTTAACGTTTCGTCGCTTACAAGCTACGCCCCCGGATATATTGACAAGGGTAACGAAATTATTGTCGGAATGCAAACCAACCGACCGCTTAAAAGAGGGGTTAACCCCTTTGGCGGTATGCGTATGGTGCGTCAGGCGTGTGAGGCTTACGGATACAAGCTTAGCGACACGGTTGAGCAGGAATTTCGTTTTCGTACAACCCATAACGACGGCGTTTTCCGCGTTTATACCGACGAAATGCGCGCCGCACGAAAGTGCCACGTTATAACGGGGCTTCCCGACGCATACGGCCGAGGACGCATAATCGGCGACTATCGCCGCGTTGCGCTTTACGGCGTTGACCGCCTTATTGAAGAAAAGGAACTTGACAAGGCAAGCCTCGCGGGCGATGTTTTTACCGCCGACCGAATTAAGCTTGACGAGGAACTGTTCCAGCAAATAAAATTCCTCGGCTATCTTAAAGAAATGGCCAAAATGTACGGCTTTGACATAAGCCAGCCCGCCGCCGACACAAGAGAGGCCGTCCAATGGACCTATTTCGCCTATCTTGCCGCCATTAAGGAGCAAAACGGCGCCGCCATGTCGCTTGGCCGAGTAAGCACATTTTTTGATATTTATATCGAGCGCGACTTGGCCGAAGGAAAGCTTACCGAAGCCGAGGCCCAGGAAATTATCGACGATTTTGTAATGAAGCTGCGTATTGCGCGCCACCTCCGCACTCCCGAATATAACGAGCTTTTCGGCGGCGACCCGATGTGGATTACCGAGGCGGTAGGCGGAATGGGCGAGGACGGACGTACCCTTGTTACCAAAAGCAGTTTCCGTATTCTTAACACTCTTTATACCTTGGGCTCGTCGCCTGAGCCTAACCTTACCGTTCTTTGGTCAACCTCGCTTCCCGAACCGTTTAAGCGCTATTGCGCAAAGGTTTCGGCCGACACCGACTCTATCCAATACGAAAACGACGACGTTATGCGCCCCATTTACGGCGACGATTACGCCATCGCCTGCTGCGTTTCGGCCATGAAGGTCGGCAAGCAAATGCAGTTTTTCGGCGCCCGTTGCAACCTTGCTAAGTTGCTTCTTATCGCGATTAACGGCGGCTATGACACCACAAGCGGCATCCATATCGGCCCGCAAATGGAGCCGATTAAGGGCGACAAGCTTAATTTTGACGAGGTTTATAACCGCTATAACCTTTATATTTCGTGGCTTTCCGAGTTATACGTTAATACCATGAACGTTATCCATTATATGCACGATAAATACGCCTACGAAAAAATCCAAATGGCGTTACACGACACCGACGTTCACCGTTTTATGGCCTTCGGAATTGCGGGACTTTCGGTGGCCGCCGACTCGCTTAGCGCGATTAAATTTGCCGACGTAAAGCCCGTTTGCGACGAAAAGGGATATATTGTCGGTTTTGAAACCGAGGGCGATTTTCCGAAATACGGTAACGACGACGACCGCGTTGACCTTATCGCGAAGGAGCTTACCCATACGGTTATTACCGAGCTTCGCAAAACTCCCACCTATCGTAACGCCGAACATACCCTTTCGGTGCTTACCATAACCTCAAACGTTATGTACGGCAAAAACACCGGCGCAACCCCCGACGGACGTAAAGCCGGCGAGCCGTTTGCTCCCGGCGCAAACCCAATGCATAACCGCGAGGAAAACGGCGCCTTGGCTTCGCTTAACTCGGTCGCTAAGTTATCCTACGACGATTGCCGCGACGGTATTTCGAACACATTTTCTATAACGCCCGAGGCGCTTGGCCGCGACGAGGATGAGCGCATTACCAACCTTGTTTCTATTTTGGACGGCTATTTCGCCAAAAAGGCCCATCACATTAACGTAAACGTGCTTAACCGCGAAACCCTCCAAAAGGCGTACGAAGACCCCGAGGCATACCCCAACCTTACTATTCGCGTTTCGGGCTACGCCGTTAATTTTAATAAGCTTTCCCGCGAGCAACAGCGTGAGGTTATAAGCCGCACCTTCCACGAGGTTATATGAGCGGCGGCGTTTTAGGTCGGGTACATTCGGTTCAAAGCATGGGAACCCTTGACGGCCCCGGCGTTAGGTTTGTCGTCTTTTTACAGGGGTGCAACCTCCGTTGCAAATGCTGCCACAATCCCGACACGTGGGATATAACCGGCGGCGCCGAATTTTCCGCCGACCAAATTGTCCAAAAGGCCGAAAGGTTTAGGGAATATTTCGGCGAAAAGGGCGGAATTACTATTTCGGGCGGCGAGCCTCTGCTTCAGGCCGAGTTTTGCGCCGAGGTTTTTAAAAAATGCCACGAAAAGGGGATTAACACCTGCCTCGACACGTCGGGAAGCGTTATGAACGACAAGGTTAAGGCGCTAATCGACCTTACCGACCGCGTTTTGCTCGACGTAAAATATACCGACGGCGCCTCTTACCGCGAAAACGTCGGTTGCGGGATAGAAAAGCCGCTTGAATTTCTTGATTACCTGAACAAAAAGGGTATTGCGACGACCATTCGTCAGGTTATAATCCCGACCAAAAACGATAACGCCGAAAACATGGCGCGGTTAAAGAAAATTGTCGAAAACCACGCCGTTGTTGACAAGGTTGAACTTTTACCGTTTAAAAAAATTTGTCAGGTAAAGTACGATAATATGGGAATTACCTTCCCGTTCGGCGATATCCCCGAGCCAACCCCCGACCAAATGGCGAAACTTAATAATATGATGAAATGAAAAAAACCGCAGTTTTAATGAGCAGGGCTGTTAAGGACAGTAAAAGGATGTGTAGAATATCTACACATCCTTTTCGTTTTGTTGCATACCGTAACAAGCAGGACATTTGGGCGCCCAAATGTCACTTGTTAGGAAAACCTAAACCCCTTTTACCCATCTCAAAAGAAGTGATATTGTGAGACTTCGTCTCACAGTGATATTTTTGATAAATCAAAAGTGATATTGAAACCTTGCGGTTTCAGTGATATTTTATTCGCCCCAAAACTGCCGAAGGCAATACCACTCGGCGTTAGCCGAATATCACTGCGAAGCAATATAACTCGCCTATGGCGAATAAAACTGGCCAAGTGTCCTTAAGAACACTTGGCCAATAACTGCGGTTTTTTAATTAGTTTTGGTAAAAAATTTGTTCGGTTAAGATAAGAGGGAAGCGGGCTATTTCGGCCGAGTTTAAATCGGTTTTATGCATATCGACGCAGGAAATTCGGCGGTTTCCGTAGGTTGTGTAATAATAACGTCCCGCCTCGGCGTTAATACAGGAGGTGTAAACGGTCGTGTCCCATTTTCCGCCGTCGGAAAGACAGCCGCCCCTTATCCTTTCAACCGTTCCGAGGATATGAAAAAACTGGCCGACCGACGAGGGCTCGCCGCCGTCGCAAACCGAGTTTTTTGCGTAAAACGCCGCTCGAACAAAGCGGGAGGCCGACGACACGTCGCCCGGCAACCCGACGGCGCCCAATCCGCCGCTGTAATTGGTTAACTCAAGGGCGGGGGAAAAGAGGTTTTCGCCGTTTTTAACGCTTAATCGGCGGTAGTTGTTAAGGTTCATAAGGTGATAATCAAAGGGTGGGTTGTTGGTCATAACGCCGGTCGGGTTTTCATAAACTTTAAGCCCCTCTTTCATCGGCTCAACGACAATCGAACGGGATTTGTCGGTGATTATCCAATGAAGCGGCGACAGGGGGAGATTTTTGCTGAACGGAATATCGACAAGGTTAATGCGGTTAATCATGTTTTTTGCGTCGGCGACCGTTTTACACCCGCCAAGTATCCACGGGATGAATTCAAAGGGAGTAACGTTATCCTTGCCGTCGGCGGGAGGCGGATAATAGGCGTTGGCGGGAAAATTAAGCCCCGCCATGCAAAGCCCGTGTTCGTTGGCGCCGTCGTAAAAAAGAGGAACGCCGTCGACAACGGTTGCCATGCCGATTAGGGCGAAACGGGGGCTTGACTCGCCCATTTTTCGAAAATTAAAGGGGAAACGCCGTGGCATAACGCAAACCTCCTCGCCGTAGGAGCGGTCAAGGTCAAGCGTTCGGCCGAAATAAAGGGCGTCGGTTTTTATGCTAAGCGCGGTGCACATATTTATCCTCCCGAAAATAAGCCTTTTCGCTTAGTATGCCACCGAAAAAGGGTATGATGTACAAGGCGAGCCATTCATTATTGATTACGAAAAGCCGTTTTAATGAATGATGAATATTGAATAATGAAAAATGAATAATACAAAACGAAAAAATCCCGCCGACTTATCGTCGACAGGATTTTCGTTTGTGGTAACAGTTGATAATAATGATACGGTTTTATATGGTTGCATAAGGGTTGCATTGGAGTTGCAACCATCAGAGGAAAATGCAACCCTCATGAAAAGAGTTCGACAAATTGGAATTTGCCGCTCACAAAGCACTTTTGGGACAGTTATTTACACACTCAAAACAAAGAATACACTCCGTTCCGTTCTTTCTTTTCCTCGAATTGTCCGTTATATCTACATCCATAGGACATACACGCTTGCACTTTCCGCAAGATATGCACTTGCTTGTGTCGCATTTTATTCTTAGTAAAGCAAAATAACTCATTGGCTTTAGGAATACAGTAATCGGGCATATGTATTTGCAGAACGCCCTGTTATCCTTAAAAAGGAATGCAAGGCTAATACCAACAGCGTAATATAGCAAGTTTCCTATAATAAACGCCCAGAACATAATTCTTTCTATATTTCCCACACGAGCCAAGAAGAGAGATGCCACAAATACCAGAGAAACTGCAAAAACAACATACCTAACCCAACCAATCTTCTTTCTTGGCTGCATTGGCATCTTATAGGGAAGAAAATCAAGTATCATTGCTGTCCAGCAAGCATACCCGCACCAGCCTCTTCCAAAAACCAATGGTCCGAATATCTTTGCAACTGCATAATGAATGGTAGCGGCCTCGAATACGCCCGTAAACAGATAATACCAAAATCCCTCTATCTGCATATTTTCGTTGCACGCCAAACCCAAATATAGCAGCATATACAACCCGACCAAAAGTTGTGTCACTCGCCGTGCGTGTCTATACTTTTTGATAAAAAGGAATAGTCCCAGTGCGATAGAAAAACCAATATAACTGAAATTTAACAGATAGAATAGATTATCCTTTGTCAACCAAAGCGTGATTGCTACTGTTTCAAATATAGCCAGCATAAAAATTGGCAACAAATATTTCTTTATCATATACTAAACCCTCAAATTCAAGTTTGTTTAACTGATCGTATCATAGATCCGAAAAATTGTAAATATAAAGACCGACCATTCCGATACTTCTCGTATCAAGATGATCGGTCTTATTTGGTGGAGGCGAGGGGAATCGAACCCCTGTCCGAAAACTCATCCTCACGACCTTCTCCGAGTGCAGACGCTCAATTAAATTTCCCTTTTATGCACGCCGAACGTCAGGCTTGCATAATCGGTATCCCCTAATCCGTGACCGGCTACGAGGAGCTCGCCGGTTCACGTTCACCGTTAGTCGACGCCCAAATCCCGAGCCACGGTACTCTCGGGCAGGACGGCTGCCTTAATTAGGCAGCGTAGGCAACAGTATTGTTGTCGTTTATTGTTTAAGTTACGGCTTTTAAAGTGGGTCCGCGCCACTACTCGCTTATCGTGTCTCAAAATCCCCGTCGAAACCTTTACGCCCCCGTATATTAAAAAAGCGGATTTCCGCTTTTTTTAACGGTTACATGTTGCGTTCCTTTAAATAACGCTCGGTGTCACGGTTGACCGCCTTTGCCGCAAGGTCGGCGCGCTTGTCATAAATTTTCTTACCCTTGCAAAGGCCAAGCTGAACCTTTACGCGGCTTCCTTTAAAATAAAGGGAAAGAGGGATTAAGGTTAACCCATCCTGCTTAATCGTACCGAAAAGGCGCATAATCTCGCGCTTGTGCATAAGCAGCTTGCGCTTGCGGTAAGGGTCGCGGTTAAAAATATTTCCCTGTTCATAGGGGGAAATATGTATTCCGTTGGCGAAAAGCTCGCCGTCGTCAATGGAGCACCAGGAATCCTTAAGGTTGACGTTGCCGCCGCGGATGGATTTAATCTCGGTTCCGTAAAGCTCTATGCCCGCCTCGAAGCTTTCTACGACAAAATAGTCGTGGAACGCCTTTTTGTTGCGGGAAATTGTGCGGTTATCGTCCGACATCTGCTTTTCACCTGCCTTTTCGTTACTGCCATACATTATAACAGTTCGCCACCCGAAAATCAAGATGGATAGCCGCCATATTCATATTATACGCAACTTTCGCCGTCGGTAATCAGCGGAAAATTTCGGTTAAGGAAAACCGCATTGGGGTTAAAATGAACGAGGTTTAGGAAAATTCGTTCATCATCAAAGCTTAAAAGAGGACGGCGCCCTTACATTATATATAATATATATACTTTCGGGCTGGTTTAAGCGGTTTTTGATTAGGCTTTAATATCGTTTATATTAAAACGTTGTATGTGTTAGTGCTTTTTTGCGATTGCTATTTTTTGTTTGGGCTTTTTTAAAGTTTTTAACATTATTTTGACGATTTTTTTATTAAATAGCAATTATTTTACTGATTTTTATTAATTTTCGCTCTGTTTAAAGTAAAAATTAATAAAAACAAGGGTAAAACCTGAATTATGACATTTTTTTGTTGCATGTTTTTGCGCAAAAATATCATTTTGTTTATTTTCCATAAAAACATCACTGCATTTTATTAGTTTTGCAAATAGATTAATGAATTATAAAAATGTATAATGATAGAACTGAAATTTGCCTTTAATTTCGGTTAAGGTTGTATAGAAAACTTGTGTAAGCTACATAAATATTAAGGTATGAGCCTGTCGGTTGATATCATAACGTTTTTAATGTTTTGCAAGGTTTGTTTATAATCTTTAAAATAAAAACAGAAAGGAATTGATGTAGAAAATGAAAAAACTCATCAAAAGGTCAATTTGTACTGTACTTACCATGTGCTTAGTGCTTGGTATGTTCTCATGTACTCTTTTGGCCGGCGCAGCAGGAAACGTTGCAAAAATCGGCAACACCGAATACGCAACTCTTAAGGCTGCCCATGACGCGGCTTCGGCCGGCGACACTATCGTTCTTATCGGAGATGTCGACACCTACTTAAAGGTACAAAAAGACATCACACTTGACCTTAACGGTCACACCCTCACCAACTCTAACGGTGGCGGCGACTTGATTACGCTTGAAAACGGTAACATCACCGTTATCGACAGTGTAGGTACAGGTAAGTGTATCTCTGATTTCGATAATGCTGAAAACCACTATGAACCCACCATCATTTGGTCGAGCAATCCGAGCAAAAAAGCCACTATCTATGGCGGTACCTGGACCATTGATAAGGATAATAATCCTAACGGCGGTTTCGCATTTGCGGCCAACATGGACATCTATGGCGGTACATTTGCTTACGCAAAGGATTCCGCTTATCAGCATTCTCTTTTCAGCACCAGCTTCAAAGTTAATCTTTACGGCGGTAACTTTAACGATAACAAGGTTACTCCCGCAAAAGATTACGAATATGCTGAGCAGCCGGACGGCACATGGAACGTTGTACCGGAACATGAGCATGACTATTCCGTATTTGTTGAAACCGTAGCTCCTACATACACCAAAGGCGGCTATGACATTTACAAATGCGCTCATTGTGTAAGCACAACTCAGACCAACTTTACAGACAGAGTTATTGCCTACTCTGATTGGTCAGTTACCAGCACAACCGGCGGTACTGTACTTATTAACGGCGAGGCTGTTGACGCAACCGCTCAGTACGAAATCGGCTCAACCGCTACACTTACCGCCATTGCTGACGAAGACTACGGCTTTGTTGAGTGGAAGGACGGCGAAGGAAACGTTGTTTCCCAAAAATCTACATACGAGATTACTTTCGGCGAAACATTAACCTTGGTTGCTGTATTCTCCGACGATATCGAGGTTATCCTTGATAACGAGATTTCCGGAATTGAGTATGTCATGATGGACGGCTTTGTAAGCGATGAATGGATCCTTAAGGGCGACAACGGATACATGAACATTAACGCCAACAACCAGCTTGTATCCCAGCGTCGCGGACACAACACCGCTACAAGCGTTAATACTTACAATGTAAGTAACGGTTTCACCCTTTCGGGTTACTTTGACTTTACCGGCGCGAGGTTCAGCTTCTCTTCCTCACATATTCAGGTCGGAAGCCTTAAGGTTCAGTTTGCACCTACAGATGCGAACGGCCCGGTTACCTTAAAAGTACTTAACGGCGATACCGTTCTTGCTTCTTCTTACAACACCATTGCTAATAACTTCAGCGAAGGCGGCGCACTTGCAAAGAACTATGCAATCAGCGTTGATGATAAGGGTATGCTCACTGTTACCATGAACGACGAAAAAGTAGCATTTGGCGCAGAGGATACATACACAGTTGACGTATCCGCTTGCAACTTCACCAACGCTAACGTTATCATCTTCCACGGTTGGGTCGGTGACCCGGGCGGCGGAGAAGCTCGTTTCTATGACTTTAAGTTCGCTGCTCCTTTCCCGTACTCTTCTGTATCCGATTTCACCGGCTTCTTGGCAGGTCTTAATGCGGATTCTTCCCTTGATACCATCAATTACGCAAAAACTCTTTACAATGTAGTAATTAACAACGGCTCCGAGCTTCTTGCTGCAAACGTTGAGCCTTATTACAGCTATATCACCGCCGCCGAATCCCTTACTTGGGGATTGGTTGACGTTCTTTGCGACGAAAACGGCACAATTCTTATCGACGACGCCGCTTACGACGCTAACGGCACTTTAACCGCCGGTACAACCCATACTGTAACCGCCGTTCCGAACGACCGTTACAACTTTGCCGGCTTTGTTGACGCCGACGGCAACGTTATTACAACCGAGCCGACATACACCTTTGTTGCTTCAGCCGACACATACGTTCGCGCAACCTTTATCGCAAAGGTTTACTCCAACTGGAACCTCATCGCCACCGAAGGCGGTAAAATTCTTGTTGACGGAGCCGACATTGACGCTTCCGCAGAATACGAAGTAGGCACTAAGGCCCTCCTTACCGTAGAAGCAGAAGAAGGCTATGTATTCCTTTTCTGGAAAGATGCCGAAGGCGTAGTTGTTTCCAACAGCGAAGAATTCTTCATTACATTTGAAGACAACACCACATATCAGGCTGTATTCTCCAACAACCCCGACGATATGCTTAATTACGAGCTGACAACAATCAGAAACGTACTTATTGACACCTATATTGCTGATGAGTGGACACTTACAAACGGTGGAAACAACGGCAAATCGTACATTAAAGACGGTTCCCTTTTCCTCTCGACACGTCAAAACTCAACCGCAACTTCTAACCTTGCTTATAACCTCTCGACCGGTTTCCATTTAAGCGGTCACTTTGATTTCCGCAGCATAGGTCATAATTTGACAAATGCTCCGTACATTCAGATTGGCAATATTCAGATTTATTACAGCACTACAGGAACCACAAACCCTGTATATCTTAAGATTATCGACACTGCAACAAATACAACTCTTGCTACATCTAACGCTCCCGTTGCTGATACTTTCACGGGCGATTTAATGAACGCAGACGTTGACGTTGTTGTTGATAACAATGGATTATTAACCATTAAATACAATAATTCTGTTGTTTTCTGGGGCGATGCAAAGGCCAACACAGTTGACGTTTCAAACGTTAACCTTTCAAGCGCAACAATTAAAATCTTCCTTAACTGGGTTTCTTCCAGCGACCTGATTGTAAACGAAAACAAAGACTTTAAGCTTGAGCATGGTATCCCGTTCTCGACCGTTGAGGATTTCCAGGAATACATTGACAGCATTGATACCGACGATGAGGAAGCTCTTGAACTAGGCAAATACTATGTTGCAATTGTAAAAGAAAATGGCTCGGATGAGCTTGTTTCTAAAATCGACGATTTCAACTTCTACAAGGCTAAGTACGACATCGGCGCTACCGCCGGCGGTAAAATTCAAGCCAACGGCGTTGATTTCGTAAACGATTACAGATACACCAACCGCCTTGCAGTAGGTACCGTTCTTAACCTCGAAGCTATTGCAGACGCAGGTTACACCTTTGCTTACTGGGCTGACGCAAACGGCGCTATTAAGTCCTATGACGCTAACATCACCGTTATCCTTGGCGACAAGGCAACAACCGTAAGCGCAGTATTCACAAAGGATAGCGCAGCTAACGGCGAAAACGTTACAATCTCGTTCCAGAACCGTTCCGGCAAGGTTGTATCTGCCGTTACCGTTGCTAAGGGCACCGCAGTTGCTCTTCCCGAGCTTTCCGCAGCTAAGAGCTACGGCTACACAGTAAACGGCTGGGTAGTAAACGGCGAAATTATCGCAAGCGGTTCTATTACTGCTGATGCTGATATGATTATCTATGCAAATTACTCTAAGAATTCAACCGTATATACGGTTGAAGTTACCGGTTCCGTTGAAAACGTAAACGGTAAATACAGCTACAACGATCTTGTTAAGGTTACATTTGACGCTGACGCACTTTCAGAGGGCGAATATTTCGGCGGCTGGTGCAACGAAGACGAGGTAATTGTAAGCTACAGCGAAAACTACTCATTCCATGTAGGTTCTGACGTTGAGCTCTTCGCCGTAATCAGCGACGAAGCTGTTGCTGACGTTCCCGCTATCTCGGTTACCGACGTATCTCTTGTTTACGGCGGTGCAAAGGCTTCCTTCCTTACCGAGCGTTATCTCCCCGCAGGATACTCATTCGTTACAGCCGGCGTAATTTACACCGCTTCTGACGATTTTGAAGAGCTTACACTTGACGCAGTTAACGGAACAACCATCCGTTCAAAGGCAGTTGCCTCCATGGACGCTTGCGGCCAGTACAGACAGATTGTTGGCTCCACCACCGGCGCAACCCTTAACGTTTCACTTGCCGCTTACCTCACCTACGTTGACGCAGACGGCAACATGAACACCATTTACTCGTCAACCTACGCACAGACAATCAATCAGTAATCAGAAAGGAAAGTAGTAAAATGAAAAATTTGATGAAAAGAATTATCAGCACTGCTCTTTCTGTTTGCATGCTGATTACCATGTTCTCAATGCTTGGCACAATTTCCGTTTTCGCCGCTGAAAGCGATCGCGACTCCGGTAATATGCCTAAGGCATTCTTTGAACCCTCATATTGGGGCGTAGATGAAGAAGATACATCTGTTTACAAGCTGGCTGACGGTTCTACCAAATTCAGCAGTTCATTTACAAAAGATTTCGGCAGCTACGAAAACGACGGCTTTGAAGTAATGTTCAAAAACGCCGGTGGTTTCGAAATCTTCCTCCGTGCAAATCAGGATGTTTCCGAGGGTTATGTTATTGGTGTGCAGGCACCCCGTTTCGGCGGAACACACTCCCACCACAATATGTATATCCGTAAAGCAAACAGCACTTCCTGGTTAGCTCATTCCCAGGTACAAGTAAACGAATATTTTTACAATACTTGGTGCAAACTCGGCGTTAGATTTATAGATAAAGACGGCTCCACCGAAATTGAAATTAAGATTAACGACGTTAAACTCAATTTCATGCTCGAAGGAAGCTACGCCAACGAAGGTTACGCTGATTATTTCAAAAATATCAGCATCAGAAACGGTAACTTTGTTGACTACGCTCCGTACAGCTATTCTAACTCCTATATCAGACTCCGTCCCTACTACAACGGCGGATTTGAGTCCAGCCCGAACAGAGATAACCAATTCTACTTTGCTTCAATTGATAAGGCAGGCACAGTTCTTAATTCCGACCAATACGTAACCAGAGTTGCTGTTGTCGGTGACTCTATTACACAGGGTGTTGGCGCTTCTAACATTCGTAAAACATCATATGTTGCAAACTTGCAGAAAAAGCTTGGTCCGAACTATGATATTTACAACTGCGGCGCGTCTGCTTGTACCGCTATGGAAGGAACATTCAAGCCTTATATAGGTCAGGTTATTTACTTCACTGCACAGCTCTTTGACCCCGATGTTCTTATTTTCGCACTCGGCTCAAATGACGGTCAATCAGCATACTGGGACAAGTATTATTACTATGGCCCGACAGTTAGCAGTACTTCTAACGCATGGCGTTCAGTCAAGGTTAACGAAGATGAAAGCGGTAATCCCGTAGATACTACTATTTACGATTCGGATGGCGTAACCGTAATTGGACAGGTAACCGTTGCTAACGATGTTATTACCTACACCTTTACCGGTACAAACGGAACCAACTATTCGTATGAGCTTTCTACCACGGCTGAACCGAAGTTTATTGCAGAAGCAAACAGCATTATCAACTCCTTCGTTAACAACCCCTATTGGGGCAAACAAGATGTAAAAGTTGTTTACTCATCTGCACTCGAAACTTGGGCAGGTATTAAAAAAGACTGGAACCGCCAGCAAGAAGTTTTTGAGGCTCAGAAGAAATTATCACAGGAGAACGAAAACGTTGTTGCATTTGTTGACAACCGTTCTATATTCTCTCAATACAACGAAGATTCAACATCTGATATGTACTACAGAAACATATCCGATGACGCACTCCATCCCAACGATGCAGGCCACGAAATCCTTGCTGACAATATCTACAACACTCTTAAAGATCTTGACTTATCCACAACTCAGAGAGATGTTGCTTACACTTCTTACAAAAAGGCAGCTACCGATGTCGAAGTAAGAGAACTTAACGGCGGCGAGGCTACAACGGTTAACCCTGATTTGTTTATCGTTGGCGGAAAGAGTACAAGCGCAACTTATACAACCGGTAGCATTAACGGCAACAGCGTTTCTACTCACAACATTTTAAATCTTGGTTATAAGTTTAATGCTAAATTCGGCGCAGCATACAAAGGTATGACCAATACAGGTGCTTATGATTCTTCATTTGTAAATTATCAATACAAGAAGCATATTATCTACTCTTTTGGTGATCTCCAGCTCCGCGCTTGGCGTGTTACCGGTGCAAACGCCTCAATGTCATACGTTTACGGATTGTTCTATAAAAACGCACTTGTAGGCAACTACAAATATGTTGAAGGAACATTGACAACCCCCAGCAACAATATTGGCGATAAGATCACATACAACCTTTCTTACAACAACGGCAACGTTACCGTTACAAAACAGATGGTAAGTAAAACTTACAACGGCGGTATCGAAACAGCAGACACTTCTTCAGCAGATGTAATTGAATTATTCTCTTACACTGATGCAGATTTG
Source organism: Clostridia bacterium (assembly GCA_017383985.1). GTDB lineage: Bacteria > Bacillota > Clostridia > Oscillospirales > Acutalibacteraceae > UMGS1976. Next base: position 10,277 of record JAFNUO010000047.1, on the reverse strand, counting down.
AAGGCTGCCTCAAATGTTAGCGTAATTGCTCCCGTTAATAACATCAGATTCTCCGCAACCGGAGTAGATGTAGGCACCGCTCTCCTTACCGACGCACAGATTACATCCGACAACGATCCTATCGAATACAATATTCAGACAACCGAAGGCGGTTCAATCTATGCTGACGGCGTTGTATTTGACAACACCGCTGCCCGTTGCGTAGGTGACGAAGCTACCCTTAAGGCCGTTCTTGACGACGAAATTAACTACCGTTTCAACAGCTGGCAGGATAGCGAAGGCAACGTTCTTTCTAAAGACACCGAATACTACGTTGCATTTGTTGGCGGCGAAGACATTATCGCCGTATTCGATAAGATTTACTATTCCGATTACGCAATTTCCGCTACCGAAGGCGGCTCTATCCTTATGGATGGCGAAGCTTTTGTTGACGGAACCCTTTACGAAGTTGGCTTAGAGCACACAATCACCGCCGTTGCCGAAGATGGCTACACCTTCGCCGGCTGGATTGACGAAAACGAAGAAGTTGTAACCTTCAAGGACACTTACACCTTCAAGATTCCGTCCGAAATCACCCTTAAAGCAGTATTTGTTCCGACCGTAGCCGCAAATTCGCTTACAATTAACGCAATTGGCGGCGGCAGCGTTGATTATGATGAGGCCGATACCTACATCGTAGGCTCTTACCTCACTCTTAAGGCTGTTAGCTCCAAGTACTATAAGTTTAACGGTTGGTACGACGAAAACGACAATCTCCTCAGCACAAAGGTTGTTTACAACTATGTTCTTAAGGCCGACAACGACATCACCGCTAAATTCGTGTTTGCGGTTGAGTCCGACTTTACCGTAACCGCTAAAAACGGTACCGTTACCGTTGACGGCGCTGCATTCGACGGCACAAAGACCTACAATGCAGGCGAAGTTTACACCCTTAACGCTACCGCAAACGAGGGCTACACCTTCGCTTACTGGAGAGTTAACGATAAGATTGCTTCCTATGACGCTGAATATGTAATCCGTCTTGAAGCTGACGCCGACGTAGAGGCTGTATTCACAAGCGAATCGGCTTCCGGCGACGTAACCGTTTCCTTCGTAAACCGTGAAGGCGCAATCGTTTCAAGCGTAACCGTTGCTTCCGGCAGCCAGGTTACTCTTCCCGCTTACCCGACATTGTTCGGTTACACAGTTGACGGTTGGAACGTAAACGGCACAGTTAAGCAGGCCGGCGAAAAGATTACCGCCAATGCCGACATGATTATCATGGTTAACACCACCGTTGTTTCCGACACCTACACCGTTACCGTAGTAGGCTCGGTTGACGACGAGGCAGTTTCCGGCGAATACACCTATAACACAAAGCTTACCGTTGAATTTGACGTAACATCTCTTGTAAGCGGCGAATTCTTCGGCGGATGGGCTGATGCAAACGGCGCAGTTATCAGCTACGAAGAAACCTATGTATTCTTTGTTGGTGCTGACGTAACCGTAAGCGCAGTTATCGCCGACGAAGCAGCCGCAATCAAGCCGGTAGTAGCAGTAACCGACGTTACCGTTATCGGCGGCGGCAAGCAGGTATCCTTCCTTACCCAGCGTACCACTCCCGCAGGTTACAAGTATGTTGAATCGGGCGTTCTTTACACCGCTAACAGCGAGCTCGCCAGCAACATGACCCTTGAAACCATTGCCGGCGGTATTAAGCAGAAGGCTGCCGCAAAGAACACCAAAGACGGTCAGTACAGACTTACTCTTGCTTCAAGAGAAGGTACTGAAATCACCGCTTACCTCCGCGCTTACCTTACCTATATCGACAAAAACGGCGAATACGTAACAATTTACTCCAACGTATACTCGGGTAAAACCGTTGCGGACAACGCTCCTGACATCGACACAGGTATCGAAGAGGGAGAAGACGATTTTTAATTTAACGTAAAGTCTTTTCATAAAAATAAGGCTTCCTGTCAAACCGGCAGGAAGCTTTGTTTTTTTATTATGTATATGGTGCCTTGTTTTTTTAATAATATTTTTAAAAGAAATTAAAATTGTACAAAAATCGAAATTTTAATAAAAATTACCTTTAATAACGTCCTTTAACTCGGTCAAAATACTAATGCAAACGCAAAAAATATTTTGACAAGGAGTGTTTTTTGACATGGCAAGCAAGAAGAACGTTGTTCCTGAGGCTCGTGAAGCTCTTGACCGTTTTAAGATGGAAGCCGCTTCTGAAGTTGGCGTAAATCTTAAGCAGGGTTATAACGGCGACCTTACCTCTCGTCAGGCCGGCTCTATCGGCGGACAGATGGTTAAGAAAATGATTGAGTCCTACGAAGCAAACATGAAATAAGTAAAGGGTAACCGTTTTTAACGATAATTTACTCTTTGCGGGAGGCGGCTTTGGATTTCCAAGGCCGCTTCTTTTGTGGGTAAAACGCGAGTAGGCCGTCTTTTTTGGGCGTAAAACGCGGGCAGGCTGTCTTTTTTGGGCGTAAAACGCGGGTAGGCTGCTTCTTTTGTGGGTAAAACGCGGGTAGGCTGTCTTTTTTGGGCGTAAAACGCGGGTAGGCTGCTTTTTTGGGCGTAAAACGTGGGCAGGCTGCAAAAAGACGGGTTGCCCGTAAAGACTGGTTGGCAGCAAAAAGACTGGTGGTCGCAAAACGGGGTGGTGAAAAATTGCATAAATTTGCGAAATGCGGCTGATTATAACATAACTTTGCTAAATAAGGGCATTGTTCACAAAAAATTCAAATTTATTTAGACAAGTAACCGAAAATTAAAAAAAACGCCAAAACCTATTGAATTTAAGGTGCTTTTAAGTAAAATGTGTAGTGGTAATGATATAATTTATAGGTAAATAGCATTTATTTGCTTTTTGTTTCCAAAACATCTTTACTTATAAAATATCTCAATTTTATATCCGAATTGAAAGGTGGATGTACATGAATATCAAGAAAATTTTGGCCGTTTTGTTGACGGTTGCAATCGTTCTGGTATCGGCTCCCATTGCCGCTACGGCTTATACCGTCGTTGGCGAACCCGAGTGCTACCTGACCGATTTTAACACGGCTAACTGGGGCATTCACACGGGCCCCATAACCTTTGACAACGACGCCGGTACTATTTCTGTAACCAACAGTAATTTGGCCGTTGTTAAGTATAAGGGCACGCCGCTTGACCTGTCAAAAGGCTTTGCTTTCCAATACAAAATGGTTATCCAAGGCGACGGTGTAGACGCATGGGGTAACGCATCTTGGATTTTAATCGGCGACATGCGAATCAGAATTTACAACGCGATTTCGAGCAATTCGTCGGTTCTTTACGGTCTTGAAAAAGACGGAGTCGAGATTGCGACCCATAACACACGCATTACTCACGAAAACGGAACCGCACCGCTCCCCGAGTATTCCAACGTTATTGACGGATTTTTCACCATTACATATAACGACGGAAAAATCCAAATGTATAACGAAAACATTAAAAGCGAAGACAACCCCACCGGAATTATTACGTGGAAGTTAAAAAGCAACAGCACATACACCACCGAAATTACCGGCTGGGAGGATGACGACTTTAAGGAATGTTCGCCGACAATCGAAAAGGGTAGAGGCGGACAAGAAACCGAACACGTTATACTTTCCGACCTTTATGTTTGCGACTACGACTTTTTCATCAACAACGAAAAGCCCGTTTTTGAAAAGCAAACCCAGGTAAACATTGCTTGTATCGGCGACTCTATTACCGAGGGTGTTGGCACCTATTCGGGCTATCGTTACTATCTTTTCGAAAATTTGTATAAGCAGGGGCTTAAATTTAACTTTGTCGGCCCGTACACGTCGACCGACTCACGTTTGCCCTCGGCATACTATGCCCACGCCGGATATTCGGGCGCTGTAATCGGCCCGAACTGCAACTCGGGCGCAAGAAGCTCGTACGATTTCCTTCCTTATTACGTTGCCGGCGATACGGGTACGGCCGATATTGCGCTTGTAATGCTTGGCCACAACAACTATTACCAAAAAATTGATATTGATAACATCGACGAGGTTTATAAAAAATTTATTCTTCGCATTTTCGAGCTTGCTCCGGACATTACCGTTTACTGCGGTACCATGGTTAACACAACTACCGGTATGTCGCCCGACGTTGAAAAGGGATACACCGACAACGGTCTTAACGCGTTAATCCCCGGCGTAGTTAAGGAATTGCAGGATGAGGGATATGACGTTAAGTTCTTTGACCTTCAAAAAGCAACCAATCTTTCGGGCAAAAACGGCGACTTTAACCCCGCCGACGGCGTTCACCCGAACGAACAGGGCCAGAAAAAGATTGGTGACGCTTGGGCAGGCGTTATTGCCGACCAAATTAAGACCATGAACGACGCAAACGAAGGCGGAAACACCACAAAAATTGTTCCCACGATTAGCATTTGTCTTGACACAAAGGAAATTAACCTTACCGCGGGCAGCTATCGTCGACGTCTTTATGCCGACGTTCAAATGAGTGCCGCTACCGTTGACACCGTTTTATGGACATCGTCGGATCCCGACGTTGCTACGGTTGACATAGACGGACTTGTAACCCCGCTTTCGGAAGGCGAATGTACAATTACCGCAACCACTCTTTCGGGCGGATTTACCTCGTCCTGTAAGGTTAACGTTGCTCCTGCCGTTTCGCAAGAAAACGAGCTTAAAACCGCTTTCAGTGATATTTTCACCCTTCCCGAACGTTGGATAGGCGGCGGTTTCCAAGGCCTTGGCGACAACGGTATCCATATTTGGTTCCCCGGCCAGGGCAACTACACCCAGTACGATACTCGCCGCCATTATAAGGTTGAAAAGGAATTTAAGCTTTCGGCCAACTACACCGTAGCAGGTAACGAGGCTTCTTTCTCCAACTATACCTACACTTCGTTTGGCTTTGCGGGCCTTGAAATGCGCCTTGCCTACGGCGCAAAGACCATCGAGCTTTATCATAACGATACCTTGCTTGGAAAATGGACTCACAGCTACGAGGGCGGCGCTCACCAGTACGACCTCCATTATAACGACGGTAAAGCGCTTATTATCCGTGACAACGAAATCGTAGTTGAGGCAACCGTACCGTTTAGCGAGCTTCCCGAAACCTCGCCGGTTAAGTTCTATTCGGGCGAATTCAACCGTTTTGCAAGCACACACAGCATTAAATTCGAAACCTTGACGCTTGACGAAAACTATGCCGAAACAAGCCCGGTTGACACCGACGACAAGTCCGATTTTGAAACGGTTATCGACGGCTTTGACGCCGAAAATTGGACAGTAGTTGCCGAGGGTGGCTCAATCGGAAACGACGCCGTTTATGCGCCTAAAACCACCACCTATGTTGAATTTGACGGCGACAATTACGACGTTTCAAAGGGATTCCAGATGAAATTTGATTTTAACTGGAACAACTATACCCGTTATTACGGCGAATCCATTTACTTTACATTAGGCGACGTTACGTTAAGAATCCGCAACGCATATGACACCACCCAGGCGCGTAACTATCCGCTTTATCTTTGCGTTTACGAAAATTCTACCTTTGACGAGGCTACCGGCGCGTTTTTGACGGGCGACATTGTCGCAACCATGATTTCCAACGCAAGAGGCCAGGTTAACCAGTCGAACAGCGATATGCTTAACTTCATGAACGCAACCTACACCCTCTATTACGACGGCCAAAAGCTTTATATTAAGAATAGCAACCTCGGCACAATTAAGTTTACCCTTGCCGACGGCTCGCTTGACGCAGGTATTCCGATTGACGCGGCTCAGTTTGCCGATTCGGGCGTTCAAATTTATAAAGAGGCGGTTGGCAATGCGGGCAACATGTTCTCGAACTTTAGCCTTACTGCGCTTGAGCCGACCGTGGTTCTTCCCCCCGACGTAATCGGCGACGCTGACGGCGACTATGAGGTTACCTCCGCCGACGTTCTTGCTCTTGCACAGCATTTGCTTGATATAAAAGTAATAGACAATGTCGGCGCAAAATGCGACTTTAACGAGGACGGAATTGTTGACACAAGAGACCTTGTTGTTTTGGAAATGAATATCCTTGGCTGGGCTTCTCTTGACGCCAACCAAAACTATCTTGGAACCGTTTCCTACCTTGACTATGAGCTTACGGGCCAAAAGACACCCACCTACATCGGTCGCTGGTTTAGAAAAGAAATAGGCGGCAGAAATCATATGGTAACCGTTAACGACGGCTCTATGATTTACTTCCTTGTTAAGGGCGCTACAACGGTTGACGTTTCGTTTACCATTACAACTGGTAGCGATATCCCGTATTACACCTATTCTATCGACGGCGCAACCCCGGTAAGAAAGAGCGTAAGCGACGGCACAATTACGCTTCCCGATACGGGACGCCACACCGTTCGCATTATTACCGACGGACTTACCGAAACGGTTAAAAAATGGGACAGCGAAGAAGGCTTTGCTATTAGCGGAATTACATCGTCAAAGGGCGGCGAAATACTTGGAATTCGCCCCAAAAACAAGGTTGTATTCTTCTATGGTGACTCCATCACCGAGGGCGTTTGCAGCATTAGCAAGGGCTTCCATAGCTCAAATAACAGCGCAACCAACGCTTATACCTGGTTCTGCTCTCAAAAGCTTGGCGTTGTACCTTACTACGTCGGTTATAGCGGAAGCGGTATAATTGCAAACGGCTCGTTGCGTCCGTTTGAAACCGCGATAAACTCGTTTACCAAAAACTATCCCGCCGAAGAGACCGCTACTCCCGACGTTATCGTTATTAACCACGGTACAAACGACGGCGGCTCGACCGACGATGCCTTTAAGACCGGCTTGACAAGCGCTATCGCAACCCTCCGCGAAAAATATCCGGATAAGCCGATTGTCTATATGATACCCATAAGACAGACAAAGGCAGCCGTCATAAGAGAGGTTATGAGCGGCGTTGAAAACAGCTATGTTGTTGAAACAAGCGATTGGGACATTTCGACCAACGACGGAATTCATCCCGACTCCGCCGGCGCGCAAAAAATGGGCGAAAACCTTGCAGCCGAATTGGAAAATATTTTCGGAGCGAATTATTTCGCATAAATTTTGAATAAAAAAATATAATAAAAGGCGGCTTTGGATTTCCAAGGCCGCTTCTTTTGTGGGTAAAACGCGGGTAGGCTGCTTTTTTTGCGCAAAAAAATTCGGGCAGGCCGAGAGGGTGGCGGCCTTAAGCGGTTTGCGTTAAATTAGGAGGCGATTTACCGCAAGTTTATGCGGCAACCGCCTTTTTTGTTACAAATGCAAAAAAATAAGACAAATAAAATCGAAAACCGCTTGACAAATATAATTTTTGGGGTATAATATTTTTGTTCATTGGGGTATCGCCAAGCGGTAAGGCATTGGACTCTGACTCCAACAGTCGGTGGTTCGAATCCATCTACCCCAGCCAAAAAAAGACCACATTTGTCTTCCAGGCAAATGTGGTCTTTTTGAATGATGTTTGCCTGCGGCAAATGATGTCGTTTCACTAATGAAGGCGGCTGCGCCTAATGATGTCGCTTCGCTAATGTTTGTGGCAAACATCGCATCATTGCGAATGAAATGAGCAACATCATTATGCGAAGCATAACATCATATCGCCGCAGGTGATGCATCATTGAAAAACGCAATGTTTATAATATAATGTCATTGAAAAAGGTGCTTTTATGTCCGAAAACAAATCTCGCAAGAGGTTTGTCGATTTTACTTTTTCACTATTAACTCTTCACTTTTCACTCTTTGTTAAAGTGGGGAGTTTATTGTTTTGTGATTTTGTGATATAATTGTAGGCGGGTGAAAAATATATGGAAAAAACAAACGTTATGCGCCTTCTTGACGGCAAGAAAATTAAATATACTCCCCATTTTTACGCTGACACCGACGCCGTAAGCGGGGAAGAGATTTGCGCCGTTTTGGGCCAGGATAAAAACCGCGTTTTTAAAACCCTTGTAACGGCGGGAAAAAGCGGAAACCATTATGTTTTTGTTGTTCCCGTGGCGGGGGAGCTTGACCTTAAAAAAGCGGCCAAGGCGGTAGGCGAAAAATCGGTAGAAATGATAAAATCAAAGGAGCTTTTGCCGCTTACCGGGTACATTCACGGGGGTTGTTCTCCCGTAGGGATGAAAAAGTTTTTTACAACCACTTTTCACAAAACCGCCGCCGATTTTGACACAATTATGTTCAGCGCCGGCCGTATCGGCTATCAAATAGAGATGCCCGTAGCCGAGCTTTCCAAAATTATCCGATTCGCTCTTGCCGATATAGTGTGATGTGTGGTATTATGAAACAAATAAACCAAAGAAAGGGAGCGTAAAAAAATGGAGCCGCTTAAAACTACCGAAAGCGACGAGCAAATAAGCCTTTTTCGTTGGGCGCAAATTGCGTCGTCGGTTAAGCCCGAGCTTAAGCTCATGTTCCACGTTCCGAACGAGGGCAAACGCACCCGCTATTCGGGCGGAAAGCTTATTGCCGAGGGGTTAAAGCCCGGCGTTCCCGACGTTTGCTTACCCGTACCGAATAAAAAGTATCACGGTCTTTTTATCGAAATGAAGGTCGGTAAAAATAAACCCACCGAAAACCAAATTTTTTGGCTCGACAACCTTGCAAAGCAAGGCTATTGTACGGCGGTTGCATATGGCTGGGTTGAGGCAAAAACCATTATAGAAAATTATTTAAAAGACAGATAAGCTCATACTGAGGAGAGTTGGCTATGTTTAGATGCAAAAATTGCGGTTATGAACAAGAAAAGTTTTTTAAATTTTGCGCCGCTTGCGGCTCGGCTTACCAAGAGGAGCCGCCAATAAATCAACCTGCGCCTCAGGCTGAGCAACCTGTACCCGCGGAACCCGTAGTGAAAACCATACCCGTGGCGCAACCCATGCCAGGGGAACAAACAACGGCGGTGCGCCAGGTGGCGAGCCCGATGCCGAAGCCCATGGCTCCGCAACCGGCGCCAATGCAAAAAAAGAAAAAGGGCATGCCTATCGGCTGTGTAATTGGCCCGCTTGTTGCGATAGTCCTTGTGTTAGCCATAGTTTTGGGCTCTGTTTTTATTGGCTCCGGAGTCTTTAACTTTCCTAAAAAGCTTAACAAAAATGATATGGAAAAGCAGTCGTTGCTTATCGACTACGGCGTTATTATTGAGGCGATAAAGGCCTCCGGTATGGACGTTACGGCGTATATTTTCGACGGCGACGCCGACGGCACCGACGAGCTTTTTATAAACACCGAATATACCATTGTGCCCGAAGGTACAAAAAAATTCGACCATTATCGGCTGGCCTATGTTTTTGACCCCGATTACGTATATAACGGCAGCGGCCAAACCGCCGAAAAATGCCACGTTGTCGGCTCGTCAAGTCCGTACAAATCGATTGGCAAGCTTGGCGCCGACGTTACCGACGAGAGGGTTGGTACGGCGGAAATCAAGCTTTCCGAAAAATACGGCGTTGTTTTAGAGCGCGGCGAAAGCCAACGCAACGGCGGCGAGGAAAAAATCGCCTATTACAAATGGACAAACGGCGGTTGGGAATACCTTATGTCCAACGATGAAAAAATCGAAAGCCTTGGCTTAAGTCCGTTTAATAACTCCGATTATAACTACGGCTCGGTTTATTTTAAAGCAAGAAATAATAGAGAGTTTTACGAGTATTATACCGACCGCAACAACGATGTCGACGGCGGATACAGCGCCTATTGCGACGAGCTTATTGGTGACTATGACGGCGACGGTCGAACCGAATATGTCCACGTATACAACGGCTTCCTGAACGAATGGATAGCCGAGGCAACGTTTGAAACGGTTGGCAGCGAGCATGCATTTAGGCCTTGTAAAAGCGAGGATTTTTCCGCCATTGTTTATTTCGATTTCGGCGACACCGAATCGCTTATACATATTTTGAGCCTTGACGGAAAAGTTGCCAATTACGACGCCGTAAGCGTTGATTTTGAAAACGGGCTTATGCGTATAGGCTATTACGCCGCCGAAACCGCGGAACATTCCGCGGGATATAACGAAAACTACTTTGCGATAGCCGAGGCAGACGAATACCGCGAATTTTACGATTATAACGACGACGAGGAATACGCAATTGTTTCAAAGCTTCGTAACGCCTATTTAAACGCCCTTTATTATCAAGGCAACACCGACGTAAGATACCGTATGCGCAACCTTTCCTCCGCAAAGGGTACCGAAATGATTTGCGTAACCAATAACCCGAACGAAATGGAATACGGATTTGAAATTAACGTATTTTA
>JAFNUO010000046.1 GCA_017383985.1 Clostridia bacterium | reverse complement strand
CCATAGCCCGCGAACTGTATTTTTTACAGCCGATTTGGTGAAACTCCAAAGCCGACGGTATAGTCCGGATGAAAGAAGATGAGCGCTTTTTATTATCGTTATGATTGTTTAAAAGCGACTTTACGCCCCGCTGTGTTTTCGGCGGGGCTTTTTTCATTTTTCGAAAGCAGCATAATATATAAAAAGGGAGTATGTATTATGTCAACTAACCAATTTTTAAGAAAGATTGTCGTAACGGCAATTTTCGGGGCGCTTGCGACGGTGCTTATGATGCTAAGCTTTAGCGTGCCGTTCATGCCTGGCTTCATCAAAATGGATTTTTCCGAGCTGCCCGCGCTTATAGCGTCATTTAGCATGGGTCCGATTTACGGAATAGCCGTTTGCCTTATAAAAAACGTTGTAAATGTGTTTATGACGACTACGGGCGGAGTAGGCGAGTTTTGCAACTTTTTGCTCGGCGTTGCCTTTGTTGCGCCTGCCGGATTAATTTATAAAGCCATGAAAAACCGAAAAGGCGCCCTTATCGGAAGCGTGGTCGGCGCCGTCTCAATGGCTATTTTGGGATTGCCGCTTAACTATTTTGTGTCCTTCCCGATTTACTTAAAGGTGCTTGGACTTCCGGTTGAAGCTTTGGTCGGAATGTATCAAGCGATTTTACCGAATGTAGACGGACTTCTCATGTGTCTTATCGTTTTTAACATGCCGTTTACCTTGCTTAAGGGCGGTCTTGACGCGCTTATAACCTTCCTCATTTACAAACGCATTTCGCCTATTATAAGAGGAAAACAAGTTTAATATAATATATAATTATATATTGCTATAAGTGGAACATTGTGGTATAATTAATTGATTATAATCGGGGGTGGAATTTTTTGTTCTTTTAACTTCGATTTTTCAGTAAGGAGTATCACAATGTTCTATTCTATTACCGGTACGCTTGTTTATTCCGATTTGTCGTCGGTGGCTATTGATTGCAACGGCGTTGCTTTCCGTTGTAATGTGTCCATGAACACCTTGCAACATATGCCCCAAAGAAACAGCAAGGTCACCGTTTACACTTATCTCAGCGTCCGCGATGATGCGCTTGACCTTTTCGGATTTTACAGCGCCGATGAACTTGATATGTTTAAACTCATTACGTCGGTTAGCGGCGTAGGGCCAAAAAATGCTCTTGCGATTTTGTCGGAGTTTGAACCCGATAATTTGCGCATAATTATAGCAAGCGGCGACGCAAAAAGTCTTACCCGTGCCTCCGGCGTGGGAACAAAGCTTGCCCAACGCATTATTTTAGAGCTTAAAGATAAGGTCGGCTCAATCGGCGGTAACGTCGAGGCGGAGATTGCCTCGGTGGGCGCCGTTTCGGCGTCCAAAAACGCGGCCGAAGCGGTTGAAGCGCTTGTTTCTCTCGGCTATTCTCAAAGCGAGGCGTCGCTCGCGGTCGGCCGATTGGATAGTCAGCTTTCGGTCGAGGAGCTTATCCGCTTAGCGCTTAAATCAATGGCTAAGATTTAACGGAGGAGGGATTATATTTTGGCAGAAAATGAACTCAAAAACAGATGGACGGCTCCGGAATATGCCGAAAAGGACGCCGAAATTGAGGTTTCCCTCCGTCCAAAAACGTTAAGCGAATATATCGGCCAGGATAAGGCAAAGGAAAACCTTTCAATTTACATGGAAGCGGCAAAAATGCGCGGCGAGCCGCTTGACCATTGTCTTATCTACGGCCCTCCCGGCTTGGGAAAAACTACGTTGGCGGGCATTATCGCCAACGAAATGGGCGTAAACTTAAAAATAACGTCGGGCCCCGCTATCGAGCGTCAGGGCGACTTGGCGGCCATTATAACCAATCTCCAACCGGGCGACGTTCTTTTCATCGACGAAATTCACCGATTATCCAATACCGTTGCCGAGGTGCTTTATTCGGCTATGGAGGATTATGCTATTGATATTATGGTCGGTACGGGAACGTCAATGCGCTCGATACGTATAGATATCCCGAAATTCACCTTGGTCGGCGCAACCACCCGTTCGGGTCAGCTTACTGCGCCGCTCAGAGCTCGTTTCGGGGTCCAGCTTCGTTTAGAGCTTTATACTCCCGAGCAGCTTGGCGACATTGTGTTACGTTCGGCGGGGGTTTTGGGTGTCCCGATTGACAACGACGGAGCGTTGGAGATAGCCTCCCGTTCCCGCGGAACTCCCCGTATAGCTAACCGCCTTTTAAAGCGAACCCGCGACTTTGCTCAGGTAATGCACGACGGCGTTATTGACGAGGAAATTGCCCGATTATCGCTTAACCGCCTTGAAATTGACGAGCTTGGACTTGACGACTTTGACCGTCGCATACTTTCGACAATTATCAATTTTTATAACGGCGGCCCCGTGGGCATAGAAACGCTTGCGGCGGCTTTAGGCGAGGAATCGGTTACTATCGAGGACGTTTATGAGCCCTATTTAATGCAAATCGGCTTTTTAACCCGAACGCCGAGAGGTCGTTGCGTAACCGCCCTCGCATATCAGCATTTGGGAATTGAACAAAAAGGTCAGCAAACACTTTATTGATACTTGATTTTTGGAGGTCTTTTTTATGGCAAGAATGTTTGGAACCGACGGCGTAAGAGGCGTTGCAAATACCGAGCTTACGGCCGAACTGGCTATGTCTATCGGCCGAGCCGCCGCTATGGTGCTTGCGAAGGAAACGGCAAGGCCTAAGGTGCTTATCGGAATGGACACCCGTGCGTCGGGAAATATGTTTGAATCGGCTTTGTCGGCGGGACTTTGCTCTGTCGGCGCCGATGTACTGCTTGCGGGGGTTGTTCCTACCCCTGCGGTAGCTTATTTGGTACAAAAATACGGTTGCGACGCCGGAATAATGATTTCTGCGTCCCACAACCCTTGCGAATATAACGGAATTAAGCTTTTTAGCGGCGACGGATATAAACTTCCCGACTCGCTTGAGGACGAAATAGAAGATATTGTTACCCGCCCCGATAAGGGACATCCTGCGCCTACCCACGGCGACGTTGGCCGAGTTTCCTTTGCCGAAGAGGCCGCCGCCGATTATATCGAGTATGTCATGTCGACTACCGATTTGCGTTTTGACGGCATGAAAATCGCCCTTGACTGCGCCAACGGCTCGTCTTCCGTTACCGCAAAGGTGCTTTTCTCTATGCTCGGCGCCGAGGTACACGTTATGGCCGATGAACCCGACGGCGTTAACATTAACGCCGATTGCGGCTCAACCCATATGGAAAAATTGCAAGCATATGTCCGCGAAAACGGACTTGACGGCGGTTTTGCCTTTGACGGCGACGCCGACCGTTGCCTTGCCGTTGACGAAAACGGCGAGCTTATCGACGGCGATAAAATTATTGCCGTTTGCGCCCTTGATTTAAAAGCGAGAGGTAAGCTTAAATCTAACAAAGCCGTTGTTACGGTTATGTCAAACCTCGGCTTTTTTGCCTTTGCGGACGAAAACGGTATCGGCGTTGAAAAAACCAAGGTCGGCGACCGTTACGTTCTTGAATGTATGAAAGAAAACGACCTTTCAATCGGCGGAGAACAGTCGGGCCACGTTATTTTCCATGACTTTGCAACTACCGGCGACGGCCAGCTTACCGCCGTTCATTTCCTCGGCGCGGTTAAGCGTTCGGGCAAGAAATTCAGCCAACTCGCCTCGGTTATGACGGTATATCCCCAGGTGCTTGTCAATATCGTTATCGACAACGATAAAAAGGACCAGCTTTTCGAGGACGAAGATATCAAGAAAATTATTTTCAATACCGAAGTAGAGTTAGGTAATACGGGTCGAGTACTTGTCCGTGCTTCGGGCACCGAGCCGCTTGTACGAGTAATGCTTGAGGGTATGAACATTGACCAAATTACAAAAATGGCGGGGGATATATCCGCCGTTATCGCCGATAAACTTGACGGTAAGGTAAGATAAACTTTTAAAAGGACGGATAAATTTTGAGAGCAGTCAGCGGATTTGACGATTACGAACTTATCGACACTTCGGGCGGAGAACGCCTTGAGCGTTGGAAGGATATTATTTTAATACGGCCCGACCCCCAAATTATCTGGAACACCGAACGGACAAATCCGCTTTGGCGCAACGCCCATGCAAGGTATCACCGTTCGTCATCGGGCGGCGGTTCATGGGAAAGATATAAAAAAGTCCCCGACGTTTGGACGGTTAGGTACAAGGATTTACAGTTTAACTTAAAACCCATGGGCTTTAAGCATACGGGGCTTTTCCCCGAACAGGCGGTTAACTGGGACTTAATGAGCGACATGATTAAAAAAAGCGGCCGAGAGGTTAAGGTTTTAAACCTTTTCGGCTATACCGGCGCCGCAACCCTTGCGTGTGCGGCGGCGGGAGCCTCGGTTACCCACGTTGACGCGTCAAAGGGTATGGTCGCTTGGGCAAAGGATAACGCCGTTGCAAGCCGCCTTGCCGATAAACCGATACGCTGGCTTGTCGATGACTGTAAAAAGTTTGTGTTGCGCGAAATAAGGCGCGGTAACAAATACGACGGCATCGTTATGGACCCTCCGTCATACGGAAGAGGCCCCAACGGCGAGGTATGGAAAATCGAGGAACAACTTTGGGACCTGCTCGGCATATGTAACGAGATTTTAACCGATGACCCGCTCTTTTTCCTGCTTAACTCTTATACAACGGGGTTGTCGCCAAGCGTTATGCAGTATATGCTTTCAACCGTAATCGGTAAGGGCAAAAACGGAACGGTTGTATGCGACGAAATTGGCCTTCCCGTTACCGACAGCGGCTTAGTATTACCGTGCGGAAACACCGCCGCATGGCTTAAGTCTTTTTAGACATAAAGGAAGTTTTAACTTTGGATAATATCATTGAACTTAAAAAGGTTGTCTTTGACTACACCGACGAAAACGACCTACCCGTTTCGGTTTTGGACGAAATTTCGCTTAGTATAGAGCGCGGCTCTTTTACGGCGGTGCTTGGGCATAACGGCTCGGGTAAATCGACTATGGCGAAACTGCTTAACGGGCTTAATAAACCGTCGTCGGGTACCGTTACCGTAAACGGAATGGATACCGCCGACGAAAAACACGAGTTTGAAGTACGAAAAACGGTTGGCCTTGTTTTCCAAAACCCCGACAACCAAATAGTAGCTTCAATAGTTGAGGAAGACGTTGCTTTCGGACCCGAAAACTTGGGCGTCGAGCCAAAGGAAATCCGCAACCGAGTTGACGAGGCGCTTAAATCGGTCGGAATGTACGAATATCGTACCCATGCGCCGTTCAAACTTTCGGGCGGCCAAAAGCAAAGAATAGCTATTGCGGGAATACTCGCTATGCAACCCGAATGTATTGTCCTTGACGAGCCGACGGCTATGCTTGACCCAAGAGGGCGTAGCGAGGTTATCGAAACGATACAACGCCTTAATCGCGAAAAAGGCATGACAATCGTGCTTATAACCCATTACATGGACGAAGCGGCTCTTGCCGACCGAGTTGTGGTAATGGACGGCGGAAAGGTAATTTTGGACGGAACGCCTATGGATGTTTTCGGCCACGTTACCGAGCTTAAATCGGTCGGACTTGACGTACCTCAACCTACCGAGCTTGTAACCCTGCTTAAAGCCGACGGCGTCGACATCGACACCGACGTTTTGGATGTAGACCAATGTGTAGAGGTGCTTGTAAAGGCGCTTCATTTGGAGGAAAAATAAATTGTCAATTCTAAAAGCTCAGGGATTGACCTACGTATACGGCGAGGGTACCCCTTTCCGTATAGCGGCAATCACCGACGTAAATTTTGAAATAAACGAACCCGGACTTTACGCCGTAATCGGCCATACCGGTTCGGGAAAATCGACACTTATACAGCACCTGAACGGCCTTATAAAGCCAACGTCGGGTACTGTTTTTGTCGACGAAAAAGATATATGGTCAAAGAACGAAAAAATACGAGATGTCCGTTTCAAGGTCGGAATAGTGTTCCAATATCCGGAGTATCAGCTTTTTGAAGAAACGGTAAGAAAGGATATCGCCTTTGGCCCGCGCAACATCGGCCTTGACGAAGCCGAAATTAACGAGCGTGTTATGTGGGCGGCGAAAAAGGTTAACTTGACCGACGAGCTGCTCGATAAATCGCCGTTTGAGCTTTCGGGCGGCGAAAAGCGCCGCGCCGCAATCGCGGGAGTACTCGCCATGCGGCCAAGAGTTCTTATTTTGGACGAGCCTACCGCCGGCCTTGACCCAAAGGGTAGAGACGTTATTTTAAAAAGTATTTGCGATTACCAAAAGCAAGAAAACGCCGTTGTTCTGCTTGTTTCTCATTCGATGGAGGACGTTGCAAGGGTTGCCGACAAGGTGCTTGTAATGAACGGCGGAAAACTTCAAATGTTCGGAAAAACGGCGGAGGTTTTCTCTCGCCATGCGGAGCTTTGCGAAATGGGACTTAATATACCAAAGGTTATGCAAATTGTTTCCGCCTTGCGTGAAAGAGGCGCCGATTTGCCCGACGGTATTTTAACGGTCGCCGACGCCGAAAAAGCAATTTTGCGACTTGTAAAGGACGGTGGCGAAAATGCTTAATAATATTACAATAGGTCAATATTTTCCCGCCAATTCGGTTATCCACCGCGCCGACCCAAGGGTTAAAATTTTGCTTACCGTCGCCGTAATCGTAATCCTGTTTTTGGCAAGCGGATTTGTCGCTTTGGGTATTTGCGCCGCTTTTTGTATTCTCTTAATTTTGCTTACAAAAATCCCCGTTAAGATGTATTTGAAAAATCTTAAAGCCATTTGGGCGGTACTTCTTTTAACCGCCGCGCTTAATGTTTTTTATATAACGGGCGAGGGCGACCCGCTTTTTAAGTGGAAATTTATTTCGATTTATACCGAGGGGATTGAACGGGCCGTGTTTATTGCCGTTCGAATTTTCCTGCTTATAATTATAAGCTCGGCGCTGACCTATACTACGTCGCCGACCGAGCTTACCGACGCCATTGAACGCCTCCTTTCTCCGTTAAAGTTAATCGGGCTTGGTGGCGCGGTTCACGTTTTTGCTATGATGATGTCTATCGCCTTGCGTTTTATCCCAACCCTTATCGAGGAAACCGATAAAATCATGTCGGCTCAAAAGGCGAGGGGAGCGGAGATGGATTCGGGCAACTTAATTAAACGCATAAAAGCTATGTTGCCTATTATGATACCGCTTCTTTTCTCGTCGGTACGCAGAGCGTATGACCTTGCCGAGGCGATGGAATGTCGTTGTTACAACGGCGGCGCGGGCAAGACAAAGATGAAACAGCTTCATTTATCGTTTAGAGATTTTGCTTTGGTTTTCGGCGTAATAATTTTACTTGCGTCGGTAATTTTACTTCGAATTTTTCCCATAGTTTTGTTTTAAAGGAGGTGCTTTTTTGAGACGGATATTACTTAGCTTACGCTATGTCGGCTCGGCGTATCACGGTTGGCAGGTGCAGGATAACGCCGTAACGGTACAGTCGGTGTTACAGTCGGCGGCCGAAAATGTGCTCGGTACCCGTCCCGATATAACGGGGTGCAGCCGTACCGATTCGGGTGTTCACGCGAACATGTTTTGTTGCCACCTTGACGTTGAAACCGAAATATCCGATTTATCGCTCATAAAAGCACTTAACGCATATTTGCCCGACGATATCGCCGTCTATGACTGTAAAACGGTCGAAGGCGATTTCCACGCAAGGTATTCTTGTACGGGCAAAAATTATATTTATAAAATTTACGATAACCCTTACCGCAATCCTTTTTACGAAGGCGTTGCGCTTCATGTAAAAAGGCCGCTTGATACCGAGCTTTTGGATAAGGCGGCGAAAGGCTTTGTCGGAACTTATGACTTTTCCGGCTTTTGCTCGTCGGGTTCGTCGGTCAAGGATAAGGTTCGTACCGTTTACGACGCTTCGGTTAAAAAAGAGGGCGACCTTACCGTGTTTTCGGTAACCGCCGACGGTTTTCTTTACAACATGGTGCGTATAATGGTTGGTACCTTGATTTACGTAGCCGAGGGTAAAATAAACGCCGACGAAATCCCCGAAATAATTAAATCATGTGACCGTAGCCGCGCGGGAAAAACCGCCGCCGCTCACGGACTGTATCTTAATAAAGTATTTTACGAAAACGGAGGTGACACAGGT
>JAFNUO010000045.1 GCA_017383985.1 Clostridia bacterium | reverse complement strand
GTGAAAAGGAAAGCACCTGCTCTAAGTGCGGTACAAAGACAAAAGAAACTATCGACATGATAGAACATACATACGGGGAAGCAGTAGTAACAAAGGAAGCCACCGAGTTAGAGGAAGGCCTCAAAACTCAAACATGTACTGTTTGTGGCGATGTTAAAGAAGATGCTATTCCCGTGCTTTCTACTAATGTAGAAATCTCTTCTGACATCGCTGAGGAAGACGTTAATGATGCGGCAGGTAATAACAATATGCTTTGGATAATAATTGCAGTTGGAGCAATAGCAGTTATTGCAGTTGGAGCAACTATTGTTGTGATCAAAAAGAAAAAGGCATAAATTTTTTAAGGTTATTGTAAAACAATTAAACTATAAGATTGGGAGGTTGTATTTTAGGGATAATACTCTAAAATGCGACCTCTTATATTTTTCACCTGCTTCGTGGTCAGGGACGGGGTCAAAAGTTGTCGCGGTGTCGAAAAACGCGATGAAATAAGGACTTTTTGGACAAAGGGGTTAGTTCTCCAAAACCGCGTGCCGAGGGTTCGAGTCCTTCTGCCACTGCCAAATAAAACAAGCACTGCAACGGCAGTGCTTGTTTTATTTTGTACCGGAATGACTTTCGAACCCTCGGCACAGTCAACATTCTTAACATATAATAGAAAAGGAAATATAAAATTTACTCTTTTTCGTTTTATTTTTATGCACTATTTATGGTACACCTTTCGCATTACTATATAATCAATAAAAAATTAGCGAGGTGGGCTATTATGTCGAATTTGGATGACTTTTATGCATTTAATAGCACGAGTGGGGGCGACGGAGAAACAGGGTGTGGACTCGGATGCCTGTCACCTGCGGCAATCATCATCGCGATTATAGTTTTTTTGCTTTATGTGATAGGCAAAATGTGAAATGAGGTTTAATTATGAGTAAAAAGGGACAAAGCGAAAGAGGCTTTTTGCGACAACGGTCAGCGATTCATGCGTTTTTATGCGCCGATAGAGGCGCATAAAGATTTTTTATTATAAAAGGGTTGTTTTTAAATAAGCTTGGTGTTGCGAAAAACGGGCGTTTATGTTAAAATATAGAAAATATATGTAAATTTTATTTTTAAAGCACAATATAAAGTTTTTTATAATTAAATTACAACGGAGGGAGGCAGCCATGAACTACAAAATTAGTTTTTCATGCATTAGCCATATTGGTAATGTAAGAAGCAAAAATCAAGACAATTTTATATGCGATGGACAGTATTTGGAATTTGACAATCCAAAAATGGATTTACCATTAAGCGGCGATGTGCTTTCAAAGAAGCCCACGCTTTTTGGCATATTTGATGGAATGGGCGGCGAAGAATGTGGCGAGATAGCTTCATATATCGCGGCTAAAGAAGCTGCCGCAACGCCGTTAGGAAAAGATGGTACAACCGTTTTAAAAGAATATTGTATGCGATCCAACGATAAAATTTGCGAATACGCCGAAAATAACGGAATTTCTTCAATGGGTACAACGGCGGCTATGCTGTTGTTTTCAAAAAAAGAAATTACGCTTTGTAATATCGGCGACAGTAAAATATTTCGATTTTCGGACGGGAAATTGGAGCAAATTTCAAAAGACCACGTTGCGTTAATGGAGTTTGCCGTTAAGCCGCCTTTAACTCAAAATCTTGGTATCCCGTCAACGGAGTTTATTATCGACCCCTATTTAGCTCAAGGGAAATATAATGACGGAGATATTTATTTAATATGCTCCGATGGTTTGACTGATATGGTAACAAATCGGGAGATAGCCGATGAATTGGCAAATAATCCGTTTAGCGAAGCGCTTAACAACCTATTGGATAAAGCCCTCATAAACGGGGGAAGAGATAATATTACGATAATTTTATGCAAAATCGAGAATAATTTTAGATGGCTTTTTAAACGAAGATAGATGCCTTTAAAGAGGAGACGTAAAAATGGCGATTGACCTTTTGAAAAAGATATGGCCCGAGTGGCAAATCGGGGAGCGCATAGGCGGAGGCTCGTATGGAGTAGTATATGAGGCTACACGCACCGATTACAACGTAGAAAGTCATGCGGCTATAAAGATGATATCTATTCCTGCAAATGATTCCGAGATAGATAGTCTACGCGCTGAAGGCCTGAATATGACCGAAACAAAGACGTATTTACAGCAGATTGTAAACGATTTTGTTTCGGAGATACAACTGATGGTCTCCTTAGAGGGTTGCCCTAATATCGTCGACGTTAAAGATTATCGAGTAGTTGAAAAGGAAGGAGAGCTTGGCTGGCACATTTTTATTCGCATGGAGTTATTGACTCCCTTCGATGCTTATATGCTCAACAAAAAGCTTTCTGAAAAAGAGGTTATTGATCTTGGCATAGATATTTGTACCGCTTTAGAAATTTGCGCCGAGAAAAATATAATTCACCGAGACGTTAAGCCGGGCAACATTCTTGTACATAAAAGCACCGGAAGCTTTAAGCTTGGTGATTTCGGTATTGCCCGAAAATTAGAAAATTTAGCGGTCAGCCTTTCACAAAAGGGAACCTATAACTATATGGCGCCGGAGGTTGTTACGGGCGCTGTTTATGATTCAAGAGTGGATATATATTCCCTTGGAATAGTACTGTACCGCCTTATGAACGGAAACAGACTGCCATTTTTAAACGAAAGTCAAAATATCAATCCGAACGAGATAACCGCCGCCGTGGACCGCAGAATCCGTGGCGAAGCGCTACCTGCGCCTTGCGAAGCGTCGGCGGCAATGGCCGACGTAATTTTGCGCGCTTGTGCTCACGACCCTGATAAGCGTTTTGCTTCTGCTGCGGAAATGAAGAGAGCGCTTATAATGGTTGCTAACGGAACGTATAAAGCGGATTATGTTAGTAATTTGGAAAAAACGACCTCTGTGAATAAAACTCCCGCAGTTGGCGAAAACACAATTTCTGTTCGCAAGGTCGCAACCGGCTCTAACAACACTAACCTTCAATCGGTGCCGACTTTTGGAGCAAATAAAACAAAAAACGGCAAGGTATATGGCCTTATTGCCGCAATTTCGGCTGCGATTTTTATTTTTATTGTTGCTGCCGGCGTTTTAATTGTTCCTAAGTTGATTAATATGTTCGATTCCGGCTCAACTGTGGGACAATATTCCGATAAAGACCAAATTGATGATTATATTTCAAAAGCGGAAACGCTTGCGGCTAACGGAGATTACGAGGGGGCCCTTGTAAAAATAGAGGATGGACTCCTTAAATATCCAAACTCCGAAAAACTTAAAGCGAAAAAACAAAAATACCAAAACTTGCTAAACCAACAAACGGGTCAACACGGTACCAACGTGGGTAATACCTACGATAAAATATCGGAAAGCTCGGTTATAAGTACGGGGGCAAGCTCGTTCCTTTCGCAGGATAAGTATAATCTGGCTCATACTCCGGAACGCGTGATTGATAATAAGCTTGATACCGCTTGGGCTGAGGGCGCCGCCGGGGATGGCATAGGCGAGTGTTTGTACATGATTTTTGACGACGACTATATCGTGTCCGGTTTCAGTATTTGCGCCGGGTATCACAAGAGCAAGGATTTGTATTATAAAAACGGCCGACCAAAGGAAATAGAAATCGAATTTGCTGACGGAACGACGCTAAATTGCGAATTATACGATGTCTTAAAGAAACAGACAATTAAATTTGAAACCCCCGTAGTAACCGACGAAATAACTATTAGAATTTTATCGGTTTATAATGGAACCGATTACGAGGATACCATAATCTCGGAAATATCGCTCTTTTAATGGACGTTGGGGAGGTAGAGTATCTTTATGCGTAGAGCAACGTGCTTTATGTTGGCTTTCTTGTGTTTAATGCTATCGGGATGTAAAGCGCCGCAAGAAAAAACGCCAAACGGTAGCCAAGCAATTATTGAAAGCGCAGAAACCGAGCAACCCGGATCAACGATAAGCGAAACTGAAAACTCTGAAGAGAAAGCGGACGAAACCGCCGAAAAAGAGACAATAATGCTGAATGCTAATCTTGATGACGAAGCGTTTGTGTGCGTAACCGATTATATTTCGGATATAAAAGTGGAGTTAAAATACGCCACAACCGATAATATTACAAAAACGGCGGTTTATGATTTTAAAAAGGTTTATCTTCGTTACGGTACCGTAAAAAAGTTAAAAAAGGTACAAGAATCGTTGAACGAGCAAGGCTTTTGCTTAAAAATATGGGACGGTTACCGACCCGTAGAGGCCCAGTTTGCTTTATGGGAAGTCTTTCCTGACGCAAGATATGTAGCCAACCCCAATACGGGTTATTCTTCTCATACCCGCGGAAATACGGTGGACGTTACGATGGTTTACTGTTCTAACGGCGAAGAAGTTACTATGCCATCAGGGTTTGATGACTTTTCGGAATTGGCAAATCGAGATTATGACGATTGCTCTGACGAGGCCAAGAACAATGCCTTGATTTTGGAAAAGGTGATGGAGGAAAACGGATTTAAACCATATTCGGCCGAGTGGTGGCATTTTTCTGATGTTGATTCTTATGCTGTTGAAAAAAAATTTACACCGTAATAGGTGAAGATAAAGGTTATTAATAAGAGGGGAGAGTTACAATGCAAAATTCTGAGAGAACAACGTGTTTTGTTGGCGAGGGGCAGCAAATGACCGGCTCATTAGTTACCGTTTTTGACGGTAGTACAACGCCGCGAACCATAAAACTGAACGAATTTGGAAAAGGCTATGTCTATTTTGGGCGAGACCCAAAAAATGATATTGTTTTAACTTCGCGGTTGGTTTCTGCCGAGCACGGCCGTTTTGTGTATAAAAACAACGGCTGGTATATGGAGGATAAGGCCGCGTATAAAGGAATGGGAAACGGCAGTACAAACGGCTTAATTTATAATAATGCGGCCATAATATCGCGCTGTATCGCCGACGGCGATTTTATCCGAATTGATGACGGTGTCGAGACGGTTTCTGAAGGCGTGTTGTTTGTATTTTCGTCCGCCGATTCGGAGAATAAATGGATGATGCTTCCTTTAACGGGAAAACCGGAATTGACCATTGGCCGAGATAATAGCTGCGACCTTATACTTCCGCATATCTCCGTTTCAAAATGCCATGCTAAAATTCTTCATGAACCGACCGGTTATTATATTGTAGATAATAATAGCACCAACGGAGTTATTGTAAATAACCGACGCATATCCGGTAAAGTAAAGCTTCACGAAAAAGATGTTATTGTTGTTACAAACTCAAAGCTGATATTTACTTCAAAGGCTATTTTCTTTTGCTGTTATAAAAGCGGTAT
>JAFNUO010000044.1 GCA_017383985.1 Clostridia bacterium | reverse complement strand
GGTATAGGTAACGTGGCAAACCGCCTTGTTTTCGGGCGGAACGTCGTCGGAATATGACACGGGGGAGGTAATTTCGTCGCCCGCCTGAACCTCTAATTTCGAAAAATCAATCGACGCGCGGTGAATTCGGGCGGGAGTACCCGTTTTAAACCTACGCGTCGGGATTTCGAGGCGTTTAAGGCTTTTTTCAAGCTCGGTCGCCGCAAACATTCCGTCGGGACCGCCTTCATAGGATACGTCACCTATAAAAATCTTGCCGCCGAGGAAGGTGCCCGTCGCCAAAATAACCGTTTTAACCTCGTGCATTGCGCCAAGGGCGGTTTTAACCGTCCAACCGCCGTCGCATTTTTCAATTTCGATAATTTCCGCCTGCTTCATGTCGAGGTTTTCTTGCCGTTCAAGGGCGTGCTTCATGTATCCGCTGTATTCTCGGCGGTCGATTTGCGCCCTAAGTGAATGAACGGCGGGGCCTTTTCCCCGGTTAAGCACGCGGTATTGTATTAAGGTGGCGTCGGTCGCCTTTCCCATCTCGCCGCCCAAGGCGTCGATTTCGCGTACAAGATGACCCTTTGCCGTGCCGCCAATCGACGGGTTGCAAGGGCAGTTACCTACCCAGTCCATGCTAATCGTAAAAACGACCGTTTTGCAACCAAGCCTTGCCGCCGCCAAAGCCGCCTCAATGCCTGCATGACCCGCGCCTATTACGGCAATATCGTATTTTTCTGCAATATAATCCATTTAACTCTTCCTTGTAAAAAAACTTAGTAAAGCGGGATAAATTTTTTTCGCCCGCTTTGCTAAAATTTTTATTTTCCAACGCAAAATGACGAAAAAACCTCGTCAACAATGGTCTCGCTTACCCTTTCTCCCGAAAGCTCGCATAACGCCGCAATCGCCTCGTCAAGCATAACGCCGACGGCGTCAAAGGTAAGCCCCGCCGTAAGCGCGGCTTCGCCCTCGGTAACGGCGTTTTCGGCGCGAAGAACGCAGTCGCGCTGCCTTTCGGTGGTCAAAATGCCCGCCGACGGGTCAATGCTGTCCGCACCAACCCTTTCGGCTACTGCTTTGCCGATTTTGTCGGCGCCGTCGCCCGTTTTTGCCGAAACGGATACC
This sequence comes from Clostridia bacterium, assembly GCA_017383985.1. Taxonomy (GTDB): domain Bacteria; phylum Bacillota; class Clostridia; order Oscillospirales; family Acutalibacteraceae; genus UMGS1976. Next base: position 2,979 of record JAFNUO010000044.1, on the reverse strand, counting down.
ACAAAGGGTATGTTTTCGGCAACTAAATTTGTATTGATTTGTGACTCTAAGTCACATTTATTAATTATCGCAACCGCCTTTTTTCCGTCAAGCGAGGAAATAAGCGCTAAATCGTCCTCGTCAAGCGGACATGAGCCGTCGAACACCGCCAAAATAAGCGACGCCGTTTCAATTCGGCTACGCGCCATGTTAACGCCTATTTTTTCAACCTTGTCGTCGGTATCGTGAAGCCCCGCCGTGTCGGATAGGCGTAGCTTAACCCCGCCGACGGTAACGCTTTCCTCAACAATGTCGCGCGTAGTTCCCGCAACGTCGGTAACTATCGACCTCTCGCTTCCGCAAAGAAGGTTCATAAAGGTTGACTTGCCAACGTTTGGCTTGCCGACGATAACGGTGTCAATGCCCTCTCTTAAAATCCGTCCGTTTTCAAAGTCGGATAAAAGTCGGCTTAGTTCATTTTTCGCAAATTGTAGCCCGTCCAAAAGCTCGTTTTCGTCAACCTCGGGAACGTCCTCGTCGGGAAAATCGACCCACGCCGACAAATGCCCCGCAAGGGTAACAAGACGGTCTCTAATCTCGCCTATTCGGCGGTACAAAACGCCCTCTCTGCCCGAAATTGCGGCGGCGTGTTCAAGCGAGCTTTCGGCGCCGATAAGCTGCATAACCGATTCGGCGGCCGACAAATCCATTTTTCCGTTTTCAAAGGCTCGGCGGGTAAACTCCCCCGCCTTTGCGAGCCTTGCTCCCGACTGAAGCAGGGCCGCAAGAGCCCGTTTTAATATATATACGCTTCCGTGGCAGGAAAATTCGACCACGTTTTCGCCCGTAAACGAGTGCGGCGCCGTAAATTTAAGCGCAACAACCTCGTCAACCTCGCCGTTTTTGTCAAATATCCTACCGTAAAGCGCCTGATATCCCGAAATTTCGGCAATTTTCTTACCGCTTGCCGACCTAAAAACGGCGTCGGCAACGGCGAACGAATTTTCGCCCGAAATACGTATTACGCCAATTCCCGACGAAACAAGCGGCGTCGAAATGGCGGCGATAACCTCGCTCATGCCTTAATCCTCATCGAAATGTCAAAGGCGGCAACCGAATGGGTAATTGCGCCGACCGAAATAATGTCAACGCCCGTTTCGGCTATCGCGCGAATGGTCTCCTCGCAAACGTTGCCCGACGCCTCGCAAAGCGCCCTGCCGCTAACTATTTCAACCGCCTTTTTCATGGTCTCGCAGTCCATGTTGTCTAACATGATAACCTCGCAGCCGCTTTCAACCGCCTCTTTAACCTCGTCAAGGTTGCGCGTTTCAACCTCGATTTTAACCATGTGACCTAATTTTTCGCGAAGCTTGTTAACCGTGGCGGTAATTCCGCCGCCCGCGTCAATGTGGTTGTCCTTTAACATGGCGCCGTCGGAAAGGTTAAAGCGGTGGTTTTTTCCGCCGCCGCAGGTAACGGCGTATTTTTGCAATCCGCGAAGCCCCGGCAAGGTCTTTCTTGTGTCGGTAACGGCGGCGTTTGTGCCCTCGCAAAGGGTAACAAGTCGGTTTGTCGCCGTCGCAATTCCCGACATATGCTGGATAAGGTTAAGCGCCGTTCTTTCGCCGATAAGCAAAAATTTTGCGCTTCCCGTCATTTCGGCTATAACGTCGCCTTTTTTAATTTTGTCGCCGTCCTTAAAATAGGCCTTAAACTTAATTTTGTCGTCAAGCATTTCAAAAACGCGCTTTGCAACGTCAATTCCGCATAAAACGCCCTCTGCCTTTGAAACAAAATATGCCTCGGTTTGCTTATCCTCGTCAAGGAGCAGCCCCGTTGTCGTGTCGATATAATTTACGTCCTCTTTAAGCGCCGCTTTTATGATATCGTCAACGTAAAATTGTAATAATGTCATTTTTTAATTCCACCTTTTATATAGCACTTTTAAGTATAATTTCCGCTATTTTAACTAAGCTTTTCGCCTCGCAGTATTCGGGAGTAACGGCAAATCCGCCTTTTTCAAGTCGGTCGCTTATTTCTTTAATTTTTCTAAGCCCCTTTTCGGCGGCCGTCGGGTCGGGAAGCACGAAATACGAGCGTTGCATAATCTCTCTAATCGTTGTTCTCATTCCCGCGGGTAAGGGAGCGCCGTCCTCGGTTGCGGTTGCGATAACGTTACCCCTAAAATCAAAGTCGTTTCGGCTCATGATATGCTCGGCGGCGCGGCGCCCGAACACAAGCGCCTCCAAAAGCGAGTTTGACGCAAGCCGATTTTTTCCGTGAACCCCCGTGTGGGCACATTCGCCGGCGGCATAAACTCGGTCAAGCCTTGTTTTTCCGTCAAGGTTTGTGTCAATTCCGCCCATAAGATAATGTTGGCACGGAAAAACGGGAATCGGGTCTTTTGTAATATCAACGCCCTCTTCAAGGCATTTTGCGTAAATCATCGGGAATCGGTTAAGCAAAAATTCCGCCGAGCGATGGGTGATGTCAAGATAAAATTTCTCGCTTCCCGTCTTTCGCGATTCTAAAATGACCGAACGTGACACAACGTCACGCGGGGCAAGCTCAAGCCGCTCGTCATAGCGGTGCATAAACCGCTTTTTGTCGCAATTTAAAAGGTATGCACCCTCTCCTCTTACCGCCTCGCTTATAAGGAAGCGTTCTCTGCCCTCGGCGGCGGCGAAGGCGGTCGGGTGAAACTGAACGTAATGTAAATTTTTTATCTTTGCGCCCATGTAATAGGCGGCGGTAATGCCGTCGCCCGTTGCGATGGCCGAGTTGGTGGTATATTTATAAACTCGTCCGATTCCGCCCGTCGCAATAATGGCGTATGAGCCGCCAACGGCCTTAATCCCGTCGGGAGTAATAAATTCGGCGATTACGCCCTTTGCCGTTTCGCGCATATTTACCATGTGCAGGTTGGGTATAACGTCCACGTTTTTGCATTTTTCAATCTCTTCAACCAACGCGTCCATTATCGCCCGTCCCGTCGAATCC
>JAFNUO010000043.1 GCA_017383985.1 Clostridia bacterium | reverse complement strand
ATAGAAGCCCATTCCCGCGAGCTGCTCGACATGGTCGGCCTTTCGGATAGGCTTGATAACTACCCGTGCCAGCTTTCCGGCGGCCAGCAACAACGCGTCGCAATCGCAAGGGCCCTTGCTCTTTCCCCCGATATCCTTTGCTTCGACGAACCAACAAGTGCGCTTGACCCCGAGCTTACGGGCGAGGTTTTAAAGGCGATAAAAGGACTTAAAAGCACAAACCGTACAATGATTATCGTAACCCACGAAATGAATTTCGCTCGAAACGTTGCCGATAAAATCATGTATATGGCTGACGGCGTGATTGAGGAAATGGGAACCCCGGACGAAATTTTCGAAAATCCCAAGAGTCCGAAAACGGCCGCTTTTCTCAATAATAGCATTAAAGACGGCGAAATTTAATAAAAACCGTAATAAATATGCAATAAACATTCTAAATTTGCTTGCATATTCATAAAAATAGTGTATAATTATACTAAAATTATTAAAACAAAGAGAGGTAATTAATCATGAAAAAGATTCTTGCACTCGTTCTCGCATTAGTTTTGTGCCTTGGTTGCTTTGCCGCTTGCGGCGGTAACGACGCCGACACCAACGACGGCACCGAAAAAGAAGTACTCACCATGTGCACCAACGCAACCTTCCCGCCGTATGAATACTACGACGGCGACAAGATTATCGGTATCGACGCCGAAATTGCTCAGGCTATCGCCGACAAGCTCGGTATGGAGCTTGTAATTGAAGATATGGAATTCAACTCCATTATCTCCTACGTAAACGCTAACGAAAACGCTTTCGGTATGGCGGGCATGACCGTTACCGAGGACCGTAAAAAGACCGTTGACTTCACAACCTCTTACGCAAAGGGTATCCAGTCGGTAATCGTAAAGGCTGACTCCGATATTAAGAGCATCGACGACCTCGCAGGTAAGAAAATCGGCGTACAGCTTTCTACTACCGGCGACATCTATGCTACCGACGACTTCGGCGCCGATTTCGTTACCCAGTACAACAAGGCTACCGATTGCGTACTCGGCCTTACAAAGGGCGACGTTGACGCCGTAATTATCGACAACGCGCCTGCACAGGTATTCGTTCAGCAGAACGAGGGTCTTGTTCTTCTTGACGCTGCCTACGCTGACGAAGATTACGCTATCGCCGTTAAGAAGGGCGACGCCGAGCTTCTTGAAAAGCTTGATACCGCTATTACCGAGCTTATTGCTGACGGCACCGTTGCAAAGATTGTCGAGAAGTACATTCCTTCCGAAAACTAATCTTTAAACCTTGCATAAAAAATGGCGGCAGCGCTTTTGCCGCCATTTTGTTGTATTTATATTTGCTGATAATTTAAGGAGTTACAAATGTTTGAAGCTTTTCAAGCTTGGTTTTTAGAGATGAAAGAAGAGTTTATTTTAAACTTTGTCACCAAAAACCGTTGGGAATATCTTACCGACGGCTTGCTAAAAACCTTGCAAATCACCTTTTTTGCCGTAATAATCGGAATAATTTTGGGCTTTATCGTCGCGGTAATTTGCTCAACCTATGCTAAAACCGGCAAGCTTAAATTTTTAAATTTCCTGTGCGATATTTACCTTGCTCTTATCCGCGGCACGCCTATGGTAGTCCAGCTTATGATAATGTATTTTATCGTTTTCCTGCCCCTTGGCGTTGACAAAACGGTTACGGCCGTTCTTGCCTTTGGTATAAACAGCGGCGCCTACGTTGCCGAGATTGTCCGCGGCGGAATTATGGCGGTTGACGAGGGTCAAATGGAGGCGGGAAGAAGCCTTGGCTTCGGCTATGTACCGACCATGTTCTTTATCGTCATTCCCCAAGCGTTTAAGGCGGTTTTGCCCGCGCTTGCCAACGAGTTTATCGTTCTTATGAAAGAAACGTCGGTTTGTTCGTTTATCGGACTTAACGACCTTACCCGTGGCGGCGACATTATCCGCGGCGTTACATATAGCGACTTTATGCCTCTTATCGCGGTGGCGGCGATTTACCTTGTGTTGGTAATGATACTGTCCTACTTTGTAAAGCTTCTCGAAAGGAGGCTGAGAAACAGTGAACGATAACGTTTTAATTAAGGTTGACGGCCTCAAAAAGCATTACAACGACGGCGCTGTAAAGGCGCTTGACGGAATAAACTGCGACATAAAAAGCGGCGAGGTGGTTGTTATCATCGGCCCGTCAGGAAGCGGAAAATCGACCTTTTTGCGTTCGCTGAACCTGCTTGAAACCCCTACGGAGGGTAGCATAGTTTTCGACGGCGTTAACATCACCGACCCGAAAACTAACATCAACCTCCACCGCCGAAAAATGGGCATGGTGTTCCAGCATTTTAACCTTTTCCCCCATATGACCATTTTGCGTAACATGACCTTGGCTCCGACCAAACTGCTCAAAATAAGCAAAGCCGACGCCGAGAAAAAGGCGCTTGAGCTTTTAAAGGTTGTCGGCCTTGAAGACCGAGCAACCGCCTACCCGAGCCAGCTTTCGGGCGGCCAAAAACAACGTGTTGCTATCGTACGTGCGCTTTGCATGGAGCCGGAGGTAATGCTTTTCGACGAACCTACCTCAGCTCTTGATCCCGAAATGGTCGGCGAGGTGCTTGACGTAATGAAAAACCTTGCCCAAAACGGCATGACCATGATTTGCGTAAGCCACGAAATGGGCTTCGCCAAAGAGGTTGCTACCCGCGTAATTTTCATGGACGGCGGTACAATTATCGAGGAAGGTACCCCGATCGAAATTTTCGAAAATCCGAAAAGCGACCGTCTCAAATCCTTCCTTTCAAAGGTTTTATAATTAAATTAAGTATAATAATATTAAAAAAAGAGCGTTTCCTTAACGGAAGCGCTCTTTTTTTATGGTTTTTTAAAATGTTGGAATTTAGGTTTGTGTGCCGCCTTTACTTAACCTTTTTCTTTTGTTTAAGCCCCGACCATAATAAAATCATAATCTGCAACGGGATGCCAACAGCGAGTAAAAGCCAAATATGACTTTCGCCCGACACAAAAAAGAAGGTAAGACAAAGACTTATAAGTAAACTCCATAAAAATATCGTGATAATCACAAAATTTCGCTTAACCTTTCCCCAAATGGAGTTGAAAATAAGCAAAATTATGCACGACGCGGGAACCGCAAAAGCAAAAGCGAGCCATGCCTCGGGTAAGCCGAAAAGAGTAGAAAGACTTATACTTACGTAAATAATGGTCGCCGCAAGCCAAACCGTCATGGTACTAAGAAGGGAGATTATTAAATGATTTCGGCGTTGGCGTTTTGTAAATTCGCGTTTTATTTCCTTTTCGGCGGTGTGTTCCTCGGTTAAAAGGTAATCAACCGTAACGCCAAAAAGGTCGGCAACCTCTTTTAACGTGATAACGCTTGGTATGGCGTCGCCGCGTTCCCATTTTGAAACGGCCTTGTCGGAATAATTGAGCTTTTCGGCCAACTGCGCCTGAGTCATGTCGGCGGCCTTGCGTAAATCGGTAATATTTTTCGCAATAACGGGCTTTAAGTCGTCCATAAAGAGGCTCCTTTCAAATTTTTTCTTATTATAACATAACCTCTCAAAAAGTGCAACCGCCTAAAAACGGCTCTCCCTGCGGTGGAAATTTCGACAAATTTCACTCTACTTTGTTTACTTTTCAAAAAAACAGCTAACCCCAAAAACCTATATAACTCAATGGTTAAATGCCAATTCTACCGACGGGAGAACGGTAGAATTTTTACTCTACCGCCTTGCTTTTAAGGTTAGAACTTAAAAACGCCTTTGTAGGGTGACTCTTGCGTTTTGGCGTTGTATTATGATATCGGTCAGGAAGGTTGATTGACCTCTTTGATTTTCGGCAAGAATAATTTTGCCGAATAAGTAAGTTTATCATAAACGAACATTATAAAAAACGAACATATTAATTTACGAAAGGAACGCCTTTTAAAATGAACAACTTCCGTATTTTTACCGATTCATCCTGCGACCTGCCCGCCGAGCTTGCAACCGAGCTTGAGCTTACGGTAATTAACCTTTCCCTTGTTGCCGAGGGAAAAACCTACGTAAACTATCTTGACGGCCGCGAAATCGGCTTTCATGAATACTACGAAATGCTTCGAAACGGGCTTCAGGCAAAAACAACCGCCGCTAACGTAGACAGCTTTGAAGGACCTTTTGAAGAGGCGCTTAAAGAGGGCGACGACGTTCTTTATTTAGGTTTTTCGTCGGGACTTAGCGGTACTTATAACGCGGGACGCCTTGTTGCCGAGGAATTATCGGCGAAATACCCCGACCGAAAGATTTATGCCGTCGACACTCTTTGTGCCTCGCTTGGCCAGGGGCTTCTTGTCTACCTCGCCGCAAACCTTAAAAAAGAGGGTAAAACTATCGAAGAAATCCGCGACTGGGTAGAGGCGAATAAGCATAGCATGTCACATCTTTTTACCGTTGACGATTTGCACCATTTACATCGCGGCGGCCGAGTATCAAAAACCACCGCTATCGTAGGCAGCGTTTTGGGCATGAAGCCGCTTATGCACGCCGACGAAAACGGCTGTTTAAGCAAAACCGGCGTTGCCCGCGGAAGAAAGGCGTCGATAGAGGCGTTGTTTAAACGCATGAAAGAGACGGCCATCGACCCCGAAAATCAGGTTATATTTATAAGCCACGGCGACTGTATCGACGACGCAAATTACCTCGCCGACAAAATTCGCTCGGAGCTTAAGGTAAAGGATATCGTTATTAACTTTATCGGCCCCGTTATCGGAACCCATTCCGGCCCCGGCACCTTGGCTCTTTTCTTCCTTGCGTCCGAAAGATAACCAAATAAGCGCTTTTTCGACCAAATCGGCCGAAAAAGCGCTGTTTTTTTGTCTTGCAATTTGGCTTTTGGTGTGCTAAAATCAGTTTGTTATAATAATGTATCCTCAAAAAGAGGGAGTAGCTTGCGGTTATAACCGTTGCAATCGGCGTCATGACGGCTTTTTCGGCCCGCCGTTGTATTAAATAGCGAGACTCTTATTGCCTTTAATTTTAAAAGGTAATGAGGGT
>JAFNUO010000042.1 GCA_017383985.1 Clostridia bacterium | reverse complement strand
ATGAGGACTTGGCCGCCGAGCAGAAAGCTCGCACGACTTATGATAACATTCTTCGTTTTGCCGACGACCCCGACGTAAGAGACCCGATTAAGTTCCTTCGTCAGCGTGAGGTAGTACACTACCAGCGCTTCGGTGAGGCTTTACGCCGACTCCAGGATAAGCTCAACGACCGCAACTTCTACGCATTTAACCTGAGCTTTGATAAAAACTGCGGAAAATAACAAAAAAGAGCAGATGGAGTCATCCATCTGCTCTTTAAAATTGTATATTAAAGAATAATTTTGTTATTTAATCCTTTAGACCTTCTTTTACACAGTTGGGACACCAATTTATATCATCGTCTATATAGCGTCCACAACTAGGGCATTTCCAAGAGTCATCTTTATAAGAATTACCTTTGTTCTTTTTATCGCCACCAATAGTTAAACCAAATACAATAAAAAGAATTATTGCCATAATTATATATGCAATGGTAAGTGCTTTGTTGTTTTCACCAGACCCTAATAACGCCATATATATAATTACTGCTGCCACTATTCCACCAATTACAAAACCCATATATTTCCTCCTTGCAAAAATACAAAATATATTAAATTCAATACTAATTTATCACACCAATCATAACATAAGCATGTTTTTTTGTCAAGTCAAAGCAGGGGTACTTATCAATCGTTTATTTTTTCTTTAATCGTTATGTTTCTGTGTCTTTTATATATTTTTTTACAATACTAACATCTTTAGGATTCAAAAATCAATATTTTACAAAATGCCCAAAACCCTTATATATCAAGCACTTCCTAGCATCTTTTTGATTTGATAATTTTGGTGAGGCGTTACGCCGACTCCAGGATAAGCTTAACGACCGCAATTTCTACGCATTTAACCCGAGCTTTGATAAACCCCAAAAACCCTTAAAATAATCCCGATAAAAAATCCGCATAGCCGTCAAGACTATGCGGATTTGCTGTTATTTAACTTATTCGTCGTCTATGCTTGATTCCTCAATAATCTTTTGAGTAATGTTTGACGGCGCTTCGTCGTAACGTTCAAATTCAAGGGTGAACGTCGAACGTCCCTGGGTTACCGAACGCATAGCGGTTGCAAAATCCGCCATTTCGGCCATAGGCACTTCGGCAATAACCTCGCTGCGCTGCTTTTCGGCGGGATTCATGCCAAGAACGCGACCGCGACGCTTGTTAATGTCGCCGATAACGTCGCCCATGCAATCGTCGGGGATAATAACCTTAAGTATGCCAATCGGCTCCAAAAGAACGGGCATGGCAAGCGGTAATCCCGCTTTGTAGGCGAGACTGGCCGCCATCTTAAACGACATTTCCGACGAGTCAACGGGGTGATACGAACCGTCAACCAAGGTCGCCTTAATTCCAACAACCGGATAGCCAGCAAGAACGCCCTTAACGGCGCTGTCGCGGATACCTTTTTCAACGGCAGGGAAGAAGTTTTTCGGTACGGAACCGCCGAAAACCTTTTCTTCAAAGATAACGTCGGTACCTTCGCACGGCTCAAATTCCATCCAAACGTCGCCAAACTGGCCGTGGCCGCCTGACTGCTTCTTGTGCTTGCCTTGAACCTTAAACTTTTTGCGTATTGTTTCGCGGTAAGCTACGCGCGGAGCAACCAACTTAATTTCGGTTTGGAACTTGTTTTTAAGCTTTGTTCCAATAACGTCGAGGTGCTGTTCGCCTAAGCCGGAAAGTATCTGTTCTCCGGTTTCTTTGTTAAGAATGTATGTAATTGTCGGGTCTTCTTCCATAAGACGGGCGAATCCCAAAGCAATTTTTTCTTCGTCACCCTTCTTAACCGCATAAACCGCCATCGAAAGAACGGGGGCAGGGAACTTAGCGGGCTTCAAGGCGAGCTTTTTATCGGCTTGGCAGAGGGTATCTCCTGTAACAACGTCGGCAAGCTTAGCAACTGCGCCTATATCTCCGGCGGGGATTACGTCGCTGTCTATTTGTTTGCCGCCCTTTAAGGCAACAACCTTGTTAATGCGTTGTTCCTCGCCGGTACGGGCGTTGATAATTTTTTCGCTCGGCGAAATTTTACCCGAAACAACCTTGAATACCGAAAGCTTACCTACGAACGGGTCGGCAACCGTCTTGAAAACAATTGCGGCGTCGGGTCCGTTTGTGTCGCATTTAAGCTCAATCTCGTCGTCGTTATCAAGCGTAGCAACTTCGCTGCGCATATCGGCGGTCGGGAGCAACTGCATCATAACCTTCATGGAAAGGGCAACGCCCTGACCGTCAAGACCGGCGCCCGCAAATACGGGGTGTAAGTCGCCCGTCATGATACCCGCTTTGATGCCCTTTATGATATCGTCGGAGGTAAGCTCTTCGCCGCTAAAATATTTGTCCATAAGTTCCTCGTCCTGAGAGGCAACCTCTTCATAAAGAAGCTCGAACATGTGGTTAACGTCGGCGTTGTTGGGTAACTCAATCGGAGTTTCGTTAAGTCCGTCATACTTGAAGGCGGTTTTGTTGATAAGGTTGACGTAGCCTACAAGGTTTTCGCCGTCATAGCTCGGTACAACAACAGGACAAATTTTTGAACCGTATTTACCTACAAGTTGAGACATAACCTTATAAAAATGGGCCGAACCGGAATTAAGCTTGCCGATAAAGAAAGCGCGGGGTATATTATTTTCTGCGGCAAGGTCATAGGCGATTTCGCTTCCTACGTTAAGTCCCGATTTGCCCGATAAAACGATAAGAGCGGTGTCGGCAGCGCGAACGGCCTCGTGCATACCTGCGGCGAAGTCAAAAAGACCCGGAGCGTCTATAATGTTAAGCTTTTTGCCCTCGAATTCGGTGGAAACTATAGAGGCGGAAAGCGAAATTTTACGCTTTTTTTCCTCGGGGTCAAAATCGGTAAAGGTGGTAGAATCGTTTACCTTACCCATGCGTTCGGTTTCCTTACAAAGGAAAAGCATGGCTTCGGCAAGACTGGTTTTACCGCTACTGCCGTGACCGACCAAGGCGACATTAATGATGTCTGATGGGTTATACTGTTTCATAAAAGACCAATCTCCCTTTTGACTATTGCGCATAACGCGCAAATAAAATATTAATTGAATACTATAATTACTATGAATTATAATAACAATATAGCACAATAGACAAAGAGTTTCAATAGCTGTGAATAAATTTTATATAAAAGCAACATTATTTTGTGGCCATTCTTGTTATAATCACTAAATAAACGCAGTAAATATAAAGTATGTGAATTTAAAAGGAGCGTAACTGTGAGACTTAACGATGTAAAACCCGGCGAAAAATGTGTTATAAAATCGGTTAAAACGCATAATACGTTTGGCAAAAGACTATGCGATTTGGGCTTTGTCGAGGGGACAGGAGTAACCGTTTTGGCGGTAGCGCCGTTAGGCGACCCGATTGAATTTTATTTACGCGGATACCGCATAACCCTGCGTAAAAACGAAGCCGCTCTTGTCGAAGTGGTGCCTGACGAAAGGGAACGCATATGGAAAAGATAATAGCCCTTGTCGGTAACCCGAATTGCGGAAAAACTACGCTTTTTAATCGGCTTACCGGTTCTTCCGCTCGCGTCGGAAACTGGCCGGGAGTAACCATAGAAAAGCGAAGCGGCTATTACCGCGGAATAATAAGTATTGTTGACCTGCCCGGGATTTATGCCTTATCGTCTTTTTCGCCCGAGGAAAAGGTTGCCTTCGATTACATAACGGCCAAAAAAGCCGACGCCGTAATAAATATCGTCGACGCAACCTGTATGGAGCGTAGCCTTTATCTTACTACCCAGCTCCTTGAAATGGATATTCCCGTAATAGTTGCGGTAAATTTTATGGACGAGGCTAAGCGTCGAGGAATAAAAATTGATATTTCCGCTTTGGCCGAAAAACTCGGCATAGAGGTTGTCCCCTTATCGGCCGTAAAGGATAAAAATTTTGATACCCTTATCAACGCCGCGCTTAAAATGAATAAACCGATTTTTGCTCCCGTAAGGAAATATGAAAGTTACCAAAAATCTGCCCTTGAAAGATATAATCTTATTGAGCAAAAATTTATGCCGCATATTATAGTACCGCCTAAAATTTCTGTAACTTCCGTTTTCGATAAAATTGCGCTAAATAAGTTTTTTGCCTTACCGATTTTTGCGGTTATAATGCTTTTTGTTTTCTATATTGTTTTCGGCTCCGTCGGTAATATTTTAAAAACCGCCGCCCGTTTTTTAATGTCGGTTTTATCTAACGGCGCCGAAAATATGCTTATAAAACTCGGCCTTAAATCAACCGATTTTCTTTATTCGCTTTTGCTTGACGGAGTTTTTGGCGGGGTAGGAGAGGTGCTATGCTTTTTGCCCCAAATTTTACTCCTTTTTTTGCTCTTGTCGCTAATTGAAGCGAGCGGATATATGGCTCGTGCGGCGTTTTTAACCGACGGCGTTTTGCGCCGATTTTCCCTTACGGGTAAGTCGGTTGTGCCACTTTTAATGGGTTTCGGGTGCAGTGTGCCCGCCATAATGTCCTCCCGTATAATCGAAAATCCGTCTCAACGTCGAATGACGGCTTTGCTAATACCTTTTATGCCGTGCAGCGCAAAATTACCCGTCTTTGTGTTGCTTTCGTCGGCGGTAATGGGTGAGAAATATTGGCTTGCGGTCGCGTTTATGTACCTGCTTGGTATAGCGTCTGCGTTATTTACTGGCGGAACGGTTAAACGTACTCTGTTAAAAGGGAATAACAGCACCTTTTTGACCGAGTTACCCGACTACCGCTTGCCGACCTTACGGAATATTGCCGCAACGTTAAAGGAAAAATCGGCCCATTTTGTTTCAAAAGCGGGAACGGTAATTTTGCTCGGTACGTTTTTTGTTTTTGTTCTCCGCGAAACGGGCCTGCTTAATTTTATCGGTGGTCTGTTATCGCCGATTTTTTTGCCGCTTGGGTTTGGCACCGCCGAGTTGTCGGTGTCGGCGATAAGCGGATTTATCGCAAAAGAAATGGTTGTGTCAACCCTTGCCATGCTTTCGGGTGACGAAATTTCCGGCGACATCTTTACCGTGGCTTCAATGCTCTCTTTTCTTACCTATTGCCTTATCTCGCCGCCGTGTATGGCGTCGTGTGCGGCGCTTATCGGCGAAATAAAATCGGCTAAATTATCTTTTGGCGTTTTAATTTATTATTTAACCTTTTCTTGGCTTGTTTCGTTTATCGTCTACCGCACCGCTTTGATTGTAATATGAATATAAAAATAAAAAAACCGCCGAATACCGTTTGGTAATCGGCGGTTTTGATAGGATTAGTTATCAGTCGCAGGTGTACGGAAGCAAAGCAACAGTACGAGCACGTTTGATAGCTACGGTAAGAGCACGCTGATGGCGGGCACAGGTACCGGTAGTTCTTCTGGAGAGAATCTTACCTCTCTCGGAAACGTACTTGCGAAGTCTTGCAATATCCTTGTAGTCGATAGCTTCGACCTTATCAACGCAGAATGCGCAAACCTTTTTACGGCCTTTTCTCATGCCGCGATTCGGCTTATCGTTTCTTTCCATTTGGTTTTACCTCCTTGTAAAGATGTGAGATAAAGGGTAGAAACCCTGTTAGGTTTAAAAATTAGAAGGGCAGATCGTCATCGCCGCCGTCAAGCTCGGTGAAATCACCGGCGCCGGCGTTAGAAAATGACGGAGCAGCCTCGGCACCGCGGGAGAAACCGCCGTCGGCGCTGTTTTCGTTCTTGGAACCGCAAAAATGAGCCTGACTTACTTGAATTTCCCAAGCGGTACGCTTGTTGCCGTCGCGGTCATCGTAACGGCGGGATTGCATGCTGCCTTCAACGGCAATCATTTGTCCCTTTGTGAAATACTTGGAAATAAACTCGGCGTTACCTCTCCAAGCAACGCAGTTAAAGAAGTCGGTCTGACGGTCGTCGCCGTTGCGATAAGCGCGCTGAACGGCAACGGAGAACGAAGTAACCGAAATATCGTTCGGAGTTTTGCGAAGTTCGGGATTATCGGTCAGACGACCCATGATGATAATATTATTCATATCATTTTCTCCTTACTTCTTGATAATCATAGAGCGAAGAACGCCGTCGGTGATGTTGGTAATACGGTCGAGCTCGGCAGGGAAATCCGCTTCGCTTTCGAAGTTAACCAAGACGTAGTAACCTTCAGCTTCGTCGTCGATGAGGTATGCGAGCTTACGCTTTCCCCATTCGTCAACGTTCTCTACGGTAGCGTTTTCAGCGATAAGGGTCTTGAACTTTTCTACCAAAGCGGCGGTAGCTTCTTCACCCTTGCTTACTGAAAAAATCAAAACTACTTCGTATGAGCTTTTCATCATTAAGCACCTCCTTATGGACTTTTGGCCCCCATAACCGGGAGCAAGGAAGCTAACTGACCTTTGTCATTAGCACCGATTATTATACCATAATGCGACAATTAGTCAAGCCTTTTTTGCGTATAAAAATAATATTTTCCTCTTTAAATAATAATGTAAGTGTGTTATAATAAATTTACTATGTATTTGTTTACATGAAAGGAAGTACACATATACCATGAATTTTGCGAAGCTTTTTAACAAAAACTATTCAAAACGCGAGCTTAAACGCGTTTATCCGATAGTTGATAGAGTAACGGCGCTTGAGGAAACTATGGCGGCCATGACCGACGATGAGTTGCGCCTCAAAACCGCCGAATTTAAAGAACGTTATGCCGACGGAGAAAGCCTTGACAGTCTTTTGCCCGAGGCGTTTGCCGTATGCCGTGAGGCGGCTTGGCGTGTCCTCGGTATGAAACATTATCCGGTTCAAATTGTCGGCGGCGTAATTTTACACCAGGGCCGCATAAGCGAAATGAAAACCGGCGAGGGTAAAACCCTTGTTGCTACCTTGCCCGCTTACCTTAACGCCCTTACGGGGGAAGGTGTCCATATCGTAACGGTAAACGATTACCTTGCCCGCCGCGACTCCGAATGGATGGGAAAGGTTTACCGTTTTCTCGGCCTTACCGTCGGCCTTATTGTCCACGATATGAATAATTCCGAGCGCCGCGCCGCATATAACTGCGACATTACTTACGCCACCAATAACGAGCTGGGCTTCGATTACCTTCGCGACAACATGGTAATCGAAAGGGACGAAAAGGTACAACGCGGTCACGCTTTTGCTATAGTTGACGAGGTTGACTCCATCCTTATCGACGAGGCCCGTACCCCGCTTATTATTTCGGGCAGAGGCGATTCATCAAGTGACATGTACCTTAAAGCTAACAAATTCGCCCAAACCCTTAAAATGGTTAAGGTTCGCGAAACCGACTCAAAAGAAGATTTCGACGACCTTTACGACGGTGATTATGTAGTAGATGAAAAGGCAAAAACCTGTATTTTAACCAAAAGCGGCGCAAAAAAGGCGGAGTCCTATTTCGGCGTAGAGAATATCAACGACCCCGAAAACTCCGACGTGTCCCATTATATTAATCAGGCGATAAAAGCCAATTCGATTATGCACCGCGACATTGACTATGTTGTTAAAGACGGCGAGGTTATAATCGTTGACGAGTTTACGGGACGTCTTATGTACGGCCGCCGTTATAACGAGGGATTGCATCAGGCCATTGAAGCAAAAGAAGGCGTAAAGGTCGCCGACGAGTCAAAAACTCTTGCAACCATTACCTTCCAAAACTTTTTCCGCCTTTACGGAAAGCTTTCCGGCATGACCGGTACCGCTATGACCGAGGACATGGAATTTAGAGATATTTATAACCTTGATATCGTCGAAATTCCTACCAACAAGCCGCTTATCCGTAACGATTTGCCCGACGTAATTTATAAAAACGAAAAGGCTAAATTTAACGCCGTTATCGAAAAGATAATCGAGTGCCACGAAAAAAATCAACCGGTTTTGGTCGGTACAATTTCTATCGAAAAATCCGAGCTTTTAAGCCGTATGCTTTCTCGTCACGGCGTAAAGCATAACGTTCTTAACGCAAAGTACCACGAAAAGGAAGCCGAGATTATTGCCCAGGCGGGCAAAAAAGGCGCCGTTACCATCGCCACCAACATGGCGGGACGCGGTACCGACATTATGCTCGGCGGTAACGCCGAATATCTTGCTAAATCGCAAATGCGTAAAGAAGGCTATTCCGAGGAACTTATAAGCGAGGCTACCGGTTACGGCGAAACCGATAACGCCGAAATTTTAAAAGCCCGCGACGAGTTTGCGGCACTTAACGAAAAATTTAAGGCCCAAATTGCGCCCGAAGCCGACGAAGTACGAGCGGCGGGCGGTCTTTGCATCCTTGGCACCGAGCGTCACGAATCACGCCGTATTGATAACCAGCTTCGTGGCCGTGCCGGACGTCAGGGCGACCCCGGCGAAACCCGTTTTTATATTTCGCTTGAGGACGACCTTATGCGACTTTTCGGCGGCGAACGTATTTATACTATGATGGAAACCTTAAAGGTTGACGAAAATATCCCGCTTGAAATGCCTATCCTCTCCCGTTCAATTGAATCGGCTCAGGGTAAGGTTGAATATCGCAACTTCTCCGCCCGTAAAAACGTTCTTGAATTTGACGACGTTATGAACAAGCAACGCGAAAAAATTTATTCTCAGCGTAATTCCGTTCTTGACGGAGAAGATATAAGCAAGGACATCATGAAGATGATTGACGGAAGTATTAACGACGCCGTTAACCTTTATATTTCGGGTAACGTGCCCGACGATTGGGATTTCGAGGGGCTCCGAAACCACTTTATGCCCTGGCTTGCCGGCGAGGACGATTTCAACTATACCGCCGCCGAGCTTGACTCCTTTGACCGTAAGGATATCTTCAACATGCTTTCCGACCGCGCTCACAAGCTTTATGCCGAGCGTGAGGAAAAGTTCGGCTCCGAAATGATGAGAAAAATCGAGCGTTTCTGCTTGCTTCGTGTTCTTGATACTAACTGGATGGACCATATCGACGCAATGGACGAGCTTAGAAAGGGAATTTACCTTCGCGCATACGGCCAACATGACCCTGTTGTCGAATACCGTAACGAGGGTTACGATATGTTCAACGCCATGATTGATACAATACGCGAAAATACGGCCAAAATGGTGCTTGCCGCCCGTTTCAGAACCGAGCAAGAGGTAGAAAACAAGCGCGTAGCTACCGAAACCTCTGCCTCGGCGGGTGACGAAAAAGCGGTAACAACTCCGTCCAACAACCGCGGCTATTCCAAAAACGGACTTTGCCCCTGCGGCAGCGGCAAGAAATATAAACGTTGCTGCGGTAAAGATAAAGAATAATAAAATTTTAGGAGAATTTGATTGAATATAAGTGAAGAGACAGTTGACAGAATCTCAAAGCTTTGCAAATTAGAGTTTGATGCAACCGAAAAAAAGGAGCTTATCGACGGACTTAACGATATGCTCAAAATGGTTAAAGGCTTAAAGGATTTTGAGCTTTCCTCGGTTGCTCAAAACGGCTCTTTCGAAAAAATAAACGGTGTTGTCCGCGAGGACAACGCCGAGGATTCTCTTTTACGTGAAAAGGTGCTCAAAGTGGCGCCTTTTTCTGATAATGAGGCGTTTTTGGTGCCGAAAACGGTGGAGGAGGGCTAAAATGAATATAACCGAACTTTCCGGCTTAGCCCTTGCGGCACTTATTCATAGCGGCGAAATCAGCTCCGTCGAGGTTACAAAAGCGTTTATCGACAAAATAAAGAAAAACGACGGTAAATATAATAGTTTTATTACTGTCACCGAGGAACTTGCATTACGCCTTGCGGGTGAGGCGGATAACCGTATAAAAAGCGGGAACATTTTGTCTCCGCTTGACGGAGTGCCCGTCGCCGTAAAGGATTGTATTTGCGTAAAGGACGTAAAAAACACCTGCGCCTCAAAAATGCTTAAGGACTTTGTGTCGCCGTATAATGCCGCCGCCGTAGAGCATCTTTTAAACGCGGGCGTGGTCATTATCGGCAAAACTAATTTAGACGAATTTTCCATGGGCTCAACGAACGACACGTCCTATTTCGGTGCCGTTCATAACCCGTGGGATTTAAACCGTGTCCCCGGCGGCTCGTCGGGCGGCTCGGCCGCGGCCGTTGCGGCTCGTCTTGCGCCTTTTGCCCTTGGCTCCGATACCGGCGGCTCGGTGCGCCAACCCGCCTCAATGTGCGGCGTTTTCGGCATGAAGCCTACCTACGGCGCCGTTTCGCGTTACGGCCTTGTCGCATAT
>JAFNUO010000041.1 GCA_017383985.1 Clostridia bacterium | reverse complement strand
TACCAAAAAGAATCTTGAGCTCCGCGTAGACGCTGAAAACGGCGCTACCGCCGGCAAGACCGAGCTTGCAAAGCTTGCTAAGGAACTCGGACTTGACGCTATCCATGACACCGTTCACGAAATGGCTCGCGACGAGGCCCGTCACGGCAAAGCATTCGAAGGACTTCTCAACAGATACTTTAAATAATTACAATCGTAGAGCGAGACCTTGTCTCCCGCCGCTTTCCTTTTCGGCAGGAGTAAACCTCTGCCCTACAAAAATTATTCTATATTGAAAAATGTGGAAAAGCATGCTATCATTTAGATAGCATGCTTTTGGTTTTTTTGGAGGGTATGGTTATGAAAAGATATATTGCGCTTGTTTTGGCCGTTTTAATTACGTTAACCTCGTTTTCGGGATGTGGTATGTTGATTAAAAAAGGCAAAGAGACGATTTTTGGTAACTTAAACGATTACCATGAGGATGACGTTACCTCTCGTCAGGATGAGTTTGAGTGGTCGACTCCCGAAATCTCTGACGAGGTGAACCAAAATGGAGCCGAGGTTTATATTGACCCTGACGAATCGGAGCAGGAGTCCGACGAAACGCCCGAATTAGAGGTCCAAAACCGATATGAAAATCTTATTGACGGCATGAGTACGTCAGAAAGAAAAAAGATTAATATATTCCTCAGTAACTTCAGTGAAGCGGGATTTTGGTATTACGACCGATACGAATATGTTGATTATTATAAGCTTATAAACTTTGCTTATTTCCATAACGAAATTAATACGGGAAAGGTAAAGTATACAGAGGACGAAGTAGGTATAGCGGGCGAAACGGCGGCCGCTACGGTTAAAAAATATTTAGGCGTCACCCTTCCGCTTAAAACAACTTACGACGGATACGGCGGAGTTTGGGAATACAAAGACGGCTGGTTTTGGACCGAGCCGGAGACTACGGGGCTACATGTTTGTTTTTCCGTTGCCTATGATATGGCTGATAACGGCGACGGAACGTATACCGTTTATTATGATGTATTTTCTGTCGATGATGCGGACAAGACGCCCGAAAAATGCTATGAATACACCGTATCGGAGGCGAGAAAAAAGTATAGTTACGAGTGTAGCGGCGACGCCGTTGTAAAGAAAAAGACCTATAACGGAGACAAAACCTACGAACTAATTTCCTATAAACCTGACTAAACAAAAAACCGCTGTATGAGGATTTTCTCATACAGCGGTTTAATTGTTTTACGGGTGCGGCTTGTTTTCACGGTAAGCTGCCATAATATCTCGGAAAATTTCTCCGTTTGACGGCGGAGTCCAGGTGATAGCGTTTGCGCCCGCCTTAATTGTCTCGCGTATTGACTCGTCGGTAGGTCCGCCGGTTGCAATAATCGGTATGTCGGGGTACTTTTCCCTTATCATCTTTACGATTTTGGGCGTTTCGGCGGCCGCGGAAACGTTAAAAATCGAGGTGCCCGCCTCAATTCGTTTATCAAAATCGGTGTCGTCGCGGGCAACCGTAACTACCGTCGGGATGTCGATGGTATCGGCAACGTGGCGTAAAACCTCGTTCGCCGTCGGCGCATTAAGCACAACTCCCGTTGCGCCTTGCATTTCCGCGAACATGGCGAGGTTAACAACCCTTTGGCCTTGGGTAAGGCCGCCGCCTACGCCGACAAATACGGGGATATCCGCCGCCATAAGCAGTGCTTGAGTGATAACCGGTTGCGGCGTAAAGGGATAAACGGCGATAATCGCGTCGGCGTTAACGTTTTTAATTATGCTTAAATCGGTCGAAAAAACCAACGACTTAATCCTTTTGCCGAATACAATAATCCCGCTACATTCATAAATAGCTTCCGGTACTCGTAACGCAAATTTGCGTAACGTGCCGTCTATTTGGGCCGGTCTTTTTTTGGTTTCCATTTAATCACCTCAAATGTTAAGTATCCGTTTAAACGCCTCTATTCCGTATAATAAGGCGTCCTCGTCAAAATCGAAATTGCCGCTATGAAGCGGAACGCCGCCCTTTCCTCCGCCTATTCCGAGGAAAAAGAAAAGCCCGTCGGTTTTTTCCTGATATTCGGCGAAATCCTCCGCCGCCATGGCCGGCTCGACCAAAACCGCGTCGTCCATTGAATCAAGTACCGTGTAAAATTCCTCAACCATGCTTCTCGGATTGGAAACGCAGGGATAATGCACCTGCTCGTTAAGCTCAAAGGTGGCCCCCGTCGCAAGGTTAAGCCCGTCCATGACCGATTTCATGCGCTCGATAAGCGAATCGAAAAGCGCGTTGTTAAATACACGCAGAGTACCGCTTATTTTTACCTTGTCGGCGATAACGTTATGCGACGTGCCGCCGCAAATTGTGCCTAAGGTGAGTAATGCGTCCTGATGAGGGTCAACGTTTCGGGTAATAACCGTTTGAAGCATGTTTATAAGCTGCGCCGAAATAACTATGGCGTCTATGCCCATTTGCGGAGTTGACGCGTGGGCGCTTTTTCCGCCTACGGTTATTTCAAAATCGCTTGTTTGGGCCATAAGATAGCCCCAACGAACGCCGATTTTGCCTTTCGGAACGCTTGGCCATAAATGAAGCCCGTAAATTCGGTCAATATGCGGAGATTGTAACGCGCCTTCTTCAATCATGCGGCGAGCGCCGCCGCAGCCTTCTTCTCCCGGCTGAAATAAAAGTACAACGTTATATGTAAGGTTATCTCTGTTTTCGGAAATAAGCTTTGCAAGGGCAAGCAAAATGGCCATGTGTCCGTCGTGACCGCAGGCGTGCATTTTACCCTCTCTTTTCGAGCGATAGACGGTTTGGTTGGCCTCGTTTGCGTTAAGCGCGTCCATATCGGCGCGGAAAGCAACCGTTTCGGTGGCTCCGTTTGTGTAAAAAACGGCCTTTACGCCGGTTGATGCAATTTTTCTCATGCTATCGGGCTTACATTCGGCGAGCTTGCCCATGATATATCGTTGCGTATCGTATAAATCGAATCCCGTTTCGGGAATTTGGTGTAACTCGCGTCGGGTTTTGATAATATCGTCTAAAAGGTCGTTAACTCTGTCGCTTATAACCATAATCTCTCTACCTCTCATTCTACACCATAATTATAACAGAAATATGTCAAATCTTCAACGTGAATAAAAAAATAAGTATGCCTTTTACGGCATACTTATTTTTATGGGATGTTTTTTAACAAGAGTTATTATCGCGTCGGAAATAATGGCAAGGGCCAATCCGACTAAAATATATATGGTGAACTGAACGCCTGTCGATAAATCGAGCTTTAAATATTGAAGCGTGTATCTCATCACGTAATGATAAATGTACCATGGTAAGCTAAATTTGCCGAGGGTATAAATAAACTTGCTGTTTAAAAAGCGGCAGGAATATGTAATCCCGCTAAAGCTTATCGCAACAAGCGCTACGGTAAGGTAAACCATCATAAGCTGTACCGATTTTTTGCCCGCGAACTGCATGTTTGCAATAACAAAGCCATAACTGAGCCATTCAAATACGGTCATAACCACTCTAAACCATGTTTTAAATTTACGCTCGCTTATTGCTTTTGCCGCGGCATAGGCGGCGCAGCCAAGACAAAGCGCAGCGGCGGCTCTAACCGTGCCTATGTGACCGAGCGTTGTCCATTGACCGGGCTTTTCAAGCACGGCGTCGCATCGACTTACAAAACCGATTAAAATTACCGCCGTAAAGGGGGCAATAATATGGGTGAAGCGGTCGCCGAGCCTTTTGGCTATCGGATAAAGCGCCAACATAACGATAAGCATAGCGGAAATGTACCAGAGGTTGCCGTTAAGCACCTGTACCTTAAGTCCGCTCATTCTAAGCAAAAACAGCTCGCCGAAAGAGGTTACGAAATAGTTATAGCTTTCGCTTGCGGAAAGGCTGTCGCGTAAGAATATATAATGTATAATAAGTCCGTACGCAAAAACCGAAATAAGATAGGGGATAAGTCCCTTAAACTTGTGCCATAAAAATTCTATTGTCTCCGCTCCAAGCGATTTATCGGGTTTTCCTCCTGCCTTTTCGATATGTGCCATCATAAGGTATCCCGAAACGGCAAAGAAAAATTCAACGGCATAGCTGCCGTAACGCATGGGTTTAAAATCGCCGGTGAAAAGCGGCCCCGAATGTAAAAGAACAACGGTAACGCAAAAAACAAAGCGCAAAAGTTCAATCATGCCGTTTTTGCGACTTGCTTTATCGGGACAAAAAAATTCAACAATTTTGCTCAAAAAAATCACCTCATTCTGATACCTTATAACAAAATTATTCCAAAAAGTCAAGGGAAGGGAGATTTGTTTACATAATGCTCAAAAAAATCGCTCAAAATATGTAAAAATTATTGTGAAAAAATTGTTGACATATGGCCTAAACCACTATATAATCTAATTGTACAAGTAAATTTATGTACATATGTCCCTAAATCTAAAGGAGAGAAAATTATGAAACACATGAAGAGTATTATTTCCTTGCTCGTAGCTTTGTGCATCGTCGCTACTTTTGCTGTATCGGCTTTCGCATCTGAAGAGGATAGTTCAGCATTGATCGAATCCTCCTCCTCTGAAGCTTCTGCTGCAGCAAGCATCGTTACCGACCTTAACGACGGTAAAATCGTAAAGTTCGACACCTTCAACAAGATTAAGTACGATGATGCTGAATTCACCGGCGACACCGATGCTATTGCTGCCAACGGTCTTCTTTACGCTAATGACGACGAGACCAACAAGCTTACCCTTAGCCCTGAGCTTGACCTCGGCAAAACATGGCAGGCAACCGCTACTTTTGCAAGAACTAACGAAGATAAAGACGCTAAGAAAAACTGCCTCGGCGAAAAGTTCGAGCTTAACGTTGGTAAATTCTCTTTCAGAATCGGCAACCAGCAGGCTGGCGTTGCTCAGTACAAGGCTGAGCTTTGGTTTGACGACCAGATCCTCGGCGACGTTCAGGTAACCGGCGATATTAGCGGTACATACGCTATCCGTTACACCCAGGACGGCACCGATAAGGGTAGAGTATACGTTGTTAAAGACAACCAGAACATGAGATGGAACGTTCTTGAGTCTACCTGCGCTCCGAGAGAAGCAGTTAACGGCGTTACCTCTTTCTTCGTAGTTGACGGCGTTGCCGACGGCGAAACAAGCGAAGTTAGCGTTGTTGCTGTTGGTAACAACTCCAAGAAAGACACTAACTATGCTTACGGCCTCTGGCTCGCTAAGAAGTTCTACTCCACCAATAGAACCGGCGACGGCAATACCGGCGCAACCGGCACTTCTTCTACCGCCGGCGGTAATAGCGGTAAAACCGGCGATATGACCCTTCCGGTTGTATTCGTTGTTGTAGCTCTCGTAGCTGCTGGTACCGGCGTTGTTCTTACCTCTAAAAAAACCTGCAAGGAATAATCTCCTTTAAGTGAATTATTTAAAGGCTCGTTGCTTAGCAACGAGCCTTTTTGCGTCGATGCTATGCGTCAATGAACACGTTTATGGTTTGTGTTACGACGCGATAATCCGAATCGGTGAATATATCTATCTCTATTTGTGGCAATCTGAAATTCACGCTACACGTCCGTTCTTTAAACTAAAAGCCCCTTGTTCACATTTTGCGAACAAGGGGCTTTCTTTATATTGTTATTTAATTTTACGCCTTTTCGTTAATAGGGCATTATGTAGCCAACCTTTTTCATAACCTTGTAAAGAGTTTTGTTAGCTACCTTTTCGGCCGAAACGGCGCCTTTTTTGTACATTTCGTCAAGGTAATCCTTTTCGGCATAAACTTGATTGTACTTCTCCTGAATGGGACGAAGCGACTCAATAACCGCCTCCGCAACCGCAACCTTAAAGTCGCCGTAGCCCTTGCCGTCAAATTCGGCGGCAATTTGGTCATAGGTTTTGCCCGTAACGCAGGAATAAATGCTCATTAAGTTGTTAATTCCGGCTTTGCCCTCGCCGTAATAAACCTTAGCCTCGCTGTCGGTAACGGCGCGCTTGAATTTACGCATAATGTCGTCGGGCGTATCAAGCATGGAAATAAATCCGTTTGCGTTTGTGTCCGATTTAGACATTTTCTTTTCGGGCGTCTGGAGCGACATAACTCTTGCGCCTGCTTTTCCTATATAAGGATTGGGCACGGTGAAGGTGGGGGAATAAACGCTGTTAAAACGCTCTGCGATGTTGCGAGCAAGCTCTAAATGCTGCTTTTGGTCCTCGCCAATCGGAACGTAATCGGCCTGATAAAGCAAAATATCGGCCGCCATAAGCACGGGATAATCGAAAAGACCGGCGTTAACGTTGTCGGCGTGCTTTTGCGACTTGTCCTTAAACTGGGTCATGCGGGACAGCTCGCCGTATTGAGTGTAACAGTTAAGTATCCAAGCAAGCTGAGAATGAGCCGCAACGTGAGATTGTAAAAATATTGGACTTTTTTCGGGGTCAAGACCTATTGCAATAAGCATTGAGTATGCGGAACGGATTTGCTCTCTAAGCTTTGCCGGCTCCTGTCTTACCGTTATTGCGTGAAGGTCGGCTACGGCAAAAAAGCAGTCGTAATCCTCTTGCATATTAACCCAATTTTTAAGCGCTCCCAAATAGTTTCCTAAAGTAAATGTGCCGCTCGGCTGAATACAACTGAGTACGCGTGGCTTTTTTTCGGTTATGTTTTCCATTATGTATGCTCCTTTACGGATTTGTAATTTCGTTACCGTATTCCGCAAACTGCTTTGCGGCTTCGGTGAAAAGACTTGGCTTTATTCTAACGTAAAACGTTTTTGCGTCGTCAGAAAGCTGGCTGTAAGCGCCGTCATATTCGGTGATAACCGAATCAAGATAGTCGTCGGTGCTGTTTCGGTAATAAAAGCCAACAACGCACTCATAAACGTTTCTAAGCTTGATAACGTAATTGATGTTAGGGTCGTCGGAGTACTCGGGATACTTGTCCAACTCGGCCAAAATATCCTGAGCAAGCTTAAGTCGCTCTTCGGTAAGCCCCTCTCTTTGCTGCGCCGCAAGAGTGTCGGCGACGTTTCGGTTAAGAGTATAGCTGTAGTTGAGGTCATAATTAACGCTCTCGGTTTGTTGTTCGCTGTTTTCCCAAACATAACCGCCGTCAATGGTCGGATTGCCCGGATTTTCGCACGAGCAAAGCGCGATTATTAACCCCGCCGAAATGAGCCCTGCAAAAACTCGTTTCATCGTTTTGCCTCCCTCATCGCTTTTATTTTAAGTATGGCAATTTGCGTTTTCGAGTCCTTAATTTCGCCCGACATGACCATTTCTACCGCTTTTTCAAACGGAATAAATAGTACGTCTAAAAATTCGCCTTCGTCAAGCTGCGCTTCGCCAAAGGTAAGCTTTTCGGCATAATAAATGTAAATTTTTTCGCCGCAATATCCCGGCGACGGGTAATCAACTGCGAGTAATTCATAGTGCTGCGCCTCGGCGCCTGCCTCTTCCTTTAATTCACGCTTTCCGCATTCAAATTGGTCCTCGCCTTTTTCCATTTTTCCAGCCGGTATTTCTAAAATAACCTCGCCGTAAGGATGGCGATACTGACGTACAAGAATAATTTCGTCGTTGTCGGTAATTGCGGCAACGGCGACTCCGCCGTTGTGCTCAACAATCTCGCGGGTGGAAAAGCTTCCGTCGGGCAACTCAACCTCGTCATAACGGAGGCGAACAACCTGTCCCTCGAAAATATATTTACTCGAAACGGTTTTTTCGGTAAGTTCCATTATGGTTTTCCTCGATTCATTATTTTGAAATATCGGGCATATAAATGTATAAAAACAAAGGAGGAAAAATATGCCCAAGGAATATATGTTCTCGGATTTAAAAGAAAAAATGTATGCTTTAAGCGCAAAATATCGTTTTGTCTCGGTTCAGTCTGTCGGTAAAAGCGTACTTGGAAAGGATTTGTTGACCCTTAATATCGGAAACGGTAAGGAAGCTGTGCTCCTTTGCGGAGCGTTTCACGGCTCTGAACGCCTTACCGCAACGCTTTTGATGATGTTCGCCGAACATTTGTGCAAAAGCTTGTCAAACGACGGATTTGTTTCGGAGATAAGAGTGCGAAAGGCGCTTTATGACCGCTGTTTGGTAATACTTCCTATGGTAAACCCCGACGGCTGCGATATCGTCGGCGAGGGAAGCATAAACTGCGGCGGCTTTAAGGAAAGCGTAAACAGGCTTTCGGTCGGCGATTTTTCCCATTGGAACGCAAACGTAAGGGGAGTGGATATTAATCATAATTTTGACGCCGGTTGGAATATACTTCATACCCTTGAGCAAAAGTCAAACATTTACGGCCCGTCGCCAACGCGCTACGGCGGCCCAAGACCGCAAAGCGAGCCCGAAACGGCGGCGCTTGTAAATTTGTGCGAAAAAATTGACTTTTGTCACGTAGCGACGTTTCATTCCCAGGGCGAGATTATATACTGGAACTACGGAAACAATACGCCGCCAAAGGGTAAACGTATGGCGGCCTTGATGTCAGCAAGCAGCGGCTATGCGCTTGAGGAACCGACGGAAATGGCCTCCCACGGCGGGTTTAAGGATTGGTTTATCGAAAAATACCAACGCCCCGGTTTTACAATAGAAATAGGAAAAGGGAAGAACCCGTTACCGCCAAGCGGGGTAGAAGAAATATACTCTCGACTTGAGGAATTAATGATGTTACTGTGTATTTTATGATTATAACACATATTTTCTTTAAAGTACATAAGTTTTTCTAAAATGTAATTGAAGTTTTCTGTTGACAATTAAGGAATTTGTGTTATAATAACCCTTGTCCGTGGAAGCTCAATTCGGGCCATTAGCTCAGTTGGTTAGAGCAACCGGCTCATAACCGGTCGGTCCGGGGTTCGAGTCCCTGATGGCCCACCATAAAAAACAAGGAACGGTCTAAATCGGCTTGCCGAATTGCTCGTTCCTGAATATAGGGGTATAGCTCAGTTGGTAGAGCAGCGGTCTCCAAAACCGCGTGCCGAGGGTTCGAGTCCTTCTGCCCCTGCCAAAGAAAACGCCGAAAAACCTTGATATATAAGGGTTTTCGGTGTTTTTTTGTTTTTTGC
>JAFNUO010000040.1 GCA_017383985.1 Clostridia bacterium | reverse complement strand
TTTAAACGCCCTTTATTATCAAGGCAACACCGACGTAAGATACCGTATGCGCAACCTTTCCTCCGCAAAGGGTACCGAAATGATTTGCGTAACCAATAACCCGAACGAAATGGAATACGGATTTGAAATTAACGTATTTTACAAGGGTCGCGTTGTAAAAATATTCGACGGAAACCGCTACAACCTGCCGGTTAACGGGTATTACACCTGTTTCCAGTCCTTTTACGTTTATCCGACGGGTAACGACGTAGTTAATCTTCTTTGCTACGCTCAGGATTACTATAATTACAACATTCGCTATGCCTACGGGCTTTTAAGCTTTGACGAAAAGTATAACCCGATAATGAACGGCGTAGAGGCCGTTTCGGTCGACCTTAACAGCGACGGCGAATCGACCAACAATAATGGCCAAGGTACAACCGCCGAGGACATGTTTTTTGACAGCTTTAACGAATGTTTAAAAACCTCAATTATTTGCGTTGACCCATACGAGCTTACGGGCTACGCCATGATGAACACCGAGGCGGCCATAACGCCGATTGACATTTTTTCCGAGGGCAGCATAAGCTATGGTAACGAAAAAAATCTTAGCATCTCCAACTGCAATACCTCAAAATCGGGCGTTGTAAAGGTAAGCTCGGCGTGGCTTAATTTACGCCAAGGCCCGTCGACCGATTATAGCCGAGTTTATATCAACCCGAACGACAAAAAAAGCTATATTAAGCAATATAAGGGCTCGACCGTAACCGTTTTGGACACCGTAAACACCGGCGACAGCAAAAACCCGATTTGGGTTTTAATCCAAACCAACTATGGCGGCATGGTATTCCAGGGCTATTCGTCCCAAAAGTATATTACCCTTGACGTTAAGCATATTTCGGTCGGTCAATCGTTTGACATTGACGCAGACACCAACGATTGGGGACTTAGTTGGACGGTAAACGACAAGTCGGTGGCAACCATTGACGCCGCAAGCGGCGTAATTACCGGCGAAAAGGCGGGCCTTGTTATGGTAACCGTTACGTCAAAAAGCGGACTTACCGATACCTGCCTTATCATGGTTGACAAATAAACCCCAAAAAAAGCAAAAGCGGCGGCATCTTCCTTACGGAGGGTGCCGCTTATTTTATTCGCGTTTAGGCGGCGTTCCCGTTAACTTAGCAACAATTTTTTTATGCCGTCGGCGGTGTCGCTTTCGCTTGGCCCCGAAACCGTAAGCGTGATTTTGTCCCCCTTTTTTACGTCAAGCCCTATTACGGCATAAAGCTTTTTTGCGTTAACCGTTTTTCCGTTTTTGTCAAGGGTGACAGTGCAACCCGATTCGGCCGCAATTTTAACAAGTCTGCTCGCCGTTAACGCACCTAAACCGTCGACGGCGACGACGGTATGATTAATAACCTGCATTTTTTTAAAAAGCACCTCTTTTTGTATATTTTTTGTATTATATGATATGCTTATTCGGCGAAAAAATTTATCGAAAAAGGCGCATGAAACGAATATTTTTTTAATTAACGAAGATAATAAAATTGCAGTCTGAATTTTGGGAGGTAACTTAACATGAATAAGGCTAACAAATGCATTCACTGTACTGTAAGCAACTGTAAACATCATTGTCAGAGCGAGGATTACTGCTCGCTTGACTCCATTATGGTTGGCACCCACGAGTGCAACCCCACAATGGAACAGTGCACCGACTGCAAGTCCTTTGACTTAAAGCAATAGTTTTAGGAAAAATCAAAGGCAGACCCCCTGTACACCTTTTCGCGTACAAGGGGTCTTAACTTTTTTTACCTGAACAACCGAACATCAGCCGAGAATTTATTTTTTTGCGTGAAGAATGTCCCACGCAGTATATTTTATGCAAAAAAGAGAAAATTTGTGACCGCAAAAAGATTGACAAATTCTTGACAAAGGGGCAAAATTGATAAATAATATAGTTGTAGTGAAAAGTTTAGGAGACTGTACATATGCGTGATAATATTTCAATGTCGGTTATACGCCGATTGCCTCGATATTACCGTTTTTTGGGCGACCTTGAGCGCCAGGGAATAACCCGAATTTCGTCAAAGGCGCTTGCCGAAAAAATGGGCGTCGGTGCAAGCCAAATTCGCCAGGATTTGAACTGTTTCGGCGGTTTTGGCCAACAGGGATACGGATATAATATCCCCTCATTAAAGGAGCAAATTGCCGAAATTCTCGGAATCCCGAATAAATACGATTGTATAATTATCGGCGCGGGTAACCTTGGCCGCGCTATCGCAACTCACATGAATTTTGAAGAGCGCGGATTTCGCCTTACCGCCGTTTTTGACCAAAACGAGTCCCTTGCGGGAAAGCTTGTTTCGGGGTTGCCGATTCGCCACATAAGCGGGCTTGACGACTATTGCCGAAGCGAAAAGCCGACGGTTGCCATGCTTTGCGTGCCGAGAAGCGCCGCCGAAAGCCTTGGACACCAGCTTGTTCGCCTTGGAATAAAGGGAATTTGGAACTTTACCCATTACGATTTTGGCGAAATGGACGGCGTTGTGGTTGAAAACGTTCATCTTGGCGACAGCATGATGACCTTGTGCTATAATGTCACACGAAATTTAGAGGAAAAGTAATGACAAAAAAACAACGCGCCGACGAAATTGTGCGTCGGCTTTGGGCGGAATATCCCGTTGCCGAGTGCCAGCTTAACTATTCCGCGCCGCACGAGCTGCTTATCGCAACAAGGCTTTCGGCTCAATGCACCGACAAGCGGGTTAACATGGTTACCCCCGCCCTTTTCGAGAGGTATAAATCGGTTGACGATTTCGCCGCCGCCGACGCTCACGACGTTGAAAAATACGTAAAATCCTGCGGGTTATATAAAACAAAGGCGGCGGATATAGTTAATATGTGTATCTCGCTCCGCGACAATTTTGGCGGAAGGGTACCCGATACTATGGAGGAGCTGACCTCGCTTTCGGGCGTAGGCCGAAAAACCGCCAACCTCATTTTAGGCGATATTTTCGGCAAACCCGCCGTCGTCGCCGACACCCACGTTATAAGAATTACGGGGCTTTTGGGGCTTTGCGATTCAAAGGACCCGTACAAGGTCGAGATTCAGCTTAAAAAATTGCTTAATCCCGAAATATCGAACGATTTTTGCCACCGAATTGTCCTCCACGGACGGACAGTTTGCGTTGCCCGTTCGCCAAAATGCGACAAATGCTGTTTGCGCGATGTTTGCAAGGCGGGAAAATAAAAATCGTTGACTATAACGTAAAAATGGCGTATAATGTAAATATATAGAAAGGCGGTAGAAAACTATGAACGAAAATAACGTTTTTGAAAATCAGCCCATCCCCGAAAATAACCCTAACGTAGCCGAGCCGGTTCGTCCCGTCCCGGTCGAAGAGCCCGTATATACCCAGAGAGTTCGTCCCGTTTCGAATGAACAGCCGGTTCAGCCCGCTCAAACTGTATACGCTCAACCCGCTCAACCGGAACAGCCGGTTTATGCCGCTCCGGTTGACGTTAACCCCCCGGCGCAGCCCGTTCAACCTACATACGCTCAGCCCGAGCAACCCGTTTACGCTCAGCCCGCATATGGTCAGCCTGCTCAGCCCGCATATGTTCCCGTTGCTCCCGCTAAGGAGGAGGGCAAGGGCCTTGCTATCGGCTCGCTTGTTTGCGGTATACTTTCCTTCTTCTGCTGCGGCATACTTAGCGTCGTAGGTCTTATTTTAGGTATCGTTGCAAAAGGCAAGGGAAACAAGGGAATGGCCACCGCAGGTATTATTGTTAGCATTATTTCCATTGTTCTTTCGGTTATCATCTCCATTTTCTCGATAGTTACCGGCGCATTTTCCGGTATTCTCGCCGGAATTGCCGAGGAAAGCTATAACGACTCCTACGACTACGGCTATTACGAAGATTACGACTACGATTACTACTATTAATAATCGGCTAAATTAAAAAAAGCGCACCGCCGTGTTTTCCGCGCGGCGGTGCAATATTTGGGGGCGTAGCTCAGCTGGGAGAGCGTACGGTTCGCATCCGTAAGGTCAAGGGTTCGATCCCCTCCGTCTCCACCAGAAAAGACCCCACATTTGTCGCAGACAAATGTGGGGTCTTTTCAATGAAATAAATCCCTTGTGGGATTTGTGAAATAACGCTTCGCGTTATGAAATAGCTGACGCTATGAAATACGCTGCGGCGTATGAGGGATTTATTTTATTTCACATTTTGCCGACAAGGCAAAATATTTCATAATCCAAAGGATTATTTCATATTGCGTAGCAATATTTCATTAAATATGCCATAATATTTGTAGAGGTGAGGATTATGAAAGAAAATAAGCTTGTCGACTTATCTATGGATTTTGCCATTAAGATAATCAAACTCTGCGAAACAATCAAGGGACATTACTCCCTTGTAAATCAATTGGAGCGTTCTGCGACCTCAATCGGCGCAAATATCCACGAAGCAAACTATGCTCATGGTAAACCGGATTTTATTGCCAAGTTACAAATTGCCTTAAAAGAGTGTTACGAGACTGAATACTGGCTGGAATTGTTTGTGAAATCCGATATTCTGAATAGAGAAATGGCGGTGGATCTTTATAATCAATGCGGTACAATCCGCCGCATCTTGATTGCATCCATCAATACCTCCAAGGAGAATGCAAAATGAATTTAGCGGACATTTGCAAAGAGTTGCAGAATTGTTTCATAAAAGTTCGCCATTTCATTTTTGTTGATGACCAAGAATTGCTTAAAGATGCATTGGATCGGATTAGGGAATATGAAGGAACGGGCGATATTTCATTGAAACGGGGCGGTTTTTATGGTAAAATCGGTTATGTAAAGAATGATTTTCGCTTAAATTTTACTCTACCGACGGTGGAATCCTCTCCACTCAACCGGCGGTATGTAGATTTTTTGGTATAATCGCAGCTATACTAATAGCGAAGGGAGGCAATCCATGAACCAAATTAAAATCGGAAAGTTTATAGCTCAGCGGCGAAAAAACGCAGGCCTAACGCAAATTCAGTTGGCGGAAAAGCTTGGCATCACCGACCGAGCGGTATCGAAATGGGAAAACGGCAAAGCCATGCCCGATTCCTCTATCATGCTTGAGTTATGCGACCTTTTAAAAATTACCGTAAACGATTTATTAAGTGGGGAGGTAGTTACAATGGAAAATTACAACAAAGAATTAGAGAACAATTTGCTTGAGATGATTAAGCAAAAAGAACAGGCCGACAAAAGATTGTTGTCTGTAGAAGTGTTTATAGGCATTACAGCAACGGTCGTTCTTTTTGCTTTGATATTTGTTGCCGCTTTTGTGCAAATGTCAAATGGACTAAGAATTACTCTCATTGTATTTGGATTTGTTTTGTTCTTAGCGGGTTGCTTCTATGCACTGCGGATGGAGCAAGTGGCAGGATATTATACATGCAAAGAATGCGGACACCGATATGCACCGACATATAGAGCCGTTGCTATGGCTCCGCACATGGGCAGAACAAGATATATGCGTTGCCCTCAATGCGAAAAAAAGTCTTGGCAGAAAAAAGTGTTAAGCAAGGATTAAACCAATTCCAATTTGTCGAATTGATCAGTATACTACTTTTACTTACTCTTACCTCACTTCTGCTACGTTTGGTTACTCTTACGCACCTAGAGGAAATATGACCGCAAGGTTGTGTTTCCTCTTTAATTTTTGCCCCGATAGGGTCGAACCAGAGAGGATTTTGCTTGATTTTTTAGGGATTTGGAATATAATGTGTTTAGTTTCTTGTTTAAGAGGTGATTTTCTATGAATAAACACGCTCGTGTTAAATTTGCTTGTTATACGGCAAACTCTTCTATGGCTATTGTCAGTCATCTTTCACCTGTGCTTTTTTTAACCTTCAGAGAAATCTACGGTATTTCATATTCCCTTTTGGGTCTTTTGGTTGTAATTAACTTTACAACACAGTTGCTTATAGATTTATTATTTTCTTTCTTTTCACACAAATTCAATATTCCTAAGGTTGTAAAGGCTATGCCTATGCTTACCTTTACAGGGCTTCTGATATACGCTATATGGCCCGTTTTAATGCCAAGCACTGCTTATGTAGGTCTTGCAATAGGAACGGTTATATTCTCGGCTTCAAGCGGTTTTAACGAAGTGCTTATAAGCCCCATTATTGCGGCTTTACCGTCCGACGAGCCTGACCGAGAAATGAGTAAGCTCCACTCGGTTTATGCCTGGGGTCTTGTTTGTGTCGTTATTTTCTCTACTTTATTCCTTTTTGTTTTCGGTAAACAAAACTGGGTTTATCTTGTTCTGCTTTTAATGATTGAGCCCC
>JAFNUO010000039.1 GCA_017383985.1 Clostridia bacterium | reverse complement strand
GGTAAAAAGGTTGCTGTCGGCGGTTGGGCTCGCTCAATCCGAGATTCAAAGGCTTTTGGATTTATCGACCTTAATGACGGTAGCTGTTTTAAGGGCGTTCAAATTGTTTTTGAACGCGAAAAAATTGAAAATTACGACCAAATTGCAAAGCTTAACGTTGGCTCGTCGGTTGTTGTAACGGGTACGGTTATACTCACCCCCGAAAACAAGCAGCCCTTTGAAATAAAGGCCGAGAAAATCGACGTTGAGGGCGAATCGACCTCCGATTACCCGCTCCAGAAAAAGCGTCACACCGTTGAATATTTGCGTGAACAGGCTTATCTCCGCCCGAGAACAAACCTTTTCTCCGCCGTTTTCAGAGTAAGAAGCGAAATCGCTTTCGCAATTCATCAATTCTTTAATTCACGCGGCTTTGTTTATGTTCATACTCCGCTTATCACCGGCTCCGACTGTGAAGGCGCCGGCGAAATGTTCAGAGTAACCACCCTCGACCCCAACAATCTTCCCAAAAACGAGGACGGCTCAATTGACTGGTCTCAGGATTTCTTTGGCAAATCAACCAACCTCACCGTTTCGGGTCAGCTTGAGGGCGAAACATACGCCATGGCTTTCGGCAACATTTATACCTTCGGCCCGACCTTCCGCGCCGAAAACTCAAACACCGCCCGTCACGCGGCCGAGTTTTGGATGATTGAGCCGGAAATTGCTTTTGCCGACCTTAACGATAATATGGAGCTCGCTTGGGACATGATTAAGTACATCATCAACCACGTACTTAATAATTGTAAGCAGGAGCTTGAGTTCTTTAACAGCTTTGTTGACAAAACCTTGCTTGAGCGCCTTAACACTCTTGCCGCTTCCGATTACCAAAAGGTTACCTATACCGAGGCGGTCGAGCTCCTTAAAAAGAGCGGCGCCGAATTTAAGTATCCGGTTGAATGGGGTTGCGATTTGCAAACCGAGCACGAAAGATACCTTACCGAGCAAATTTTTGGCAAACCCGTATTTGTAATTGATTATCCGAAGGAAATTAAATCCTTCTATATGAGAATGAATGACGATGGCAAAACCGTTGCCGCTATGGACCTTCTTGTTCCCGGCGTAGGCGAAATCATCGGCGGAAGCCAGCGTGAAGAACGCCTTGACGTTTTGCTCGATAGAATGAAGGAATGCCAGCTTAATCCCGAGGATTATTGGTGGTATATCAACCTCCGCAAATACGGCGGCACAAAACACGCAGGCTACGGTCTCGGTTTTGAACGTATCGTAATGTACCTTACCGGCGTTTCTAACATTCGTGATGTTATTCCCTATCCCCGTACAGTTGGAAACGCAGAATATTAAAAATTTGTTCTTAAGCCACCGATGGTCCTTGAAATCGGTGGCTTTTTAATTTTTTTATATAAAATATTTTATACTATATTGCAACCTTTCTAAATAAATTGTATAATATAAACACTTATTCCAGGGCTATTTATATATTTCGATTTCGTAAAATTATATAATTTATTGGGAGGGTGCAAATTGGACAGAGGTTATAAAGAAGACAACATATTAATTGACGGCGTGTGTTATCCCTTTTCTACATACACGGTAACACTTTCGAAAAAACACGAGTCAGGCTGCAATCTTCATTTCCACTCCGACATTGAGCTTATTTACATAGAAAACGGCAGCTTTAATATTTGGCTAAGCGGTAAGGCTTATTCCGCTAAGGCAGGCGACTTGGTCGTTATTAACTCGAACGAGTGCCATAAAATCCAAAGTTCGTCGGAAAACTGTGTTTACAAGTATATAAAATTCGACCCGAAGGACCTTTACATATCCGACCAAAATATGCTTGATATGCAATACGTTATCCCCTTTACATTAAACACTACCGACCACCAGCGCGTATTCAAGAGCGCCGAAATTGACACCGATATCATTGAGCCGCTTTTCTTTGACGCTTGCAATGAATGGGACAACAGGCAACACGGATTCGAGCTTGCAATTCGCTCGGATATACTTAGAATAATTCTTCACGTTATACGCTACTGGGATGAAATCGGGTTTAAAACCTCCGTTGTTGACATTTCTTCGGGGCTTTCAAAAACTATTCACCCCGCTATCAAATACGTTGAAGAAAACTGCGCAACCGCTTCCGAGGCGGAGGCAGCTCAGCTTTGTAAATTAAGCTATAGCTATTTTTCTCATTCCTTTAAAAAGGTAATGAACATGAGATTTAAGGAATACGTTAATTACGTTCGTATTAACGAATCGCAAAAGCTTCTTATTTCGGAAAACAAAAGCGTTTCCGAAATCGCTGAGATTTTAGGCTTCTCGTCGCCAAGCCATTATATCCAAAGCTTTAAAAAAATTAAGGGTGAATCACCAAAGCAGTTTAAGATTAACTATCTTAAAAATTTCCTTAATAAAAATCCGTAAAAGCAAAACAGCACAGCCGAAAAACGGCCGTGCTGTTGTTTTTTTATAAAATTTAATAACCGAGTATTACCGCCTTATATACGGCGAGAATTTCACGCGCCCAATAGCCCGGCGCAACAAACAAATAGGTTGGGTTGCCCGCCGAATAGGCAGTTAAGCCGTTTTTCTTTGCGAAAATTTCGGCGCGCAGTTGATGAAAATTGTCCGACGCTATTGCAACGTCGGTCGCCAAGCCATTTTCCTTTATAATATCGGCGCTAAAGCTTAAATTTTCGGAGGTGTTGGTTGATTTTTCGTCAAGATAAATTCTATCGGCGGAAATTCCGTTTTCGGTGAGAAAATTAAAAATTGCCTTAGCCTCGCTGATATTCTCTCCGTTTCCCTGTCCCCCCGACGCAACACAAACAGATTTAGGATTAGCTTTAAGAAAATTCAGCGCCGACTGGCATCGGTCATGCAACATTCTTGACGGTTTATCGCCCTTTACCTGACAGCCGAGGACAATTACGGTTGCGTTTTCGGGCGGGGTATCAACCGACGCCGCTATCATAAACCCGAGCGGCAGGACGATAGCCGTAATTCCGACAACAAACGCGGCAAAAAGGGCGCAAAAAACAATTTTATGTTTTTTAAAAAAGACGTTAACCCTATCCCAAAAGGCCAAAACGGCCGCCAAAAAAAGAAAAATTAAAACGGGATATATCATTCCGATATGCAAAACGCCCTTAAAAATCGGTAACATAAACCAAACCGACAAAAGTATTAAAATTATCGAAGCAATTTTTCTTTTCATTTATTTCAACTCCTAAGATAAGTATAACAAAACCCTCCGTACCTTTTCAAGGTCGGAGGGCACAGTTTTTAAAGAAAATTATTGGTTGATAAGGGCAAGCGTATCTCTTGCGATAACGAGCTCTTCGTTGGTCGGGATTACGTATACGTCAACCTTTGAGTTTTCGGTAGAAATCTTAACAACGTCGGACTGGCAAAGGGTTTTTTCGTTAAGCTCTTTGTCAAGCTCGATACCGAAGCATTCCATTTCGGCGCAAACCTCGCCGCGGATATGAGTATTGTTCTCGCCAATTCCGGCGGTAAATACGATTGCGTCAACGCCGTTCATTTCGGCAACGAAGGAACCGATATACTTTTTAACGTCTTGAATAAGGATATCAACGGCAAGCTTTGCTCTTTCGTAGCGGGGGTCGCTCGGACCGTTGGCAATAGCCTCTTCAAGGTCGCGTCCGTCGGACGAGAAACCGGAAACGCCGAGGAAACCGCACTTTTTATTCATGAAGTTGCTCATTTCGTCGGGAGTAAAGCCCTCTTTATCCATTATATATGTAACAACGGCGGGGTCGATATCGCCGCAACGGGTACCCATTTCAACACCGGCAAGCGGAGTAAAGCCCATTGTTGTGTCGATAACCTTTCCGTCCTTAACGGCGGAGATAGACGAGCCGTTGCCGAGGTGGCAGGTAATAATCTTGGTTCCTTCAACCTTACCGAGGATATCGGTCATAACGCCCGAAACATAACGGTGAGAGGTTCCGTGGAAGCCGTAACGACGAATTTTGTATTTTTCGTACATTTCGTACGGGATAGCGTACATAAAGGATTTAGCGGGCATAGTCTGGTGGAAGGCGGTGTCGAAAACAACAACCTGGGGAGCGTCCTTACCAAGACATTCGATGCATGCGCGGATACCCTGAACATGGGCTTTATTATGAAGCGGGGCAAGCTCGGCAAGATTATAAATATCTTCAATTACCTTTTCGTCAACTAAAACGGAACGGTCGAAAATTGCGCCGCCCTGTACTATGCGGTGGCCTACCGCGGAAATTTCTTTCATGGACTTGATAACGCCGTATTCCTCGCTTGTTAACGCTTCAACAAGGCAGTTGAAAGCATCGGTATGGGTAGGCATGGGAATGTCAGCTTCATACTTTCTGCCGTCGGCGGTTTTATGAGTAATTGCGCCGGTGTCACCGATACGCTCACAAAGTCCCTTTGCAAGGACGTTTTCGTTTTCCATGTCGATAAGCTGGTATTTAAGGGACGAGCTACCGGCGTTTACAACCAAAATCTTCATCTTTTCTTTTCCTCCAATAATATCTTCTTAAATTTTACTTGCACATGCCTTATAAATAGGGTAAAATTTAAGTATATAATCACATAAAATATATTCTAATATATATCGACTATTTTTTCAAGTATATTTTAAAAGGAAAATGGCTACATGAAAATCGCAGCAACGGTTGCCGAATACAATCCCTTTCATTTAGGGCACGAATATATGCTTAAATCGGTTAAAAGCCTTGGTTTCGACGGGGTTGTTGCCGTCATGAGCGGAAACTTTGTTCAACGCGGCGACTGCGCCGTTTGCGACAAGCGAGCAAGGGCCAAAGCGGCGCTTCAAAACGGCGCCGACCTTGTTGTTGAGCTCCCCGTACCTTTTGCAACGGCGTCGGCAGAGCGCTTTGCCTACGGCGCCGCCGAAATTATAAAAGCAATGGGTTGCGTTGATGCAATCGCTTTTGGCTCGGAAAGCGGAGACGCAAGGATAATTGAAAAAGCGGCAAAAATTATCAGCGGCGATTTAAGCGAGGCCATTAAACCATATTTAAGCGAAGGAATGACCTTCGCAGCCGCAAGGCAAAAGGCGGTCGAAAGTATAGAAAAAGAGGCGGCGGAGTTACTTCAAAACCCGAACGACACGCTTGCCGTTGAATACGTTTCCCACCTTTTAGACAGCGGAATTAAACCGATTGCGATTAAAAGAATTGGCGCGGCTCACGACGGCGAGGTAAAAAACGGGTTTGCAAGCGCCTCGGAGATAAGAAAAATGATAATTTCGGGCGACCGCAACGAGTTTAAAAAATATATGCCCGAAAGCGCCGCCGAAATTATAGACGAACAAATTGAAAAGGGACTTGCTCCCGCCGATTTAAAAAGCGCCGAGGGCGCCGTTTTGTCAACTCTTAGGCAAATGACCGCCGAGGATATCGCAAAATTGCCCGATATCAGCGAAGGGTTAGAAAACCGCATTATTTCGGCGGTAAGAGGTAACACCTCGCTTGACGAAATTTTAGAGGAGATTAAAACCAAGCGTTATACCCTCGCCCGTATTCGCAGAACGTTGCTTTGCGCTTATTTAGGGATTACAAAGGACTACGTTTTCGGTAAGGTTCCGTACATTAGAGTAATCGGGTTTAATCAAAAAGGCCGCGAAATTATGAACGTTATGAAAAAAACCGCAACGTTACCCATAGTTTCAAGGGCAAAAGAGATAAACGCTCTTGACAAACGGGCACAAGATATGTTTATATTAGAGAGTCGTACAACCGACCTTTATTGGCTTATGACGCCAACCAAAATGCCGTGCGGCAAGGAAATGACCGACTCGGTTATTATAATATAAAGGAGCTATATAAATGGCCGTTACCAAAGAAATAATAAATAGCTATGAAAACTACGGAAGATGTGTTAAAATATCGAACGGTACCGTTGAGGCTTATGTCACAATTGACGTCGGCCCTCGCGTTATTCGATATGCTTTTGTCGGCGGCGAAAACGTGCTTTTTAACGACATCGCCCGCCGTTCAAAGCGCATGGGTCCCGACTACGATAACTATTATTACAAGGGCGCCGCTTGGTACCTTTACGGCGGTCACCGTCTTTGGATTACCCCCGAAAGCGCCCCCGAAACATATTACCCTGACAACGAAGAGGTTAAGTTTGAATATACCGACAACGGCGCCGTTTTTACCCCCAACGCTCAAATCAAAAACGACATTCAAATGCAAATTGAAATCGTTATGGCGGATAGCGGAACCGACACGCAAATTATTCACCGCGTAACCAATTTACGTAAAGAAAACCTTGAGTTTTCGATGTGGGGCATAACCGTACTGGGCAGAAGCGGACTTGAAATTATACCGCAGAATAATCACAGCACCGCCCTTCTCCCCAACCGCACGTTATCAATTTGGCCGTACACCAACGTTACCGACGAGCGCTTTTATTTCGGTAAGAATTACATAACCTTGCGCCAAAATCCCGAAGCTAAAGGCGCTTTTAAAATAGGTACCGACAACAACCACGGTATGGCGGCTTATGTTATCAACGGAAACGTTTTTGTATGCAAATATGACCACTCCCACCCCGACGCAAAGTACCCCGACGGCGGAGTTTCGTTTGAAACATACACCGACGACAACGTTTTAGAAATGGAAACCTTAAGCAAGATTGAAAACGTAAAACCGAACGAAACCGCTTCACACAGCGTTTGCTGGTCGCTTTTTAAAACCGACGGTTGTCCCGACGCAAAGGACGAAAAGGCAATAGCCGAGTTCATGAATAAAATAGTTTAATATTTTAAGGAGATATAAATATGTACAACGATTATTTTGACAGTATCGGCTTTGTAGCCAAGTATGACAAAGAGGTTGCGGACGCAATGGGCCTTGAATACGGCCGTCAGCAGTCTAACATTGAGCTTATCGCTTCGGAGAACTTCGTTTCCCCGGCCGTTATGGCGGCTATGGGCTCCGTACTTACCAACAAATACGCCGAGGGTTACCCCTCCAAGCGTTACTACGGCGGTTGCCAGTACGTTGACATTGTTGAAGACATTGCACGTGACCGCGCAAAGAAGCTTTTCGGCGCCGAACACGCTAACGTTCAGCCCCATTCCGGCGCTCAGGCTAACTCCGCCGTTTACTTCGCTCTTCTTGAGCACGGCGACACCGTTATGGGCATGAACCTTGCTCACGGCGGACATCTTACCCACGGTTCTCCCGTTAATATGTCGGGTAAAAGCTATAACTTCGTTCCCTACGGCGTTGGCGACGACGGTTATATCAACTACGACGAAATGAGAAAAATCGCAAAAGAGTGTAAGCCGAAAATGATTGTTTCGGGCGCTTCCGCTTATCCGCGCGCAATCCGTTTCGATATCATTCGCGACATTTGTGACGAGGTTGGCGCTCTTATGATGGTCGACATGGCTCATATCGCAGGTCTTGTTGCCGCGGGACTTCACATGAACCCCGTTGAATACGCCGACGTTGTTACCACAACCACGCACAAAACCCTTCGCGGTCCCCGCGGCGGTATGATTCTTTGCAAAGAAAAGTACGCCAAGGACATCGACAAGGCTATTTTCCCCGGTACTCAGGGCGGCCCGCTTATGCACATTATCGCCGCTAAGGCCGTTTGCTTCGGTGAGGCTCTTGAGCCGAGCTTTAAGGAGTATCAGCAGGGCATTATCGACAACGCTCAGGCGCTTGCCGCTTCCTTTAAGGCCAACAACGTTAACATGGTTTCGGGCGGCACCGACAACCACCTCATCCTCCTTGACCTTCGCGGAACCGGCGTTACAGGCAAGGAGCTTGAACACCGTCTTGACGCCGTTAACATTACAGCCAACAAGAACGCCATCCCCAACGACCCCGAAAAGCCCTTTGTTACAAGCGGTATCCGCGTAGGAACTCCCGCCGCCACCTCTCGCGGTCTTAAAACCGACGATTTCGCAAAAATCGGCGAATTTATTTCCATGGCTATTTACGATTTCGACAACAAAGCCGAAGAAATTAAGCAAGGCGTTGCCGATATTTGCGCTAAATACCCGCTTTATAAGTAATAGTACAAAAAACGCATTTCGTATTCTCGAAATGCGTTTTTTTAATTTACAAATCGGCTTATTTGTGGTATTTTAATAAGTGACGTCAACGAAAGGGACTTTTTATACATGAAAAAAGAATTAGATATTCGTAATCAACGACTTATGGAGCGGGCAAAGGAGCTTACGCTTAAAAACCGCGCAGCTACCGTCAGCGCCTTTAAAAGACGGCCGAGCGGATTTTATACCGCCGACCACATTTTATTCTATATAGCCGCCGCCGCTAATATAATTATTTATATTATCAATTTTTTTGCTTGCCAGCTTGCGCTTGAAATGTATACGGCCATTGACGTTGGTAAAAAAACTCAATTCCGCAACATGTCGGCCATCGCCGCCGTACTTCTTTTTACGGCAATTGTGCTTATAATATTCAAGGTCGGCAAGGATAAATGCTACGTATTTTCTTTTGCGGCAGGATTAATCGCAACCATACCGATGACAACAATGTTTATACTCGGAAAAGAGGCAATTCAGCTTTTTAACAGTCCGCTTAAATATTTTCTCGTATATGCGGCGCCGTCGCTTGTAATGCTTTTCTCCATCGGACATATTTTCTTTGTTATCTTAAGCGAAAAACGCGCCATAAGCAAAAAATACGACGACATCGTTAACTCCATTTACGAGCAGCATAAGGACGACGACAGTATTATGACCGGCGCCGAATGGGACAAAGCTATTGAAGATTATGTAGATAACCCCTACGGCAAGGAAAAAATGAAAAAGTCGTTGCGCAGAAAAAAAGAGATAATTGATAACGAGGCAGAAGAGGAATAAACACCATGTTTTTATTCGGCAAGAAAAAAGAAAAACAACCAAAAATGAAAATAGACCCCGATTCAATAAACGTAATCAGGGAGATTAACGGAAAAAGCTTTGCGATAGTTTATGAAATCGAGCCCGACGGCACCGAAAGAATTATCGGAAAAGGCGGCGGTTGCGCCAACTTTACCGCCGACGATTTTGTTACAATTATTTGTAACGGCTCGGAAATTTTCCGTTGCACGGTTGAAAGCTTAAGAGCAAGCTTGCTTATGAGCGGAAACGGCGTAAGACTTGAGGGATTAACCGAAAACGGCGACAAGCACAAAGTAATTGCGATATTCAACAAAATGGGGTAAAGGTTACATCATGCGTAAAACAGCGATATTTTTTACGGCGATAATTTTGATATTATCTTTTGGCTCCTGCGGCGGTAACGCGGTAAACGAGGTTACAGGGGCCGACTTTCCGGTTACGGTTTACGGCGAGGAAATTGAAAAATGTCCGCAAAAGGTTATTTGCCTTTCCCCCGCCGTTACCGACGTTATTATAGCGCTTGGCTCCGACGCGCAGCTTATTGGGGTTTCGGACAATTGCGACAATAAACGGGCGCTTAAAACCTTTGGCAGCAGCGCTATGCCCGAAACCGACAAAATTATAGCAAGCGGCGCCGAAATTATTATTTCTGACGGCTCCATTCCCGACGAGGATAAAAAGAAAATTACCGATTCGGGAAAGCAGGTTATTATTACGCCGACCGTTACGAAATATAAGGATTTTAGCGAACTTTATAAATCGATAGCGTCAATTTTTAGCGGATACACAACCGGAAAAGAAAACGCCGACAACACCATGAAGCGTATTGACAAGCGAGTTGACGCAATTAAATCAAAGGTCAGCGACGCGGAGGCAGTAAGCGCGGTTATACTTTTAAGCGACGGGGTCGCCGCTCCGAAAGGAACGCTTGCCGACCAAATGCTAAGCTTTGCGGGCGGTAAAAACATAGCAGGCGACCAATACGCCATTGAGTACGCGGAAATTATAAAGGCCGACCCCGAACATATTTTTTGTCCCGCCGACATGGTCGACGAAATTAAGGCGGACAAAAATTTAGCCCAATTAAAGGCGGTAAAGGGCGGGAATATTACGGCTCTTAGCCCCTTTTATTTCGA
Source organism: Clostridia bacterium (assembly GCA_017383985.1). Taxonomy (GTDB): domain Bacteria; phylum Bacillota; class Clostridia; order Oscillospirales; family Acutalibacteraceae; genus UMGS1976. Next base: position 4,207 of record JAFNUO010000039.1, on the reverse strand, counting down.
AAGATACGGCGAAAACGTTGCGCTTGGACTTGAAATAATGGCGTCGTCGCTTCACCCCAACCTTGTTAGATCTCCGCTTAAATAAAAATATTAAAAAAGTTCTTGACATCGGCGGGCAGGTATGATATTATAATGCTCGTTGATAAGTCGGTGTCTTTGGCGATGAGGGTACACCTGTTCCCATCCCGAACACAGAAGTTAAGCTCATCAGTGCCGAAAATACTTTGGTGGTGACGCCACGGGAAGATAGGGCGATGCCGACACAACTTAAAAAAAGCCAACCGTTTCGGTTGGCTTTTTTCTTTTTTATATAAATTCTTACGGGTTACACATATTACAGGTGGAATAGCCTTCTTTTATCAATTCCGACTTAAGCTTATTGGTAACCTTTTTATTTTTTTCGGACATTGATTTTACACCGGAGCAGTTAGGCAAATGGATTTTCTTTGAGCCCGTATTAAGCACGTATTCGGTATCGGAATTTTCCTTATTTTGCTCGGTTTTTTCGTCAAGGGCGCTTTCCCCCGTTTTATAATTTATAATAACGCCAGGTTGAACATTATATGCATAAACATTAAACATAACGCCGTCGCCGTTGTCCTCAACCGATTTAGCCTCTAACTGCACTCCGCTTGCAAGCAGGTTGTTGCCCTCAAAAATCGGCGTTACGCGATAAAGAACATGGTTTTCGGTTTCTTTTACATAGTCGGCTATCATGTTTTCAAAGGGTAACATTCCCTCGACGTTAAGATATCTTGTGCCCGTAATTAAATTGCGGTCGTTGACGTTTTCGCCCGTAAGCTGGAACCCGATTAAGTGGCAACGGTTATAAAGATATTTTCCGTCGACGTTTTTGTATTTAACCGTATGCCATCCGGTGGGCTTTACCTGACCGATATTTCCCCTTTCCTCGGTAGGCATTATATCTTTACCAACGCAGGCAATTACGGTCGTACATCGGCCAAGCTCGTCCAATTCGTCGTAGTATTCATAGGATTCGGTAACCAAATCTTCGTCGCGAAAATCGGGAATATTTCCGTTAAGTACAACAAAGGGCGTTTCTCCGTCAAATTTCGGAATATTATCAATATCCGTCGACGTAGAAGAATAGGCGCTTGACGGGTCATTTAACGGAGCTTTTGACCCGGTATCGACATAATCCCCGCCGCAACCGACAAGCATAACGCACACGCATAATATAAGCGGAATAAGTTTAAGAATTATGCGGTTCATTCATATACCTCCTCGGTAATTTTTTCGTGCGAATTGCCGCCAAATTCGGAAACACTTACACATTTAAGTCCGCTAACGGCGGCCTCTTTTTGAAATTTAAAATCGGACGGATATTTTCGGTTCCAGTAATAGATTATTACTTGGCTTATATCCGAAATATGCTCGGTTATATCAACGTTTTCAACGAAGCAATAGTCGTTATCCCCCGCCTTGCTTAAAAAGTCGTCGCTTATTTTAAGGTTATCGGTTTTGTCCGCAAAAAGCTTGGCCGAATATTGGTTTAAATACAGGTTATTGTCCTTTAAAAGGTCGATAATTCGCTCGGTAACAACTTTGTCGGAGCTTACACGACGATTATTAAACATCATGCCGCCGTTGTCGTCGATACAAACTATAATTCTCATAAGAAAATTTCCTTTCAGTATAAATTAGGCACGGAAAAAATCCGTGCCTAAAAAAATATTATTCAGCTACTCTTATAATACCCATCGGGGTTTGCTCGTGCGACTGGCCAAGGGGGTTGTCCTTTAAAATACGTACCATTAAGTCACAGTCGATTGACGCAGGATATGCGCCCAAAATGTTTCCGCCCAAATCGTTTATGTCGGTGATAATTACGCCGACTCCGCCGAGAGCCTTGCTTACGTCCTCGGCAACAACCTCCGGCTCGGCGGGAGCAAGAGATACACATTCGTTATAAGGCGGCAAGGTGCAGTCGCAGGGGCCGTCAATAGCTCTTGCCTTTTCGCCCGCAATTTGGTAAAACCAGCCGCGCTTGCCGATAAGCTTGCCGATAGCGGAAATAAAGGCGGCAAAAAGAATACGCATTGTACCACATTCGCGAAGCGCCATTTCCATAGTTTCGGGCATAGCAAGTCCGATTCCGTAAGGAGTTTTAAGAACAAATTTGCAAAGCAATTTCGCAAGGGGACGAGGTTTTATGTCCTTAAGCGGGATTGCTCGACCTTGAGTACAGCCGACAATTTTTTCGGTGATAAAAAGAATGTCATTTTCCTTAATAAGCGGCTTTGCATACTGCTCACAGACGCCTACAATAGTGTCCTTATCGGTTATGACATGAGTTTTTATGGCAAGGCGACGGTAATTAACGCCGTCAACCTCGATAATCTCGTTTTTTGAATCGTTTACTACAAATCCGTCCATTTTTTATACCTCACTAATTAATATCCAAGACTTTCGTCCAAAATTATTACCTTTAATCTGTCCTTTACACGTTGGTTGGACATAACAACAAAATTACAGCAAATGCGCGACGGAGAATTGCAATCCATACATTCTCCCGTTTTTGCGCAAGGCGTATCGCAAGACAAACGAACAGTATTGGCCGGCGCCGCTATTTTGCGTACTCGCTCTTTTGCGGCGTCAAGGTCGCTTACAATCTTGTTAACGCCGACAACGACAACTACGCTTTTTGGCCCGTAAATCATGGCCGCAACACGGTTTCCGTTACCGTCAACATTATATAAACAGCCGTCCTCGGTAACGGCGTTGGTTCCCGCGAAATATACGTCGCTGTCAAATGCGGCAACCATGCATTTACGCCTATCGCCCGTTTCACGGTCAAAAAAGGTGATATCCTCTCTTTCGCGGAGCCATGAAAAAACGCCAAGCTCCTCAAGAGTCATTGAGCCGCCGTTAGCTACGGTCGCTCCCGCGGGAACAAGCTCGCCAAGCAAGGCGAAAAGCTCGTCTCTTGACTTAACGTGATAGCCTTTCATATTTCGTTTTTCGAGGTTTTTTATAACCTTATCGACTCGCATATCAAGCACAGCCTTTAATCCGTTGTCCATTATATCCCTCGTTTACTTCATAATAAAAGAATTATACCACTTATTTCACAATATGTCTACAAGCAATTGGTTTGTTAATTATTTAACGATGTTATTTAATTTTTTTAAGTTTTTTCAGAAAACTTTGTTAATTTTGTGTCAATCCTATTGACTTTTTTGTCGACTGCACATATAATGAAGCATATGTTAATTTTTTAGGAGGATAATTTTATGTCAAGAGTTTACAATTTTAGCGCAGGTCCGTCTATGCTCCCCGAAAAGGTACTTAAAACAGCAGCAGACGAAATGCTCGATTATAAGGGTTCCGGTCAGTCGGTTATGGAGATGTCTCACCGCTCCAAAACCTATCAGGCCATCTTTGACGAAACCGAGGCTTTGCTCCGCGAGATTATGAACATCCCCGAAAACTACAAGGTTCTTTTCTTACAGGGCGGCGCTTCTACTCAATTCGCTATGATTCCGCTTAACCTTATGAACAAGAACAACAAGGCCGATTTTGTTGTCACCGGTCAGTGGGCTAAAAAGGCTTACAAAGAAGCCGCCCGTTACGGTGCCGCTAACGTTGTTGCTTCGTCGGAGGACAAGGTTTTCTCTTATATCCCGAAGCTCGACAAAGCTAACTTCACACCCGACGCAGATTATTTCCACATCTGCATGAACAACACCATTTACGGCACAAAGTGGAATACCCTTCCCGAAACCGGAGACGTTCCCCTCGTAGCCGATATTTCAAGCTGCATCCTTTCCGAGCCGATTGACGTTACTAAGTTCGGCATGCTTTACGCCGGAGCTCAAAAAAACATGGCTCCCGCCGGCGTTACTATCGTAATTGTCCGCGAGGACCTTCTTGGCAACGCTATGGATTTCTGCCCCACCATGCTTAACTACGTTACCCATTCCGAAAACGGTTCTATGTTCAACACACCGCCCTGCTACTACATTTATATTGCTAAGCTTGTTCTTGAATGGATTAAGAACGACATCGGCGGCCTTGAAAAGATGAAGGAGCTTAACGAGAAAAAGGCTAAATTGCTTTATGATTTCCTTGATTCAAGCGAAATGTTTAAGGGTACCGTTGTTGCCGAAGACCGTTCGCTTATGAACGTTCCGTTCGTTACCGGTAACGACGAGCTTGACGCCAAGTTCGTTAAAGAAGCCACAGC
>JAFNUO010000007.1 GCA_017383985.1 Clostridia bacterium | reverse complement strand
GAAGGGAATTCTTCACAAGAACTGTGCAGCTCACAAGAAGTCAGCTATCGTTAAAAAATTAAACGCTGCTGAATAATTTTCATCAGAAAATCAAAACGCTCCGTACCAATCGGTACGGAGCGTTTTTTTTGTGTCTTATTCTTTTACAAGCACCTTTACGATTTCGCCGACATACATTCTGTGAAAATCGCCGTTATACCATTTAAGACAATCTTTGTCAATAAAGCTGTCCTCTTTCATATCGCTTGCATATAATTTTTTGCAAACAACAACAAGCCTTGCCTCGTCGAAATAAACGGTGCCGTTATCGAAAACGGGCGTAAGTCCCGCTTCCTTTGCCTTGTCGATGTCACGGCCCGACTTTTTACCGCAAACCGCGTGAATATCCTTTTTGTCGCCGTAAAACGAAAGGGTAAACAAATCGTTTTTTTCAATAAATTCGTAGGTATAGCGTTGAGGTCTAATTACAGTAACGGCAACGTCTTTGCCCCACATTTCGCCCATACCGCCCCAACTTGCGGTCATCATGTTATAGCTGTCCTCGTTTCCCGACGCAACCAACATCCATTCGTCGGAAATGAGTTTAATAATATTGTCTTTAATTTCCTTTGCGCTAATCTCTTTCATGATAAAATCAACTCCTTATAATAGTCAATTTTATCATATACTTATTCGTATTACAAGCCCGTTATGCCGCATTTTCGAGTATTGCAACCATAACCGTGATATCATCCTCGTGACCTTTTTCAAGCCTTCGAAGGGCCATATCGGCTAATTTTTCGGCTAATTGCTGGGCCGAGTCTCCGTCCCAATCGGCAAGCTCTCTTGAAATCCAACCGGTGCCGTCGGTTGCAACCCCGTCGGACATCATAACAACTATATCGCCTTTTGCCAAATTTACTCCCGCGCAGTCAAACTTGACCTCTCGCAGTATCCCTACGGGTATGGATGAACATTCCGCCTTGCCGGTATATCCGTGTTGCCGGATAACCGTCGGCGCCGCCCCCGCTTTATACATATCAATGCGTCCCGTGAAAAGGTCAATGTTTGCGGCGTCCAAGGTTGCGAGCGACTCGTCGACCGATTTAAAAAGCATAGCCGAGTTGACCATTTTAAGCGAGCAATCGTAGCCGAATCCTGCCTTTAATAACTGCGCCATAAGCCCCGACGCCATGGCCGAGTCAACGGCGGCTCTGCCTCCCGTACCCATTCCGTCGGAAAGTATCATAACGGCGCTGCCTCTGCCGTCGGTGAAAATATCGCCCGAATCGCCGCAAATTTTTGCCCCTCTGCATGAATGCTGAGCGATACCGTAATCAATGGAGTATACCGCTTTTTCCGAAAAGGAGATAAGGTTTCCGCGTTCGTTTGTAATAACCGTCGGCGGGTCAAAATCTCTGCCGCATATGGACGACACCGATTTTAAAAGCTCGGTTCGGTTTATAATTTGTTTCATAACCCCGGTTCGAATTTCTACCGTCATTCGGCTATGCTTATCTATTGAACAGGAAATATCGGTTGCGATTATCCCGAGTTCTTTTAGCCTTGTACCAATAAGCCTTGCCGTTTGCGTGTCATATCGGCGCGATTTTGCAAAATCTATCGCCATTTCGTTTAACATCGCCGCCATTCCTTCAAATTGGTCGCATACAACCGACCTTACTTCGTCAATTCTGCGCCTTGCCGCCTGCTTCGAAAGGTAATCGCCGTATTCCTTTTCTAACCTTTCTTTTATTTCGGCCGTTTTTGAACAGCAATCCTCAAGCGGTATGGTTTGTTCCTCGCCTGTTGTAATTTCTTTCATTATGAGCGCCATTGACGACATGGTTTGGTCTCGCTCTTTTTCCCAACAATGTATACGCAATCCGCATTTTCCGCAAACCTCGTTTTCGGTAATCCTAAAAATCTGGTCATATTCGGGCGTGTTGATTTTAGCCAATCGATATGAAACTTTTTTAAGCGTTTTATCAACGTTGCTAAGCGCGTCGGAGGCTCCTTTAAGCCGCATCGAAACGGTTTTTCGAAGCCCGTCTAATCTTGGCATTTCGGGGGAGGGAGCGAATAGCGCCGAAAAGAAAACCTGTACATTTTTCGGAGTGAATATGGCAAATAAAAGCGCCGCCGCTATTTCCAAAAGGCATATAAGCCCGTCCGTGCCTTGCCCCGACTGTATAAATATAACCGAGCTGCTTACAAGAAAAGCCACGCCGCAGCCTATTACCCCGAAATGAGCGAACAACCCCGCCGTCATTCCGCCTAAGCTATACGCCCCCGCGATAAAGAGCATATCGTTTGACGCAAGCGACATCGCAAACCCAAAAGCGGCGCCTACAATAGCTCCTGCGGCCTCACGGCCGAAACGGGCCGCCGTTATTATAAGATATACGGCTATTATCCTTGACGGCGTTATCCCAATAACGTCAAACTCGGTAAGCGACATAAGCAACGCCCCCGCCAAAACGGCTACGCTTACTAATTCCGGTTGACCTAACCCGTGGGGAGAACGAATAACGTTTTTTATTGCCGAAACCTTGCTTACGAAATATGCCGTCGAGGCGCAAACAAGCCCTTCCGCAACGCACATTATAAAATCGTCGAAGCTTTTTACAAAAACTATCCCCGACAACGAGCCGAGTAAAGCGAGCAACGCGCAAAATCCTCCCGTTCTTGCGAATTTCACCTTTTCGGGGAGTATCCATTTAAGCATGGTTACCGTAATAACCGCTCCTATGTACCGTATAGCGCCGTTTTCGGTAACGGGGAATAGGTATCCCGCCGCCGCGCCTATTGCCGCCGCAATGGATAAATCGGGCGACATACCCGCCGTAGCGGCAATCCCTAATGGAGCATATCCGCCAAAAAACATAACCCGCGACATCAGGAATCCGCAAACTGCCGATACAAGTTGACATAAAACCGCAAAGGGTAGCTCTGTGACCTTTTTCTCGCTTAATAATTTTTTAACTGCATTTTCTTTCAATATTCCCACCGCCTGTATATTGTTCTACAATTATTATAAAGCGACGGCTTTTTTTAATTTGTCATACGGTGTATGAATAATCGGGTATGTTTGTGGCGCTAAATGCCGAATTTGATTTTTATTTAAAGAAAGGATACACTTTTGGTCCAAAAAATGCCGTTGACTTTGGGATAAGAGAGTGTTATAATCTAAATGAGACAAATGTTTCTTTTAGATAGGAGGCGTATTTATGCGAACTAAAAACAACGATTATTTTGACCGAATTGAGGATTTTATCAAGTCTTATTACGAGGAAAACGGACTTTCTCCCTCAATGCGTGAAATTTCTTCGGGCGTCGGTATTTCCTGTGCAACGGTGCAACGCTATTTGGCCGAAATGCGCGAAAACGGGCGAATAAGCTATAACGGACACCGTTCGTTGGTTACCGAAAAAACGTCCGTTTCTCGCTCGGATTTTCTTAATGTACCCGTACTCGGCAAGGTTTCCTGCGGACTTCCTAAATACGCCGAGGAAAATATCGAGGAACGCATTAATTTGCCCGCCGCTCTTTTTGGTAAAGGCGATTTTTATATTCTTTACGCTTCGGGCGATTCTATGATTGAGGCAGGAATTAACGACGGCGATATGTTATTAATAAGGGTACAAAACACCGCCGAGGTAGGGGATATTGTCGTCGCTTTAATAGACGACGAGGCTACCCTTAAACGCTATTATCCCGACCGTGTTCATGGTAGGGTAAGGCTCCACCCCGAAAACCGCAACATGGACGATATTATTGTCAAGGATTGCGTAATTCAAGGGGTTGCCGTTAAACTTATAAAGGATTTGAACTGATATGCAGTATAAAAGAATACAACTTGAGGTAGAAGCCGTTTCCATACCGACGGTAGCTTTGCGCCGAAACGAATTTATTTCGACGATAAGCCTTACGAGATTGATAAAATCGTAAATGTGCGGCCATATTGCCCGCGGGTTGTCGGTTGTGTCGCTCCGATACAGTATACCGTTTTGGTGGAGGGAGCAACCAAAAAAATATATTACGAGGGTGACTCAAATTCGTGGTTTTCCGTAAAGGAAATTAGCGAAAAGACGTGATAATGCCATGAGCGACAGAGCAATATTGCATAGCGACCTTAACTGCTTTTACGCGTCGGTCGAAACGGTGCTTAACCCCGAATACCGCGGAAAAGCTATTGCCGTTTGCGGTTCAACGGAGGATAGACACGGCATAGTTCTTGCCAAATCGGAGCCCGCAAAGCGCTTAGGGGTAAAAACGGGCATGGTGAACTGGCAAGCTAAGCAGCTTTGCCCCAACCTTATTATAATTCCGCCCAATTACGAGTATTATGTTAAATTTTCTGCCCTCGTCCGTAATATTTACTATCGCTATACCGACCTTGTGGAGCCGTTCGGTCTTGACGAATGTTGGCTTGACGTAACGGCGAGCGGCGCGTTAGGCTCGCCGACCGATATTGCCGAGCATATTCGCCGCACCGTAAAGGAGGAACTGGGTCTTACGGTAAGTATCGGCGTGTCGTATAATAAGGTTTTTGCAAAACTCGGCTCCGACTTAAAAAAGCCCGACGCCATATCGGTTATAACTCGCGAAAATTTTCGCAAAAAGGTGTGGCCGCTTGACGTATCGGAGCTGCTTTACGTCGGCCGTTCAAGTGCGCGTCGGCTTAATGAACACGGCGTATTTACTATCGGCGACCTTGCCGAAACGTCGCCCGAGGTTTTACGCCGCTTACTTGGTGTAAATGGATACCAACTGTGGCATTACGCAAGGGGAGAGGATACCTCCCGCGTAATGCATAAGGATTTTGTCTTTCCGGCGAAAAGTCTTGGCCATGGAATAACCTGCAACGCTGACCTTGTAACCGAGGAGGAAGTTTGGCGTGTTATGCTTGAACTGTCTCAGGATTTGGGACATCGTTTGCGGGTTCATCATCTTGCCGCCTCGGGGGTTCAACTTTCGGTAAAAAGCAACGACCTTAAAACGCGCCAGTTTCAACGTCCGTTGCCCGTAATAACCCAAAGTCCCTTTGAAATAGCCTCCTGCGCAAGGAGCCTTTTCGCCGAATATGATTGGCGGCGGGATGTAAGAGCCGTTTCGGTGCGCGTAATAGGGCTTGTGCCCGAGGGTAGGCCGTTTCAAACCGACCTTTTTACCGATTTGTCCCGTTTTGATAAACAAAAAAGCATAGACGATACGGTCGACGCTTTAAGAAATCGTTTTGGTAAAAAAATTGTAACGGCGGCGTCTCTTATGGGCGATATAAAGGTGCCGTCCCATTCCGACCGAGAAAGTATACTTCCCGGAATGATGCACAAATAGGTTAACATAAAAAACACCATGCTTTTTATTAAAAGCATGGTGTTAAATAGTATTATAAGTTTACATAATTATATTTTATCCAATAAATCGTTTATATGAATAAACTCGTCTACGTCGATAACTGAAACAACCGTACCCGAAATTTTGGCCGATAAAAGCTCGGCGCGGTCAATGCCGTCGGCTATAATCGCCTGCCTGTCTTCGGGGACTTCGATTTTTCTTGAAACGGAATTTTCCTTCATGGTGAGGATAACGTCGTTAACGTTACTTTCGTTTGTGATTACGATAATACAAATGCTTTCCTTGCCGGTAAATCCGCCTATGCTGTTAAGCTGAGTTGCGTGATACCCCTTTGAAATAAGGCCGTCTATGATACTTTTGCGGTCCATCGTATTGATTATCGCAAATACCATCTTATACTTCATAATGAGTTACTCCTTTTCTATAAGGCAAACGCAGTGAGCGGCGATACCTTCAAGCCGACCCGTAAAGCCCATGCCTTCCTCGGTTGTGGCCTTAACGCTGACAAAGTCAAGCGGCAAACCGATTTTATTTGCTATGTTTTCGCGCATAGCTAATATATGGGGCGCAAGCTTCGGCTTTTGGGCAAGTACGGTTGCGTCAATGTTAACAACCTTGTATCCGTTAAGTCGTAAAATTTCTCCGGTTTTTTCTAGCAGCATCATGCTATCGGCGCCTTTATATCTTTCGTCGCTATCGGGAAAGTGAGCGCCTATGTCGCCGAGGGCGGCGGCGCCAAAAAGAGAGTCGCTTATTGCATGAGCCAAAACGTCGGCGTCGGAATGACCGAGTAAGCCGAGCTCGTATTCAATTTTTACTCCGCCGAGAATAAGCTCTCGGTTTTCGGCGAACCTATGAGCGTCGTATCCGTGACCTATTCTTAACATATAAAAACCACCTACTTTTCAATGATTATATTATACATTAAAGCGATAATATATGCAATTGTATAAACTGCTATAAAAAAACTTTAAAATGTATGAAAAAAAGTTATTGATTATATATAATATTATTGTTAAAATAAAAGAGAATGTAAATGTAGGAGGTGTTTGAATGAGCGGAATATTTAAGGTTATACAATCGTGGTTTACCCAGTTTATACTGGTTATGAAATCCTCGGATATTATGGACCTTCTTGATATAATTATCGTTGCGTTTATAATTTACAAGCTTGTTCAAATCGTACGTCAAACACGAGCAAAACAGATTATCTACGGCGTGCTTATAATTGTCGGCGCGTGGGCGGTTTCCTCGTGGCTTGATATGATAGCCCTCCATTCAATGCTTAACATAGTAATTGGTCAAGGTGTAATCGCGTTGGCGGTTATTTTCCAACCCGAAATACGTAGCGCGCTTGAACTTGTAAGCCGCACGAACATTAGCTTACTCGGCAAAAAGGCGAAATCGGCCGATTTTACGGCGATAGAATCTTCTATCGAAGCGGTAAGCCGCGCTTGCCAAAGCTTCCAAAGTACAAGAACCGGCGCAATTATTGTATTTGAACATAAAACCCGACTTGGCGATATAATAAAAACCGGTACGGTTATCGACGCCGACACAACAACCGAGCTTTTGGGTAACGTTTTTTATCCTAAAACTCCGTTACACGACGGCGCCGCAATTATAAGAGACGGCCGACTTTACGCCGCCGGCTGCATATTGCCGCTTACCCAAAATAATAACTTAAAAAAAGAACTCGGAACCCGCCACAGAGCGGCAATCGGCATGAGCGAAAACTCCGACGCCGTTGTGGTTGTTGTTTCCGAAGAAACGGGTATAATTTCGGTCGCCATGAACGGCAAACTTCAACGTGATTTTAACGTAGTTACTTTACGAGAATTGCTTTCGCGTGAGCTTTTATCCGATTTTGCCGATGACGACGACCGTTCAATTATTGGACGTATAAAGACGATAGGAGGCAACAAAAATGACTCGAATAAGTAATTTTTTGTCCCGCCTTCTAAAAAGTAACCGCGTTTTGGCCGTTTTGTCGTTAATCGTGTCGTTTATTCTTTGGTTTAACCTGTCCCAGGTGTACAACCCCGTTTCTACAAGGGATATTTCGGGAGTACCGGTAACATTTCGGGTATCCCCGTCGTTGGCCGCCGACGGATACGAGGTAATTAAGAACAACGATATAAAGGTTGACGTTACCGTTTCGGGTAAAACGGCGTACATTGCGTCCTTGTCCGCAAGCGACGTAAAGGTTGTCGCTAACATAACCGGCCAGGGCGTAAAAACATGGACCCTTGACGGAAGCGATAATCGTAATTTTACCGTTGTTGAAATGAGCATGAGTCAAGTTACGGTAATGACCGATATTTTTAACCGCGACGGCGAAATTTTTGATGTAACGGCAAAGGCGAATAACGTTTCCGCGCCGGAAGGGCTTATTGCCGATGCGCCCAAGGTCTCCGATACGGAATTTTCTCAAATTAAAATTACCGGCGCCCAGTCGGTAATTGATGAAATAGCTTCGGTTGTTTGCGAAGCCGAGGTTGACCAGCTTTTAAACGAGTCGACCGAATTTGAGGGTAGCATAGTTTTATTTGACCATGACGGAAAAACCATAGACAGTAGTCATGTTTTCCTCGGCTTTGATAAAGCGAATATTACCGTTCCTATTTTGATGAAAAAAGAAGTTCCGGTTGTAGCAACTTTTGTTAACGCGCCGAAAAACAATCCGATAAAAGCAACCACCGATATTGCGTCGGTTGTTGTAAAAGGTCCGCAAAAGGTTATCGAAAAGCTTAAATCGGTTGAGCTTGAACCTATTGATTTTGCCGATATTACCCCTGACGCAACCGAATTTACTCAAAAAATAATTATGCCTGAAACCATAACAAGTAGCGACGGAATTACCGAGGTAACCGTAAACCTTAATTTAAGCGGTCTTGCGTCAAGAACGATTACCGTAACTAACGACGGTTTTAATCCGACTAACGTTTCTCAGGGGCTTACCGCTACTATGGAAAGTTTTGACGTAACCGTAATCGGCCCGTCGGCCGAGCTTCGCCGAATAACCGCCGACGATATTTTGGTAACGGCCGACCTTGCGTCGTATAACCGAGGAGTGCATAGCGGCGTTGCCGTAACAGTTCAAGTGCTTAACAGAGATTCTCTTTGGGTAGCGGGAAAATACACCGCCGATATTAAGCAATCTTAATTTTTTTAAAAGCGCATACAGACCGTCTTCGGACGGTCTGTGTTTAATTAAACACAAAAAAACTCGCTTTCGAATATATTAATTACGGGGGCGAAGTATAATGTCTGAAATAATTTTATTCGCTGTTACTGTATTGCTTGCTGTTTACGGGTTGTCTAACTTAATCCGTTTTGTGTGGTCGCTGATAATAGGCAAAAATCACGCCGAAAGCAGCCTTTTGGTTATACCGATAAAAAACGGAACGGCCGAAATGGATTTGCGCCACAGTATAGCGATTGCGGAAAACTGCGGAATTGACCGAGTAATAGCGGTCGAATGTGATATTGACGGCGAAACAAAACGTATAGCCGAAACGGTCGCAAATTCAAAACCGTTTGTCGAGATATGCGATAAAAACGATAGACTTTCTAAAATTATTTTGTGAAAAAAAGGGGTGAGGACGGTGTCCGAAGAAAGACTTGCCGGTACGGTTGAATACATAACCTTTCATAACGAGCAAAACGGCTTTACCGTCCTCGAACTTTCTACCGAAGACGAGCTTATAACCGTCGTCGGCACCTTTCCCATGGTTTCGGTGGGGGAGGAGCTTCTTCTTGTAGGAAAATATGATACACACCCGTCGTTCGGAAGACAGTTTAAAGCCGAAATGTGTGAGCGAAAAATGCCGTCTACCGCCGCCGCAATTTTGCGTTATTTGTCGGAGGGTGGAATAAAAGGCATAGGTCCCGCAACGGCTAAAAAAATTGTTGAACGTTTCGGCGAAAATTCTCTTGAAATAATCGAAAGAGAGCCTCACCGCCTTACAATAATAAAGGGGATAACGGCCCATCGTGCCCGTCAAATAAGCGACGAATTTATGAAACAGTTCGGCATGCGTGAGGTAATGCTGTTTTTGGCGCAATACGGCTTTGATTCCGAGCAGTCGTTGGCGGTGTACAAGCTTTTTGGCCCCGCTTCGGTCGATCGATTAAAAGCAAATCCGTTTTTCCTTTGCAACGACGAGCTTTGTTTTAATTTTGAGCAGGTTGACGCCATGGCGGCGGAGCTTGGCTTTGAAAAGAACTTTTCTTTCCGCATTTACGCAGGTATCGAATACGTTTTGCGCCATAATTTGCAAAACGGCCATACATGTATCCCCGTGGACAAGCTTACCGAGCTTTCGTCGGGACTTCTTGAAATCGAGACGGGAAAAATAAGCGAAATAATCGAATATATGTGCGGAGCTAACCGCCTTTTTATGACCGAAACGGGCGGAAAAACCTTTGCCTATTTGCCATATATGTACCGAGCAGAAAGCTACTGCGCCCGCCGAGTAACCGAGTTGTCGCGTATGACGTTTTCGAGCAAAATTGATGTTGAAGTCGAACTTTCAAAAATTGAAACCGAGCTTAATATTGAATACCAAAGCTTACAAAAAGAGGCTATCCGCAACGCCATGACCCGAGGAATAATGGTACTTACGGGCGGCCCCGGTACAGGAAAAACAACTACTTTAAACGGAATTATTCGCCTTTTTGAAAAGCAGCATATGAAGCTTTGCCTTGCCGCGCCTACGGGACGAGCCGCGAAACGTGTTACCGAGGTTACCGGAAACGAAGCGAAAACAATTCACCGTTTGCTTGAGGTTGAATGGGGCCCGGGCCACCACCCCGTGTTTATGAAAAACGAACGTAATCCGCTTGATTGCGACGTTGTAATAGTTGACGAGCTGTCCATGGTTGACATAACGCTTTTTGAAAGTCTACTTGCCGCTATGCCGTTTGGAAGCCGACTTATTATGGTCGGCGACTCTGACCAGTTACCGTCGGTAGGCGCGGGCAACGTTCTAAACGATATAATCGAGTCGGGCTGTGTTCCTGTTGTTGAGCTTACCGAGATTTTTCGCCAAGCTATGAAAAGCGCAATTATCACCAATGCGCATAAAATCGTAAAAGGCGATGAACCTGATTTGTCCCGCAAGGACGCCGATTTCTTTTACATCGCCCGCCAAAATCCGCTTGACGGAGCCGATACGGTTTGCGATTTATACTGCCGACGTTTACCCGAGGCTTATGATTTTTTAAACAACGGAGATATCCAGGTTCTTTGCCCGTCGCGAAAACGCGAAATGGGAACAATAAATATAAATAACCTTATCCAACAACGCATTAACCCTCCCGCAAACGGAAAGCGCGAGATGAAGCAAAAGGGCTTTATCTTGCGAGAGGGCGACAAGGTAATGCAAATTAAAAATAACTACGATATAATGTGGGACCGAAAAGACGGCAGCGATGGCACGGGTGTGTTTAACGGCGACGTGGGATTATTGCGTTTGGTTGACATAAAATCGGATAGAGTTGTCGTGTCTTTCGATGACCGTAACGCGTATTATACCCTCGAGGACGCCGAACAGCTTGAGCTTGCTTATGCTGTAACGGTGCATAAAAGTCAGGGTAGCGAGTTCGACTGCGTAATTTTACCCGTTTTGGATACTCCACACCAGCTTAAATATCGCAACCTGCTTTATACCGCCGTAACAAGAGCGAAAAAATTGCTTGTTTTGGTCGGCTCGGCCGATGTAGTAAATCAAATGGTTCATAACGATAAGCGAACAAAGCGCTATACGGGGCTAAAAACCATGATTATGGAGCACGCCAATGAGCTTTGAAAAGATAAAACCTACCAATTTTGACCTGTTTGCAACCGTCTTTTATCCGTCGTCTTGCTTTTGTTGCCGAACCGATACGAATATGTGCGTTTACGTATGTGACCAATGTGCGGAAAAGTTAAATAAGCTTAAAACCAAGCGAACAAAAACCGTTTCGTATTATGGAAACAGTTTTACTATTCATTCGGTCTTTTATTATAAGGACGAAGCAAGCGCGGCGGTTAAAATGCTTAAATTTACGTTTAGTCCCGACGGCGCAAAAGCTATGGGCGACTATATAGCCGAAAAAGCAAGCCGTTTAAAGACGCAGGATTTTGACCTTGTAGCGGCTGTGCCGATGACGGTTAAAAAGGTTGTAATCCGTGGCTATAACCAAGCCGAACTTATCGGAAAACAGGTTTCGCGTTATTATAAAATTCCATTTAACCGAAAATGTCTTAAAAAATTACGCGAAACTAAGCCGCAGCATACCTTGTCGGGGATTGAAAGGCGAATTAATATCCGTAATGCATATGCCGCAACGGCCGACGTAAAGGGTAAGCATATTTTGCTTGTTGACGACGTTGCAACAACGGGGGCAACCTTGTGCGAATGTGCGACAACCTTGCTTAATGCAGGCGCAAGGCGGGTAACCTTGATGACCTTTGCCGCGACAAAATATTCAAATTGACAGACAAAGCCCTTTGTTATATAATCAAGATAGATATACACTTTTTGGTTTACATAAAGTTTTTGTTGATTGGAGAAATCATGTTTACTGATTTAGGAGTTGACCTCGGAACGCGGAAAACCGTGATCGTCAGGGGTAAAAAAATAGTGCTTAATCAACCCTCTGTTGTTTTAATGGAGGAGTATGACGATAGTCCATATAAATACGGAAAAGAAGCCTTTGAAGCGATAGGCAGAGCGCCGGGACGTTACCGTCCTGTTTGTCCTATTGAAAGGGGAGTTATTTCCGACTATGCCGTTGCCGAGCATATGCTTCGTCATTATATCCAATATGCCTGCGGTAAAAGAATGACAAAGCCGAGAGTTGTTGTCTCGATGCCGTCAAACATTACGTGGGTACAACAACGTTCTATTATCGACGCGGTTCAAAACGCGGGAGGAAGAAGCGTTTGCACTATCGAGGCGCCGGTTGCCGCCGCCCTTGGAATGGGAATTGACTTTAAGCGTCCCCACGGAACTATCGTGGTTGATATCGGCGCCGGAACAACCGACGTTGCCGTTATTTCAATGGGCGGCTTGTCAAAGTGCGAATCGGTGCAGGTTGCGGGTGCGGATATTGACGCCGCAATTATGGATTACATGAAACGAGAATACGGACTTCTTATCGGCGAACACACCGCCGAATTTATAAAATGTCAGGTTGGTACGGCTATCCCGCGTCAGGTTGAAATTGCCATTCAGGCAAAGGGCGTTAACGCCGCAACCGGATTACCGAAAATTGTTGAAATTACGGCGAACGAGGTTTGCGAGGCTATATCCGACGTTGTTTACCGAATTTGCGGCGCGGTACGCGACGTGCTTGATAAAACGCCGCCCGAGCTTGTCGGCGATATTGCCGAGGATGGAATTTATTTAACGGGCGGAACGTCTCAGCTTACGGGAATGGCCGATTGCTTGTCAAATTATATCGGAATAAAGGTAACAACCGCCGATAACTGGGAATACTGCGTTGCCAAAGGAATCGGTAACGTGCTTCATCATTTTGACCTGCTCGCAAACGGCGACTACGAATTCCAAACGTTGCAGGATTTGATAGTAGGATAAGAAAAACTATTAAATAAAAAAGACCGCGACTTTTTTTAAGTTGCGGTCTTGCTTTTTGAGCGTAATACTGTTATAATACTTTGGCAATATAAAAATGCTGGTATAGCTCAGTCGGTAGAGCAGCTGATTCGTAATCAGCAGGTCGTGTGTTCGAGTCACATTACCAGCTCCAGAAAAAACTCTTGTTCGAAAGAACAAGAGTTTTTTCAGTTATATTCGCCTTCGGCGAGTTATATTGAGCTTCGCTCAGTTATATTTGCTTCGCAAGTGATATTCGCTTTGCGAGTTTTAAAGGCGAATATAATATCACTGAAACCGCAGGTTTCAATATCACTTTCACGAAGTGAAAATATCACTCTGTGCGAAGCACAGAATATCACTAAAACCTTACCCCTTTGCCGCTTTTATGCTATAATACACCTAAAGGACGGTGATGAGATGGAATTGTTAGAATATCTTAAGTGCAATATTTCAACAAATAATTCATTAGACGAAATAATAAACACATTTGAAGAAATGTGCAAAACACCAATAGAAGAAGATTTATTATTGAACGAGTATGGTGTTTATGATTTTACAGGAGAGGATTTGTTCTATTATGATTTGGTAAGACAATATCCTGACGGGGAAGATGAATATTTTCAGCTACGAGTAAGTATAATGTTCTCTCCTGATGAAAAAAATCGTTTTTTACAAGATACTTTGTGGAGCGATGATTCTGATAAAAACTTCTTTGATTATATAAAAAAATCAGATGGGTATGCGTACGCAAAGGCACATGAATTTAAGTCTATTGATATAAGAATTGACCAAACTTAATGTTATTGTTGGAAAATCCTCGGTTTTTCACCAGTTCTTTTTCGGACACGAATGACAGAAAAAAGTCACCTTTTTTGGTGGCTTTTTTGTAATTATTTTACCTCTGGTAAATAATTATAAAATGTGTTATAATCATACTATAAATACAGTTTTGCTAATTTCGATTTTACTTAAAAGGAGCGTATAAAAATGAAAATTACTAAGGATATCAAATATGTCGGCGTAAACGACCACGAAATTGACCTTTTCGAGGGTCAGTATATCGTAGAAAACGGAATGGCATACAACTCATATGTTGTGCTTGACGAAAAAATTGCCGTTTTCGATACCGTTGACGCAAGATTTACTCATGAATGGCTTGATAATATTCAAAACGCGGTCGACGGCCGCCAACCCGATTATCTTATAGTTCAGCATATGGAGCCCGACCATTCAGCTAATATCATGAATTTTGTAAAAGCCTATCCCGAGGCAAAAATCGTTGCCTCCGCAAAGGCTTTTACCATGATGGCGCAATTTTTCGGCACTGATTTTTCCGACAAAGCGGTTATAATTGCCGAGGGTGACACGCTATCTCTTGGTAAGCATACCCTCAATTTCTTTGCCGCACCGATGGTGCATTGGCCCGAGGTTATGGTAACATATGATAGCTACGATAAAGTTCTTTTTTCCGCCGACGGCTTCGGTAAATTCGGCGCCCTTGACGTTGATGAGGACTGGGCTTGCGAGGCGCGTCGTTACTATTTCGGTATCGTCGGAAAATACGGCGCTCAGGTACAAAACTTGCTCAAAAAAGCGGCTGGACTTGAAATTGAAAAAATTTGCCCGCTTCACGGCCCCATTCTTACCGAAAACCTTGGATACTATATCGGCCTTTACAACACGTGGTCGTCTTATGCCGTCGAAACCGAGGGTATTGTGATAGCCTATACTTCGGTTTACGGTAATACAAAAAAGGCGGTTGAAAAGCTTGCCGAAATGCTTAAAGCAAAGGGTTGCCCGAAGGTTGTAATTAACGACCTTGCCCGTTGCGACATGGCGGAGGCGGTTGAGGACGCTTTTAGATACAGCAAAATTGTCCTTGCAACTACAACCTACAACGCCGAAATTTTTCCCTTTATGCGTACATTTATTGAGCATTTAACCGAGCGAAATTTCCAAAACCGTGTTGTCGGATTGATTGAAAACGGAACATGGGCGCCGCTTGCCGCAAAGGCTATGAAAGGTATGCTTGAAAATAGCAAAAACCTTACCTTTACCGATACCACCGTTCAAATAAAATCCGCTCTTAACGAGGACAGCAACGCTCAGCTTGAGGCTCTTGCCGAGGAACTTTGCCGTGACTATATTGCTCAAGGCGAAACCGCAAACAAAAACGATTTATCGGCGCTTTTCAATATTGGCTACGGACTTTATGTTGTTACCTCAAACGACGGTAAAAAGGACAACGGACTTATCGTAAACACCGTTACTCAGGTCACAAATACGCCTAATCGCATCGCCGTAACCATTAATAAAGAAAATTATTCTCACCATGTCATTAAGCAAACGGGCGTTATGAACATAAATTGCCTTTCAACCGACGCACCTTTTTCGGTGTTCGAGACGTTTGGCTTTAAAAGCGGCCGAAATACCGATAAATTCGCCGATTGTACTCCGCTTCGCTCCGATAACGGCCTTGTTTTCCTGCCAAGATATATTAATTCCTTTATGTCTCTTAAGGTTGAGCAGTATGTTGACCTTGATACTCACGGAATGTTTATTTGCAGCATTACCGAATCCCGCGTAATTTCCCAAACCGAAACAATGACATACACCTATTACCAAAACAACGTTAAACCTAAACCCGAAACCGAGGGTAAAAAGGGTTATGTTTGTAAAATTTGCGGCTATGTTTACGAGGGAGACGAGCTACCCGACGATTTTATTTGCCCGCTTTGTAAACACGGAGTAGCCGATTTCGAGCCAATCGAATAATTTAAGCATAAAACCGTTATGCCTCCTCATATAAATTACAAAAAAGGGGAGGACAAACTAAATGCTTCAATATGTTTTTTATGCGGGCGGCGCCGTTTGCGCCGTTGCCTTGATAATATTCGCCTTCAGAGGGAAGCGACCCTTTCGTACAATGTTTGTTACGGCGTTTTTGGGGCTTCTTACTTTTGCGGCGGTATGTATCAGCGGCATTTTCACGGGCGTTACCTTACCCGTAAATCCGTGGACGGTCGGTTGCTCGGCGCTTGGCGGAATACCGGGGGTGGCAACCCTGCTTGTTTTAAAACTAATATTTGCATAAAATAAAATCATCTGCGGCTTGCAGATGATTTTATTTTTTCTTTAACCCAAAAATGGGACAAATTATTCTGTTTCTTATTCCAAGTAAAAGGTGCCTGAACGGTCTTGTACGAGTGCGCTTTTTGGCGTCTTTAAAAAACTTTTTGCTTCCCGCAACAACAACGTTACCGTCTTGTTTGTATGCGGTAACAACGCCAATAACCGAATCGTGCCGGATATATTTTTCGGGGCGACTTTCGTTGTCTCCGCAAAGAATATATCCCTTTTCGTCAACGTCTATAATTCGGTGCAAAACAAACTGACCGCTTTTTCTGCGGTAAAGGATAATATCGTATTTTTTAAGATTGCCGTCGGGTCTTTTAATGGTTACGGGGTCGCGTCCTCCTACAATGGTCGGAAGCATGCTTATGCCGTTGGGCATAAAGGCGAACGCTTTGCCTTTATCAAAAGCCTCGTTTATTTTCGGCAGTAAATCAATCAAATTTACCTTTTCCATTTTAGTCCTCTTTACTCATCGTGTCGTGAGCAAGCTTTGCAGCGTTGGTAGAGATGTTGCAGCTAAGAATATAAACCGGAACTTCCGCAAGTACTTTACCAATAACGTCATAAACCTTTTGTCTAATTTCTTCGCTTTCGTTTTTAAAAATTGTTTGGTTTATGATAAGGGGAATAGCTTGAATTTTAGGTATTTTTCTAATACTGTTTTGCTCGCTGCGTTCGATAAAGCAAATAGCCTTAAGCGGAACAATTACGTTAAGATTTATGTCGGTTTTTCCCGAAAACGGAGTACCGCAAGCGTAAACCTTGCCGTCGATTACGCGAATGGCAGGCTTGTCGTCGTTAAAATTAACCGCCTTATCCTCGCCGTAAAGCTCTTGCCAAAGCTTGGTGTGAGTTGATTTTCCGGTACCGCTTCGCGCCGAGAAAAGATAAGCCTTGCCGTCCATCATAATGGCCGATGAATGTAATAACATGCCGTCATGGTCAAGGAGCCCTTTGTAAAACTGGGTTCCGGCGAGCATATATTCACAGGCGCCGAGGGTAAGATGGGGGTTTCCGTCTTGGATATCAATGGACTCTTGTTTGGTGACAGAAATGGTTATGTCGGCGTCGCCGTCAAAATCCTTTTTATATTTAGGCATGTTTTTTTTCATTCTGTCAAAATTAAATTCGGCGGAAACGTTAAGTCCGGCAATGTTGTATTTATCCATTCGGTGGCACCTCGTCATAATAATGCTATAATTATAACACATTCAAAAAAGAATGTCACTAACTTTTTAAATACCAAAAATATATGAACCCGTTGCCCGTTAAAAAACAAATTAAATGCGGTGTGCTTGTTTTTATTTAGTGTTTAACATATTTTGTTTTCAATCAAACTATATTTTACGGGAGGGGATAGCCGTGAAATATATTTTGCTTAAAAAAAGCCAGCTTACCGTTTCGGCCGTTGCGCTTTTTGTCGCCGTAACCCTTGCGTTTACCGCGTCGTCGATGATAAGCGCCGCCACAAAACGGGTTTTGCCTATATACAGCGTTGACCGTGACGATAAATGTATTTCGCTTACTTTTGACGCCGCTTGGAGCGCCGACGATACCGACGATATAATCCGCCTGCTTGATAAAT
>JAFNUO010000038.1 GCA_017383985.1 Clostridia bacterium | reverse complement strand
GTACGGTACCATTCTCCAATGCGCTTACTACCAATTCTTTTCTACTCATATTATTGTCATTCTGAACGAAGTGAAGAATCTCTACCTGTAACCAAGCAATAGCTTCTTTTAAAAATATCTCGTCAAGCCAATTTTTGTCGTCGTTTTTGTCTCCGACTTGATCCATAACGTATATGGTATCGCCGCCGTCGGAATATACCGGCTCGTTTAATGAAACGGGATCAACAATGCTTTCAAGCGCAATTACAACGTCCTCGCGAGGAATTTGTAATTCCTTTGCGATTTCGTCAACGGTTGGCTCTTTTTGATTTTTTATGGTAAGCTGTTCTTTAACTTGCATGGCTTTATATGCGGTGTCTTTTATCGACCGACTAACTCTTACGGGGCTATGGTCGCGTAAATAGCGCCTAATTTCGCCGATTATCATTGGCACGGCATAGGTGCTGAATTTAACTTCGTGGGAAATATCGAAATTGTCAATAGATTTTATAAGCCCGATACAACCTACCTGAAACAAATCGTCGGGATTTTCGCCTCTCCCCGCAAAGCGCTGAACAACGCTTAAAACAAGCTTTAGGTTGCCGTTTATAAGCTGTTCTCTTGCGTTTTTGTCCCCGTCTTTGGTAAGCTTTAAAAGTCGCTCTTTTTCCTTTTCCGAAAGTACGGTAAGCTCCGACGTATTTACTCCGCATATTTCAACCTTGTTAAAAAGCATTTTTCTAATCCCCCAATGCGTTCTTTTCGAAAATAGTATTGCCGTTGGGGGATAGGCAAATACCGTAAAAATATTTTTTCGTTCGACAGATATTTCTTTTATTTTGCAAATATGAGCTCTAATGCTTGAAGAAATAAACCTTTTCTGGTAAAATAAGCGTAATATTTTTTTAAGAAGGTTAATTTAAATGGATATTAAACAAAAGGCTCTTGACAAGCATTATGAATGGCAAGGAAAAATCGAAATTTCGTCGCGTACGTCGGTAAAAAACGCCGAGGCGTTGTCCTTGGCGTATACTCCAGGCGTTGCCGAGCCTTGCCTTGTAATTGAAAAGGATATAAATAAATCGTTCGAGCTTACACGAAGAAGTAATCTTATCGCCGTAGTAACCGACGGCTCCGCCGTTCTCGGTCTTGGAAATATCGGGCCGGAGGCGGGTATGCCGGTTATGGAGGGTAAATGCGTATTATTTAAGGAATTTGCCGGCGTGGATGCGTTTCCGCTTTGTATCCGCTCTAATGATGTTGACGAAATTGTACGAACGGTTTACCTTTTGTCGGGAAGCTTCGGCGGAATTAATCTTGAAGATATTTCGGCGCCCCGTTGCTTTGAAATTGAGCGAAAGTTAAAAGAAATTTGCGATATACCCATTTTCCATGATGACCAACATGGCACTGCTATTGTTGTTGCGGCGGCTATGCTTAACGCGTTAAAGCTTGTTGGTAAGAGTATTGGCGAAATAAAATGCGTTATCAACGGCGCCGGCGCCGCAGGTACGGCTATAGGCGAGCATTTGATGAAGCTCGGGCTTAAAAATTTAATTATGTGTGATAAATTCGGCGCAATATGCGAGGGCATGGACAACCTTTCCGAAGCGCATAAGGCTCTTTCGCTAAAGACAAATCCTAATGGGGAAAAGGGAACTCTTGCCGACGTAATGAATGGTGCGGATGTTTTTATCGGGGTTTCTGCGCCCGATATTGTTACCGAAAACATGGTGTCGTCTATGGCCGACGGAGCGATTGTTTTTGCTATGGCTAACCCCGTACCGGAAATTATGCCCGATAAAGCGGTTTCGGCGGGAGCGGCCGTTGTAGGTACGGGCCGTTCCGATTTCCCGAACCAAATTAACAACGTTCTTGCTTTTCCCGGTATATTTAGAGGCGCGCTTGACGTTCGCGCAAGTGATATAAACGACGAAATGAAAATGGCGGCGTCTTATGCAATAGCGAGACTTGTTTCCGACGATGAATTAAGCAAGGATTACATCTTGCCGAAGGCTTTTGACAAAAGAATTGCTCCAACGGTAGCAAAAGCGGTTGCCGAGGCGGCAAGAAAAAGCGGAGTTGCCCGAACATAATGCGCTAAATTATATCAATTGGGCGTCAATTGAATTTAGATTTTTGTTATTATCGACGAAATCAAAAATAATAGTTAAAAAAATAACAAAGGTTATTGCAAAATCCCTAAAGTTGGGGTAAAATAGATATAACCGAAAATTTGGGAGGTAATTAAAAATGGTAAAAGTTGCTATTAATGGTTTTGGCCGTATCGGTCGTCTCGCTTTCAGACAGATGTTCGGCGCTGAAGGTTATGAAGTTGTTGCTATCAACGACCTCACCAACCCGACAATGCTTGCTCATCTTCTTAAGTACGACTCTGCTCAGGGTAGATATGCTCTTTGCGATACCGTATCCGCTGATGACGAAGCCGGTACTATCACTGTAAACGGCAAAACCATCAAAATCTATGCTGAGAAAGACGCTGCTAATCTTCCTTGGGGAGAGCTTGACGTAGACGTAGTTCTCGAGTGTACAGGTTTCTACTGCTCTAAAGCTAAGAGCCAGGCTCATATCGACGCCGGCGCTAAAAAGGTTGTTATCTCTGCTCCCGCAGGCAACGATCTTCCGACCGTTGTTTTCAGCGTAAACGAAAATACTCTTACCGCTGATGACAAGATCATCTCTGCTGCTTCTTGCACAACTAACTGTCTTGCTCCTATGGCTGACACTCTTAACAAATATGCTCCTATCGTTAGCGGTATCATGACTACCGTTCACGCTTGGACCGGCGACCAGATGGTTCTCGATGGCCCGCACAGAAAGGGCGACCTTCGTCGTGCTCGTGCTGCTGCTTGCAACATCGTTCCTAACTCTACCGGCGCTGCTAAGGCTATCGGTCTTGTAATTCCTGAACTCAACGGCAAGCTCATCGGCTCTGCTCAGCGTGTTCCGGTACCGACCGGTTCTACTACTATCCTTGTTGCTGTTGTTAAGGGCAAGGACGTAACCAAGGAAGGTATCAACGCTGCTATGAAGGCTGCTGCTTCTGCTTCCTTCGGCTACACCGAAGAACAGCTCGTTTCTTCTGATATCATCGGTATCACCTACGGCTCACTCTTCGACGCTACTCAGACCATGGTTACTAAGATTGACGACGATACCTACCAGGTACAGGTTGTTTCTTGGTACGATAACGAGAACTCCTACACCAGCCAGATGGTTCGTACTATTAAGTACTTCGCTGAGATGTAATTTCTCGCTAAAAACAATTATAAAAACGGACAACCTTTTCGGTTGTCCGTTTTTTGTATGTATAAAAAACACGGTAAAGAATTTTTAAAAATTCATTACCGTGTTTTATTTTTTTGGTTATTTACCTAAAGTAATTTCAATAATATGCTCTTTTCCGTCGCCGAAAATAGGAAGCGAGTTTTGAACATATTCCTTGCCGTCGACGGTCATTGTCTTGTAACCCTTTTGTAAGCCGTTGGGGTTGTAAATACGGACAATATAGTTGTCGCCACGGAACTTTCGTGACATTTCGCATTTATCCCATTTTGACGGAATACACGGTTCAAGCTCAATTGTATCATAACCGGGCACAAATCCTAAAATGTACTGGGTAACTGCTCGGAACATCCAACCGGCTGTACCTGTAACCCAAGCGAATAATGTTTCGCCTTTTCTGGGGTTGTCGGGGCCGAAATACATGTTTGTAAGCGCATACGGTTCGCAACCCGAATGGTCGGACGGGTTGGTTTCGCTATCAGGGTAAATCTTCATGATAGTTTCATATGCCTTGTCGCCGTTACCCATAATACAGTCGGCAACAACCTTAAACGATCCGCCGTGACAGTAAGGAGTACCGTTTTCCCAAATTCCGGGAACAAAGCTTGTGAGTCGACCAATATGGTTATTAAACTTAGTATAAGCAGGGTAGAGGGTAAGCGGGCCGTAATCGGAGTCAAGGTATTTTTCAACGCTTGCCATGGCCTGTTCAAGGCGATCTTTCGGAGCAACCTGAGCCAAAACCGCCCAGGTTTGCGAATTAAGGTAAATCATACCTTCTTTTTCGGTATGAGAACCTACTTTATCGCCGAGGTCGTTTATTGCGGCAAGATACCATTCGCCGTCCCAACCGTTTTTGTTTATATTCTCGGTGATTTTTTCGCGGTATGCTTTCATTTCCGCTACGATATCGTCGCCCTTACCGAATTTTGTTGCCATTTCTTCAACGTTTTTAAGAGCATAGGTAAGAGCGATTGAGGTCCAAACGCTTTCGCCCTTGCCTTCAAGTCCCGTCATATTGAGGGAGTCGTTCCAGTCGCCGTCGAGCGAATGAACAAGTCCGTCATCGCCGAGGTCGTTTGCGCTGTAACGAACTGCGCGCAAAATATGGTCCCAAACGGTGCCGACCTCTTCGGAAAGAAGATACTTAACCTGCTTATCAAGAATGGAGGCGTCGCCCGTTTCTTTAATAAACGCGTTAACTGTCGGCGCAATCCAAGTCATGCCGTCGGAATAAACGTGGTGGTCAAGCGGCAACCAACCGCGAACACAACGGCCGTCAGGATATTCATATTCAAGCGTTTCAAGTATTTTTTCCTCGCCGAGCTCGCTGTTGAAAGCACAAATTGCCCAAGCGTCCTGAAGCTGGTCACGGAAACCCTTTCCCGTGTCACGGCCTGCCTCGGCGCAAAGCTGTACTTGTTGTTTAATCCAAACGTTTGTAAAATTGTTGATTTTATCGTCGGGGGTGTTAACATTAATCGACTCCAAAACGGCCGCTTTTTCGTCAAGCAAAGCCTTATAATCTGCTTCAATCTTGCCGTCAGCGAATAACTTTTTGGAAATAGCCTTTGCGCTTTCCATACCGTCGGCGCAACCGATAAGTACATTAATTGTTTCTTTTTCTCCTGCTTCAAGCTTAAATGTATGCTCAAGCACGCCGGTCATTTGCTCGCAGGCGGAAAGACTGTTTGTGCATTTGCCGTCGACAACAATTTTTGGACAGTTAACGTTACCAAAAGCGCCGAAAACCGCCTTTTTAGAGGTGTCAAAACCGCTCGGCTTTTTATCGGACGAAATAAATCCGTTAAACCATTTATGCGGTCTTTCCATGGCCTCGTTCATGCAAAGAACAACGTTGTCGTCATCGTCAAAATGGCCGTGAACGTAGGAGTTATAATCGGAATATCGCTGATAACCCTCAAGAAGGAAATCGGCAAGCGAGAAAAGCTTAAATTTAACCGACTTATCGCTTACGTTTTCAAGAGTAAGAGTCCAAATCTCACAAGGGTCAGTATTGTTTACAAAAACCCTTGCAGTAGCTTTTACGCCGAAACATTCACCCGAAACAACCGAATAACCCAAGCCGTGGATACAACTGTAATCGTTAATTTCGGTACACATCGGGTAGTAACCGGGGTTAAATACTTCGCCCGTTTCTTCGTTTCTAATGTAAAAATAGCGGTTTCCGTCGCGGATAATAGAGGTACGGCAAGCGTGTTCGGTGCTAATATATGCCAATGTACGACCGCCGTAGGCTCCAACACCGCCGCCGAGGTTGTTAACTCCGGCGAGCAGTTTAGAGTTCCACATATAGTTGAGAAGAGGACGTTTAAGGTTATAATCGTGAATACGGTATTCCTTGCCGCCGTTTATAAATGAACCGAATTTGCTCATCAAAATTCTCCTTAAGTTCTTAATGTTGCGCCGAGCTTTTCAATCTCTGCAATTATTTTTGAAACAACCTTGTCGCATTGTTTATCGTTAAGGGTTCCGTTTTCGGAGCGGAGAGTAAGCGCATATGCAACGCTTTTTTTACCGCTTTCAATCTGTTCGCCCATGTAAACGTCGAACAATTCAACCTTTTCGAGAAGGTTGCCCGAGGCGTTAACGATAGCCTTTTTAAGCGAAAGAACGGGTAAATCCTTATCGCAAATAATGGCAAGGTCGCGGGATACCGACGGATATCTAGGCAAGGTATGGTATACGCGTTCATCGGCGCGGTTAGTGTAAGCCGTCTCAAAATCAATCATAGCTACATAAATTTCGCTGTCGACGTCATAATTGGCGCAAACCGACGGGTGAATTTGGCCGATTACGCCAAGACGCTTTCCGCCAACCGTTAAAACGGCGGTTCTTCCGGGATGGAAGGCATATTCGGTCGAGGAAGCCTCAACGTCCCATTCGGCAACGTTAAGCTTGCGTAATGTTTCCTCAACTACGCCTTTGATATCATAGAAATTAACCTTTCCGTAAGCGCCGACGGTAAGAACCTTTCTTTCTGTCGGTAATTCGTTTTCGCCGTTCGGGATATATTCGGTTGCGATTTCGTAAAGCTTAGCGGTTGCGTTTCTGTTTTTGTAGTTAAGCGAAAGAATATCCATGATTGACGGCAAAGTGGTATTTCGCATAAGCGAGGTATCCTCGCCAAGCGGATTCATGATTTTAACCGACTTTCTCATGTCGTCGGGGGTGTTAATCATGTCGTATGCCTTCGGGCTGATGTATGAATAGGTGTTAATTTGAGAATAGCCGAGAGAAAGCATACAGTTGCTCATCGTACGCTCAAATTTTTGAATATCGGTAACCTTGCCGTTTGCGCAGCCGCGAATACCGGTATCAGCAATTTCGTTATATCCGTAAATACGAGCGATTTCCTCCGCGATATCGGCCTTGTGTTCAATGTCAATACGGTAATAAGGTACGGTAATTACGTCGCCGTCAACGGTAAAGCCGAGACGTTCAAGAATATTAACCATTTCGGCCTTTTCAATATTTGTACCAAGGAACTTATTTGTCCATTCGGGCTCAAATTTAACCGTTTTCGGTGTTTTATCATATTCGCCCTCGTCGATATATCCGCCAACAACTTCGCCTGCGCCAAGCATTGTAATAAGCTCGCAAGCGCGGTCAAGGGCATATTCGCAAAGCTTTGCGGGAAGTCCTTTTTCGTAACGTGAAGAGGCGTCGGTGCGCATACCGAGAGCTTTAGCGGTTGTTCTAACCGAGGCGCCATCGAAGCAAGCCGATTCAAAAACGATAGTGTTTGTATCGTCCATGATTCCGCTAAATTCGCCGCCCATAACGCCTGCAACGGCAACGGGCTTGTTTTCGTCGGCGATAACCATCATTTTTTCGGTAAGTTCGCGTTCAACGCCGTCAAGAGTGGTAATTTTTTCGCCGTCTTTTGCCTGACGTACGCGGATTTTTCCGCCGTCTACAAGCTTATAGTCAAATGCGTGCATCGGTTGACCGTATTCAAGCATTACGTAGTTGGTAATGTCTACGATATTGCTAATCGGACGAACGCCGCTTGCGCGGAGGCGTTCTCTAATCCAACGGGGAGAGGGGCCAACCTTAATGTTTTTAACAATTCTGGCCATGTAACGCTTACAAAGGTCGGTTTCAACCTTAACGTCAAGCATTTCGTTTATGTCTCCGCCGCATTCGGTTACAACGGGAGTATGCTCCTTAAACGGCTTGTTAAAGGTAACGGCCGTTTCTCTTGCAAGGCCGATTACCGAAAGACAGTCAGGACGGTTAGAGGTAATTTCAAACTCAACAACGGTGTCGTTAAGGCCTACTGCCTCTTTTGCGTCGTCGCCCGGCTTGCAATCTTCCTGCAATACGAAAATACCGTCCTCAATTGCGTACGGAAAATCGCCCAAGGTAACGCCAAACTCGGCGATAGAACACATCATGCCGAAGCTTTCAACGCCGCGGAGCTTACCTTTTTTAATCTTAACGCCGCCGGGTAATGTGGCGCCGTCGGTAGCAACGGGTACAAGGTCGCCTACGGTAAGATTTTTTGCGCCAGTAACAATTTGAAGCTGGCCGTCGCCCATATCAAGCTGGCATACAACTAATTTATCTGCGTCGGGGTGCTTTTCTATAGAAAGAACACGTCCAACCTTAACTCCGCTTATTTCTTCTGCCTCTACCGAGTAGCCCTCAACCTTGGAGCCGCTCATAGTAAGGGCCTCGCTGTAATCGTGGGGAGTAACGTCTAAATCGACAAATTCGCTTAACCATTTCATTGAAAGATTCATAAGATAAGCACCTCCTTAAAACTGATTTAAAAATCTTATATCGTTTTCGAACAAAAGACGCATATCGTCAATACCGAAACGACGCATTACGATACGCTCAAGACCCATACCGAAAGCGAAACCGCTGTATTCTTCGGGGTCAATGCCGCAGTTGGCAAGAACCTTCGGGTGTACCATACCGCAACCTAAAATTTCAATCCAACCTTCGCCTTTGCACAAGCGGCAACCCTTACCGCCGCAGTTAAAGCACATGGTGTCCATTTCGGCCGACGGCTCGGTGAAGGGGAAGTGGTGGGGACGGAAACGGAAAACCGAATCCTCGCCGTAAAGGCGCTTTGCAAAATCTTCAAGCGTACCCTTAAGGTCGCCCATGGTGATACCCTTGTCAACAACAAGACCCTCAATTTGGTGGAAAACGGGGGAATGTGTAGCGTCAACGGCGTCGGAACGGTAAACACGTCCCGGAGAAATTAC
>JAFNUO010000037.1 GCA_017383985.1 Clostridia bacterium | reverse complement strand
GTAGCCGAAATTAAGTTGCGCCATCTTAACCGCGAATATATTTTAAAACGACTCGACGAAATTGAGGAGCTTGAGAAAAAGGTTAAAGAGCTTGAGGATATCCTTGCAAGCAAATCAAAAATCAAAAAGATTATTATTTCCGAGCTTGAAGCCGTTATTAAAAAGCACGGCCAGGAAAGAAAAACCGAAATTTTTGTTCCTGACGAAACCGAATTGGCTGATGTTGAGCTTGACGCACCCGCCGATTATCCCGTTACGCTTTTCTTTACAAGGGACGGATATTTCAAGAAAATCACGCCGGCTTCGCTTCGTATGAGCGGCGAGCATAAGTTAAAAGAAGGCGACGAAATCGTTCAAACGGTTGAAACCTCAAATGTTGCCAATTTGCTTTTCTTTACAAATCAGCATCAGGTTTATAAATCGCGTGTATGCGACTTTGACGACTCAAAGGCAAGCGTACTCGGCGATTATGTAGCGAGTAAGCTTGAAATGGATCCCGAAGAAGTACCCGTTTACATGACCGTTTATAACAATTATAACGGATATATGCTCTTTACCTTCGAAAACGGTAAGGTAGCAAAGGTTGATATGTCGGCCTATGAAACAAAAACCAACCGCAAAAAGCTTATAAAAGCCTATTGCAACAAATTCCCGCTTGCTTCGGCCCTTTATTTACCTGAAGATACGGAAGTGCTTCTTAAATCGTCAAACGGACGCATGCTTTTGGTTCATACGGGAGTTATTTCTTCAAAATCAACAAAAGACACAATGGGCGTTGCAGTAATGACCCAAAAGCGCTCGCAGCGAGTTGTAAGCGTTGTGCCGTATGTTGAGGGCATGTTAATGAAACCGCATCGTTACCGCTCAAGAAGTCTTCCCGTTGCGGGACAGTTGCTTTCAACCGAGGAAAAGGGAGAACAACTTACCTTTGAATAAAAACAGAATGGGACAGCAGATTAAGTGCTGTCCCAAACAAGGCAAATTACGACGCAAACGCTGATAAATAAATAATGTCGATTGCCTTGATAGTATTATTATTCTTTATATAATATTTATTATGACTAAATTGTACCAAAATAATATTTTTTTGCATTTAGTTATTGACAAACCTACATGAATAATGTGATAATGTTATAGAGGTATGCTTATGCGAGTTATAACAGGTTCAGCCCGCGGTCGAAAACTTCGCACCCTTGAGGGAAAAGATGTTCGACCGACTACCGATATGGTAAAAGAGGCTATGTTCAGTATAATACAATTTGATATCGAGGGTAGAAAGGTTCTTGACCTTTTTGCCGGTTGCGGTCAGCTTGGAATTGAAGCAATTAGCCGAGGCGCCGATTTTGTTACCTTTGTTGATAAAAGCAAGCAATCAATCGACGTTATAAACGATAACATAAAAACGGTCGGCTTTGCTCAAAGCTCAAAGATAGTTAATAAAGATTACGCCGCTTTCTTGTCCGGTTGTACCGATAAATTTGATATCGTTTTTCTTGACCCGCCGTATTCAATCGGCTTGCTTCAAGAGGCGCTTTCAAAACTTGATAAAGTAATAAAAGATACATCTACCGTAATTTGCGAACATCCTTACGGAGAAAACGTCCCTGATTTTGCCGGAAACCTACCTAAGTTTAGGCAATATAAATACGGAAAAGTTGCAGTTACGGTTTACAAACGAGGTGAAATTGATGGATAGCAAAATTGCCATCTGTCCCGGTAGCTTTGACCCGATAACGGTTGGCCACCTTGATATTATTATGCGAGCAGCTAAGCTTTTTGACCACGTTGTTGTTGCCGTAATGTCAAATGATTCAAAAAAATGCAGTTTTTCAAACGAAGAGCGTGTTAAGTTAATAAAAGATGTTATTGAATTTTATCATCTTGACAACGTTTCGGTTGAACATTCCGATATGTTGCTTGCCGATTACGCAAAAGAGAAAAGGGCAACTACGATAGTAAAGGGTTTACGCGCCGTTTCCGATTTTGAATACGAATTCCAAATGGCGCTTACCAATAAAAAGCTTAATCCCGACGCCGATACGGTTTTTCTTACTTCGCCGGCTGAGAACATGTTTCTTAGTTCAAGCGTTGTAAAATTAATCGCTTCTCGCGGCGGCGATATAAGCGGATTTGTACCGGATGTAATTCACGATTATATTAAATCAAGACTTCAACGAAAGGGAGAAAATTAAAATGAATATGGAAGAATTACTTGACCAGTTAGACGAAATGCTTGACAAATCTATGAAGATTCCCGGCGGAAAGACTGTTATCAGTATTGAAAAGTTCCGCGTAGTTATTGACGATATCCGTCTTAACGTTCCCCAGGAAATTAAGCAGGCTCGCGGCATTGTTGCCGACCGCGCCGAAATCATCGGTAACGCAAAGAAAGAGGCCGAAGGAATTATTCATAACGCTGAAGAAAGAGCCCGTGCTATGATAGCTCAGGAAGAAATCACCAAGCTTGCACAGCAG
The DNA here is from genome assembly GCA_017383985.1 of Clostridia bacterium. Lineage (GTDB taxonomy): Bacteria > Bacillota > Clostridia > Oscillospirales > Acutalibacteraceae > UMGS1976. Next base: position 4,040 of record JAFNUO010000037.1, on the reverse strand, counting down.
AAGGCTAACGAAACCGTTGCTCAGGCTCAGGCTAAATCCCGCGAAATGCGCAAAGCCGCTCAGGATTATGTTGAGGAGATTATGCGTCGCACCGACGAAAGCCTTACATCAACACTTAGCGAGGTTAGAAAAACACGTCAAGCTCTTAAACCCGGCGTACCTCCGGCAAGCGCTGCTGAATAATTTAAAAAAGCTAAAAGGCTATGATAACTTTTGTTATCAATAGCCTTGCTTTTGCATTATCCTTGTTTTTGTATTGGAGTGACCTTTTTTGCAGGATATAAATAAATTATGCATGAATTGCATGACCGATAAGGGCGACGAAACCGTTTGTCCTATTTGTAGTTTTGACGGTTCTTCTGATAATCCTTCGGGATATCTGGCGATAAAGACCGAACTTGACGGTAGGTACATAATCGGTTCGTTAATTGAAAACAACGGCGAGGGCGCAACCTATATCGCATGGGATAAGAGCAACGATACCTCCGTTCGTATTCGTGAATATTATCCCGACAAGCTTGCTTCACGCGATGAAGACGGCGTAACGGTTAAGGTATCGACCGATAGCGACCCGCTTTATGGCACATATCTTGACGAATTCCTTGATTTAGCAAGAAAACTTGCCGATTGCAAGGAACTTACCAATTTATTGCCCGTAACCGATATTTTTGAGGCTAACGGAACGGCTTATTACGTTACCGAGAATATCAAGTCTATCACTTTAAGAGAATTTTTACTTAGAAACGGCGGTATACTTACTTGGGACCAGTTTAAGCCCTTGATTACCCCCGTAATTTCTACTATGTCGGCGCTTCATGCCAAGGGAATTATCCACCGCGGTATTTCTCCCGAAACTTTACTTGTAGGCAGAGATGGCGTTGTTCGCATTGTCGGATTTTGTATTGAAAGCGCCCGCATGGAACATTCCGACCTTAACGCTCAAATTTATCCCGGTTATGCCGCTATTGAACAATATGGCTTTGAAGGAAAGCAGGGAACATGGACCGATGTTTACAGTTTAACGGCTACCATTTTCCGTGTTTTGGTTGGTAATCCGCCTCCCGAGGCAACTGAACGTGTATCTAACGATAGAATGATTATCCCCGCCAAGATTGTTCAGTCAATGCCTAAAAACGTTATAAATTCAATGGCAAGAGGTCTTGCTATTTTGGCCGATGACCGTACTAAAAATATGGACAAGCTTAAAAGCAACCTCATTGTTGTTTCAGGAGCGCCGACCGGCACAACTACGGTTGCCATCGGAGCCGCATCGGGCAAACCGATTGCACAAGGCGCAGCCGCCGGAGCAGTTAGAAACGAGGCAAAGAAGAAAGATGGTAGCGGTAAATATGTTGCTATCGGCCTTGTTGCTGCAATTATAATATTTTTAATTATTCTTTTCATAATTTGGTTCTTTATTATTTCGCCTGCTTTGTTTGGCAAAGATAATACCTCAAGCTTAGCTCCGTCTTCAAGCAAACCTGCTGTAACGTCTGAGGTTTCCTCGGCTCAACCCGTTCCCGGCGCTACTACAATAGTTCCCGATTGTATGGGCAAGCAGCTTAGCGAGGTTTTAAGCGACGTTAATACCGCATTAACGCTTCAGTTTACGGTTGTTGAAAAGAATTATAACAACGAATACGCAAGAAACCAAATTTTCTATCAAAGCATTGAGGCGGGAACATCTGTACCCGAGGGAACAACGGTCGAAATTAAAATCAGCCTTGGCCCAAGCATGATTGTTGTACCTAACGTTAAAACAATGAGTTTGGAAGAAGCGAAGTTGACCCTAATTGGCGCAGGATTCCAGATTGAAAATATTAAGGTTATGCAAAAAGAAGAACCTACCGTAGAGTACGGTAAGGTGGTTGGAACCGACATTGAAAGCGGAAAGAAGGTTTCTGCTGACAGCTCGATTATAATTTACCAGAGCAACAGTAATCCGCCCGCAAGTTCACAGCAACCCACGCCAACTCCTAATACTTCAACAAGTTCCACAAGCTCTACTTCATCGACAAGTTCTACAAGCTCTACTTCATCGACAAGTTCAACTTCGTCAACCAGTTCCACAAGTACTGAAACGGCAGAATAATTAATAAAAGCGGTGATTAATTTCACCGCTTTTTTAATGCATTAAAAAACCGACCGAAAGTAAATCGGTCGGTTTTTCTCTTTAATTATTATTAATTAAAATACAAGCTTGTTTTCGATATAAGCCTTAAGGTCTTCAATTTTAATTCTTTCCTGCTGCATTGTATCTCTGTCGCGAACGGTTACGCAGCCGTCTTCTTCGCTTTCGAAATCGTAAGTAATACAAATCGGTGTACCGATTTCGTCTTCACGGCGATAACGCTTACCGATTGAACCGGCGTCGTCAAAATCAACCATGAAATATTTTGAAAGCTCCTGCTGGATTTCAAGGGCTTTTTCGGAAAGCTTTTTGGAAAGCGGTAAAACAGCCGCTTTAAACGGAGCAAGGGCAGGGTGTAAACGGAGAACAACGCGTGTGTCGTTCTTTTCGGCGTCAACAACCTCTTCGTCGTATGCGTCGCAAAGGAAAGCAAGAACGGAACGTTCAACGCCAAGCGAAGGCTCGATAACATAGGGGATATAATGCTCGTTCTTTTCCTGGTCGAAATAGGTCATGTCCTTACCGGAATGCTCAGCGTGCTGAGAAAGGTCGTAATCGGTACGGTCAGCAACGCCCCAAAGTTCACCCCAACCAAACGGGAATAAAAACTCAAAGTCGGTTGTAGCCTTTGAATAGAAGCAAAGTTCGTCAGGATCATGGTCACGCAAACGGAGATTTTCTTCTTTAATTCCAAGAGAAAGAAGCCAGTCGTTACAGAAGCTTCTCCAATATTGAAACCATTCAAGGTCGGTTCCCGGCTGGCAGAAGAATTCAAGCTCCATTTGTTCAAACTCGCGAACACGGAAGATAAAGTTGCCGGGGGTGATTTCGTTACGGAAGGATTTACCGATTTGACCTATACCGAAAGGAAGCTTTTTACGGCTTGCACGCTGAACATTTGTAAAGTTAACAAAAATGCCCTGAGCAGTTTCGGGACGGAGATAAACAACGTTTTTAGCGTCCTCGGTAACACCTTGGAAGGTTTTAAACATAAGGTTAAACTGACGAATATCGGTAAAATTGTGCTTTCCGCAGGTAGGACAGGGGATATTGTTGTTTTCAACGAAATCCTTCATTTCCTGCTGGGAAAAAGCGTCAATCGGCTTTGGAAGAGTAACGCCGTTTTCGGCGGTCCAATCTTCAATAAGCTTGTCGGCGCGGAAACGCTCTTTACATTCGCGGCAATCCATAAGCGGGTCGGAGAAGCCGCCAAGGTGTCCCGAAGCAACCCAAGTTTGCGGGTTCATGAGGATTGCGGAGTCAAGTCCTACGTTGTAGGGATTTTCCTGAACAAATTTTTTCCACCATGCTTTTTTAACGTTGTTTTTAAGCTCGGCGCCAAGAGGGCCGTAGTCCCATGTATTAGCCAAACCGCCGTAAATTTCGGAGCCGGCAAATATAAAGCCGCGTCCTTTACAAAGAGCAACGATTTTTTCCATGGTTTTTTCGCTGTTATTCATTGATAATCAACACCTTTTGATTTTTAATCACATAATATTTAATAACAAATTATATAATAAATTATTAGCATAATAAAGTCAAGTTAATTTAAGTTTTTGTAGGTTATTAGATTTAATTTACATAATAACAAAAAAACTCTTTACAAAAGGGGATACATGTGTTATAATCAATGCTGTTCGTAATTCTGTGTTTGAGGTGTAAGCCCGTTTTTGGGAATCACCGTTCCTCTTACACGGTTTATCGAAAAATATTTTATTAAGAGGTGAAAACAATGCTTAAAGAGGAAAAGACCGCTATAATGGAACAGTACGCTGCTCACGAAGGCGACACAGGTTCTCCCGAAGTTCAGATTGCTATTCTTACAGCAAGAATCAACGAACTTAACGAGCACCTTAAAGTTCACAAAAAAGACAACCACTCAAGACGCGGTCTTCTTAAAATGGTTGGT
>JAFNUO010000036.1 GCA_017383985.1 Clostridia bacterium | reverse complement strand
GATTTCGGCCGCCGTAGGAAAAGAGTCTAAATACGGCACAGCGCTTGCCGTAATAGCAAAAACAGACCAAATGAAGGTTACCGTTCAGGTTAGCGAAAACGAAATTTCAGCCGTAAAAATCGGCCAAAAGGCCGACGTTACCGGAGAAGGCTTTGGTCAAAAAAAATATAGCGGAACGGTTACAAGCATTTCTTCGATTGCGGAGCAAAGCAATTCAAACGGGGCTTATATTCCGGTAACGGTTGATATAAACGGCGCCGACGAAAACATTTTAATAGGCATGAGCGCAAAAGTTTATATTATCGCAAACAAAATAGAAAACGCCGTCGCCGTTCCCTATTCTGCGATTGAATACGACGGCGAGAAAGCATATATTTATGTAGCCAACGGAAACAAAATAAGCAAGGTTAAGGTAGAAATAGGAACAGAGGTGCACGAGGTTGCCGAAATTATCGACGGGGTAAAGCAAGGCGACAAAATAGTAAAAGATAAAACCAAGGCAAAAAACAACTTTAGGGTGAGAATTAAAGAAAATGGGTAACCTCATTTTAGGAGTAATTCGTCAACTTATGCGGCACAAATGGCGTACAGTAATGATTGCGCTTACGGTTACGGTAGGCGTTATGGCCGTTGCGATAATTGATATTGTCGGCGACGCGGGAATTGTAAAATTCAACAACGAGCTTGACAGTTTAGGCATAAGCGGGATTTCGGTTACGGTAAACGCAAAAAGCGGCGTTACCCCCCTTAACGGCGACGACATTAAACAAATAAGCGGGATTTTAAACGTAAAAAGCGCCATGGGTGTAATAAAAACAAAAGGTAACGTAAAGTTTGCGGACAACGAAAAGGACGTTTCGGTTGTTGGGATAGGTGAAAACTCAAGGGACACCATTTCGCTTGAATTAAAAGAGGGTCGGTATATTAATGAAGTTGACATAAAATCCTATTCTAATGTATGTTTAGTTGAGGATAGTTTGGCTATCGACCTCTACGGAAGCAGTAATTGTATAGGCAATAAAGTTGACATAAAGTCGACAGGTGTTTCGGGAAAATTTGAAATAATAGGGGTAATTCCTACCGAGGGCAGTATATTAAGAAGCGTTGCAGATGACATGATGAAAAGTAATGTGTATATTCCCTACTCGGTCATCGGCAACGGATTTTCGTCGATTGCGGTCACGGTAGACGACAGCACCGTTTCCGACACTACCGCAAGAGAAATTGAGCGCGTAATTGGATTCAGCAAAGGCAGTAAAGGTTCGGTTAACGCCAACGACATGGCTTTCCAACGGGACAGAATAACCAATTTGCTCGATATTATTAAACAGCTTTTAACCGTTATCGGTGCAACCTCTTTATTTGTATCGTCGCTGTCTATTATGACGATAATGCTGTTGACCGTTAAAGAAAGAACCTATGAAATCGGGATAAAAAAATCAATCAATTTCGGCCTAAAGCGTCTACGGGGTTTAATCTTGCGGCGGTCAGTGCAGGATAAGCCCCCGAAACGCAACCGACTATAAAGGATATTACTATTAATCCTATTAGTTTAAGTGGATGAATTATTACAT
>JAFNUO010000035.1 GCA_017383985.1 Clostridia bacterium | reverse complement strand
AGGTCACGTTTATGACGTTATCGTTGATTTAAGGCCGAATAGCCCCACTTTTGGAAAATGGCAAGGCTTTGATTTGTCCGAGGATAACCGCTTGGAGCTGTATATTCCCGAATATTTTGGCCACGGTTATCTTGTTTTAGAGGATTCTATTGTGTCTTATAAATGCGGTGAGGTTTTTTACGGCGACGGCGACTCGGGTATCATGTATAACGATACTGAAATCGGTGTTGATTGGCCGTTTGAAAAAATTGGCGGAATTGAAAACCTTATAATTAGCGAAAAAGATAAAAATTTAATGAGTTTCGACGACTATAATAAACTTTTTTGAGGAATGAATTAATTGAAAAATATTAAAATTCTTGTTGCGACGCATAAGCCGTATGTATTTCCTGAGGATGACTCAATATATGTTCCGATTCAGGTTGGCTGCGATGAAGTTGAGGAACGATTTGGATATACCGGCGATAATACCGGCGATAATATATCATATAAGCACCGATTTTATTCGGATTTAAGCTCCATGTACTGGGGTTGGAAGAACCTTGACTGCGATTATATGGGAAGTTGTCATTACCGTCGCTATTTTGTTTCTAAAAAGGCTAAAAAATCAAAAGAAAAGATATTTAAATATATTCTTGACCGCGAAGAATTGGAGTCTATGCTTGAAAAATGTCCGGTTATAATTGCAAAGCCAAGAAGATATTATATCGAGACAATTGAGTCGCATTATGACCACACGCATAACCCAAAGGATTTCGATATAGCACGCGAGATAATTGCCGAAATTGCGCCCGATTATCTTGACAACTTTAACCGCGTTGCAAACCGAACTTGGGCGCATATGTTCAATACGTTTATTATGCGTAAGGATTTAGCCGATGAATTCTGTGAATGGATGTTCCCGATACTTTTTGAGCTTGAAAAACGGGTAGATTATTCGGAATATAACATTTTTGAATCGCGTTTTTGCGGTTATATAGCTGAGTTTTTGCTTGACACTTGGCTTGAAAAGAATGAAATTGAGTTCCAAACGGTTAAGCTTGCTTTTCTGGAAAAACAAAATTGGCTGAAAAAGGGCGGAAATTTCCTTAAAAACAAGTTTTTAAGAAACACGAGAACATTCAAGTAAGTTGGTTTATAAAACTTAATTTAAATTCAGTAAGGGGGAGTAGTTATGGACCAAATTAGAGTATTACAAGTTGTACCTAATATGCATAGAGCCGGTCTCGAAACCCTTATTATGAATATTTACAGAAATATTGACAGAGAAAAAATCCAGTTTGATTTTCTTGTTCATTATAATCAGCGTTTCGATTATGACGACGAAATTGAACAATTAGGCGGAAAAATTTATCGGCTTTCCGTTCGAGAGGATAATAACTTTTTTAAATATTTTAAAGATTTAAATTCTTTTTTTAAAGCTCACCCTGAATATAAAGTTGTTCACGGCCATATGGAGAGCTTTGGCTTTATTTATAGTCATTTTGCAAAGAAAAACGGCGTCAAAACCGTTATTGCCCATTCGCATAACGCTTTAATTGAACCGAATTTAAAGGGCTTTTTAAAAAGTATGATGAACAAGCCTTGGAAAAGAACGGCAACCGAGTTGTTCGCCTGTTCCGAAAAAGCAGGGGAGTTTATGTTCGGAAAACGCCCGTTTAGAGTTATTAATAACGGTATTAAATGCGAAAATTTTGTTTTTAACGAAAAGGTTCGAGCGGAATACAGGAAACAACTTGGCGTTGAAGATAAAACGGTTATAGGTCATATTGGCCGCTTTGAACGTCAAAAAAATCACACGTTTTTAATTGATTTGTTTAAAAAATATGCTGAAACCCATTTGGATGCGGTATTGCTGCTTGTTGGGGAAGGCCATTTGTTTGACGATATTCGTAAAAAGGTTGATGACCTTGGGCTTAACGATAAAGTTCAATTTTTAGGTGTTCGCTCGGATTTGGAAGGTATATATCAGGCACTCGATTTGTTTGTTTTGCCGTCTTTGTTCGAGGGGTTACCGGTTGTAGGCGTTGAAGCACAGTCGGCAGGACTTCCAATTTTAACAGCCGATACGGTTACAAGCGAGCTATGCGTAACCGAATTCGTTGAAATGTTACCTCTTGAAGCATCATATGAAATTTGGTGCGATAAAATTGACGATATGTTAAAAAATATCACTCGACGTAACACTCTTGAGGATATGAATAAAGCGGGCTTTAATATTAGAAATACGGCTGATTTTCTTCAGGATTACTATATTAAACACAGTATTTGATTGAAAGGGATTTTTGATGGATAAGTCGGAGCAAAAGAATATTGAGTTTATGTTTGTCCTGCCTGGCAGAAAAGGCGGCGGCGCAGAACGCGTTGTTTCGGTCTTGGCATCAGGATTAGCTGAACGCGGATATAGTGTCTGCATTTTGCAGTTTGTTACCCAAGCCGACGAATATCCGGTACATGACGACGTAATTGTTCACAGATTGGAATTAGATAAAGAAGCTAAGGGCTCAAAGCTGAAATTTGTCAAGAAATGGGTTAGGTATTATAAGCCTAAATATGTTATCCCGTTTTTAGGCAACACGGCCGAGTATTCATTGCTTGCAACGTTGTTTACTAAATCAAAATGCATCGGTACAATCCGTAATAATCCTGAAAAAAATACCGAAAGTAAAAAATATAAGTTTATCAGAAAAATCACATTTCGCTTAATGGATGCTGTTTTTGCCCAAACAAAGGAGCAAACCCTGTATTACTCAAAGGCTATTCAAAGAAAGAGTTTTGTCGTTCCTAACCCGGTTTCTGATATATTTGTTAATGCTAAGTATACCTATCGCGAAAACGTATCAAACATTATTGCCGTAGGTCGTTTAATTGAGCAAAAAAATTACCCGCTTCTTTTTTCTGCTTTTAAAGAAGTGAATAAAGAATTTCCTGAATTGAAGCTTAACGTGTACGGAGTTGGGCCTTTAAATAGCAAATTCGAAGATGCAATTAAAAGAAACGGATTGGAAGACAGTGTTATATTGCATGGCCGCACTACCGACGTTCCGAGTGTACTTTGTGAATCCGATTTATACATAATGTCTTCTGATTTTGAAGGCTTTCCGAATAGTTTGATGGAAGCCATGACGGTTGGAATGCCGTGTATTTCTACCGATTGCCCGACGGGTCCTTCCGAGCTTATTACAACGGGTGTAAGCGGCGAGCTTATCGAGGTTGGTAATAAGCAACAACTTGTTGACGCAATTAAAAAAATGATAAAGAGCTTTGATTACAGAAAATCCTGCGGTCAAAATGCTCGTAAGTTTGTATTGGATAATTTAACTGTTGAAAATATAGTTACCGCGTTTATTAATGAGGTGAAAAAAGTTTAATGGGAGTAGTTTCCGGGTTAAAAGTTAAAGTAAAAAGTTTAAATATAACTCTTATAGATGTTTTATGGTTTATCTATTTGATTTATATGAATACTTATTATTCAACTCCGCGTATACCGATGCTATTTGTTTTAGGTATTGCTTTTATGAGTGTTTTAACTATGTTTAAGCGCTCGTTTACGCGGTTTGGATATTATTTAAAACAATTAAATATATTCCTTATTTATTTGGCGTTTTTTATTTATGTTTTAGCGTCGAGCTTATGGCGAATGAGCCCTCGAGTTGCGAGCGCTTCACTTGAAAACGAAATGTTCCGTCTTGTCCTTTTGTTCTTTTCGCTTGGTATTTATTGTACCGATTGGGAAAAGTGCAAAAGAATGATGTACATGATACTTTTTACAACTGCTTACTTTGCGGTTGTATATCTTGTAACATCACCGATTGAAACTTATGGAACAACGAACATGGGCGGTATAACCTTTATTTGGCGAAATACTGCGTCATATACCGGAATGAGCGTTGGCTTTTTAGGTGTTTATTTAATTGGACAGTCTAAGAAAATGCTAACTAAAATTTTGGTAATTGCATCTATTGGTATATGTATTGTAATGGCCTTAATTACCGGTTCAAGAAAGGGAATATTCCAAATTATTCTTTATTTTGGTTTATATATCCTTCTTCAAAAAGGTTTAGCTAAAAAAATAAAAGCAATAGCCATAATTGTAATTTTGTTGATTATAGGTGCATACATCATTCAAAAGTATGAATAATTAAGGTCAGGACCTGCAGCGTGTTTGGGAGCAGGCGAAGTTTCAATAATATCACCATTAGGAAGAACAACCTCCATCTGAAGCACCATATCGTCAATCTTACCGTACTTTGTAGAACATACACCGATACCGCGGTGTGCGAGAAATCCGCCTACGGTTGAACAGGTAAGGGATGATGGATAATGCATTGTTGCATATCCCTTTCATTTGCTGCCCATTCAACGTGTTTATATATTGCTCCGGTTCCACACTCTATGTACATGGCTTGGTCATTTATATCATATATCT
>JAFNUO010000034.1 GCA_017383985.1 Clostridia bacterium | reverse complement strand
AGAAACGAGTTATCTCCGGATATAAGAGGACTTGTTGAAACGGTTGTAAACGAAGGTCAAAAACGTGAATTTGGCTTCACCTTAGCGGTTAAAAGCAAAATAATAGAAATTACACTTGCAATTATTCGCGCATGGCACAACCAAGGCATACTTGAGGACGAAGAAATGCCGACCGGTCTTGCCGAAACAATACATCACGCTCAAAATTACATAATGCAAAACTATGCAGATGTAAATGAGCAAGAAATTGCCCAAAGATGTAACATGAGCTATAGCTATTTTTCGCGTTCTTTCAAAAAGCTCATGTGCGTAAGCTTTAGCGAGTATGTAAATTACGTTAGAATGAACGAAGCTCAAAAAATGCTTATTTCCTCCAATAAGAGCGTTTCCGAAATTGCTCAGGCATTGGGCTTTTCGTCCGCAAGCCACTTTATTCGTAAATTTAAAGCGAATAAAGGCTGTACCCCTAATCAGTTTAAAAAGAGTTATTTCCAAAATGAATAAAATTAAAACACCGTTAAAGCCGATGATTAATTATCATCGGCTTTTTTATATTAGCTTCGTATTTTATATAAAGTAAAGCTCCCTGACCGCAAAAAGCGGACAGGGAGCAATTTTTTTATATGATATTAGAAAATATCGGTTGAATCTTCAATCTTATCCTGAGAATCAGTTTTAGAAGTTGTTTTACTGCTATAAACTGAGGAATAGATTGTATGTGTATCGCCGGCTTTGTCAATGTATGTCAAGTAAGAAACAAGATATACGTTGATAGATGAGCCGTCACGCGAAGCAAGGGTCATTCTGAACTGACCATTAGGAGTTGTTGCGGTTGCGGCTTTCTTGCGAACGGTTGCGGCAACATTTTCAAGAGTAAGCATATCCGACTTATTATCGTCGGCGGTGTAGATTACGCCCGATTCAACTAAAGTATAGCCCTTCGGTACGCTACGCTCAGTAAGGTAGGTTACCATTTCGCCGCCGGAAACAAGCGATACGTTTGTAACGTCGGTAACCGGTTTTACTTCAGAGGCGGAAGTAACTATAATAGCTGACAAATCTGTGTCGGCGCCAACATAGAAGCTGTAAGACTCAGCATAGCTGATTACAGAAGCAGCAGAAGCTGTATCTGCAACGTGCCAACCGCCGAACATTTCGCAGTCAGAAATAGTTGCGTTATCAAATACAACGGTAACCAACGTGTTGTACGCAAATGTTCCTTGAGCGTCGCCGTTAACGGTACCGCCATCAACGGTTACGGTATATTTTATAGAATTCTTTGTATAATCCGCCTTAATGGTGGTGTCAGCGTTTACGATAATAGTAGCGCCGGCAGCCATAACTGCATCATTTACAATCCAGCCGTTGCAGGTATAACCATAAGCGCTCGGAAGAGCAGGAAGGGTAATACTTTCGCCCTTATTTACGGTTACAGAAGATACAACCTTACCGCTACGGTCATAGAAAAGAACAGAAGCAGTTGTAGCATTGGATTTAGCGAAGTAAGCGGTAAATTCAGTTACGTTAGCAAGAGTAACGTTCATAACTGATTCGTGAGATACGATTTGGTTAGAGCCGTTCATCCAATATGCAAACGTATATCCTTCATCAGCAACGGCAGAAAGTTCAACATTATCGCCAACGATATAGTCATCGTTAAAGTTATACGGTGCGCCGTTAAAGAGAACGCTACCGCCCTCACCTGCGTTAATGTGAAGCTCGCTGTACGGCTGGAACGGGCCAAAGACAGCTCTAACAACTGTTTTTTCTTCGGTAAATGTTAAATCAAGGTTGGGGTTAACGGAAATCTTGTTTCCGTCGGCGTCTACCCATTTGACAAACATATAACCGTAAGTATCGCATACAGCATTAAGAGTAACACGCTCGTCAATATAATGTGTAGAAGTCGGGTCAAATTCGGTCCCGTAAAGCTCGATATGGCCGTTTTCGTTATGAGTAATCTCGTACTCGGCGGGTTCCATTTCGAGCGCGTGTACGCTTAAATCGTTCCAGTAGTATACCTGGTTATAAATCATAGAGAAGGTCGAAATCTTAACATTATTAAATGCATAAGTCGGACCAACAAGATTAGTTATAGCGTCGCCGGACAAGCTGAAAATCTTTTCGTTATCGTTGGTGCGAATAACCTCAACCGAGCCATATGAGTAGTTAATTGTGTATGCGTGCGATGACATTGATGCAGAGGAAATATACGGATCTGCAATTTCCTTACCGTTCATAAAGAGACGGTAAGCAAATACGGTAGCATCTCTATCATTTTTAACGGTATATACACGAAGTTCAAGTCCGCCGACTGCGAAACTAATATGACGGTATTTATCCCATTCGTAAACTTCATTTACGATTGTAACGCCGCCAGGTATGTATCCCTTGAATGCCGTTGTGAAAGAGGCAGTCCACTTTCTGTTAAGATTAAAGGACGGCTTACTGAGAAGGGTCGACGATGCACTAACTGCGCCGTCAATATGGCTTATTCCGTTACTGGGGAAGCTTACATATTCTGAAGCAGATGTGATATTAAACATATCCTTTGTGAATACACCATCGTAATCGGTGTAAACGGCTGAGTAGATATCACTGGCAGCTTCGGTGGCAACAGGATAGGTTTTTTCTGCCGTTTTTGTAAGGCTTACGCCCGATTCGTTTGCGAGCCAAGAATAGAAACCTTCGATCATCTGATAGTTACCGCCTGCGTTGGGATGCAATCTATCGGCAAACCAATCATAATGATCCTTTGTAAGGGTATAGTAATCGTAGTAAGGAACGCCGTAGTTGGTAGCAAGTTCCTTTACCCATTCGCCGATTTTACAAATAGTTTCGTCGGTCCAGCAGTCAACCGGATTCGATTCGGTTGCCCATGAGTAGTTCCAAGGCGGTACACACAAGATAACCTGACCACCGGTGTCCTTTACGCCGTCAATAATAGCGCCGTATTCTTTAAGGAATCTTGTATGCCAATTTTCAAGGTCAGCACCGGTAAACATAACGTTATCAGAATAATTTTTGATATACTTAGAATCGTTAGTACCAAGCATGAGGATATAAAGGTCAGCATTTGTGTGCTTTGCGATTGAGTTCTGACCTTCGAGACGGTACGGGAAGCCGTAACCTGCACCTTCGAAAGCTGCGGCTGCACTTACGCCTGCGTTATAGCAATCGTATGTATATCCGAGCTTATCATTAAGGAAGCGGCTAAGTGTATCGTCGTGAGATACAGACGCACCATGAGTAATGGAGTCGCCGATAAAGGTAATTCTATAGGGGTCTGTCTTTCCGGTAAGATCGGCGTCAACCGAACGCATAAATACAGCAGAATCCATGTTCTTAAGAGCAATTTTCTGCTCAGGAACGTTCGGATTAACCTGCATATATGTACCTGTACGAATAGGATTGTAGTCAAAAATTTTACCTTCAACTACGCCGACCTCATCCGATTCCACCGAATAAGGGTTTGAATCAACGAAGGTAGCATATCTACCGAAAGGAAGTCTCTTTCCGTCAACCGAAACAATGATTTCGGTGCATCCTTCCCTATCAATAAACTCGATAGTATATCTATGCCACTTCATAAAGTCGATAATCTGGTTGTCATTATCGAACTTATTGTTGTTATAGGCTGCAATCTTACCAGTAGAAAGCTTATTCAAATACATGAAATTGTTACCAACGCCGTAGCCCAATACGTAACCGTCGGTACCACTTTCGTCGGTTCTTAATACGATATTGAAGGAACCTGCAAACTTGGCATCAAAAGAGAATGAAGAGTTCTCAAAGGTTGAACCGAGGTCGTATTTTACGTCATCAATAAAACGGATACCGCCGTCCGACATGATATTAGCGATAGTATAGTCGCCATAAGGGTTATCGTCGGAAGGATCATCGGGATGGTTGTAGTTTTCCGGATTGAAGAATTCAACCGGCATATTGCCGCTGTCTCTTACTATTTCGGTTGCGGAAGCAGTTATACCGAAAAGACAAGACATCATCGACATAATCATAAGTACGGAAAGAATTCCGGAACAAAGTCTAATTGAGATCTTTTTCATTTTAATAGCCTCCTTTTCCAAAATCAGTTAGCGGCAACGGTAGTCGTTGCGGTGTAAACAGAGGTGTAAATCGTGGCGATAGCGCCATCAGCGTCAATATAGGTTAAGTAGCCAACCAAATAGAAGGGCGAGCCGCCGTCCTTTGAGCCGAGGTTAACACGAAGCTGGCCTCTTGAGGTATTGTACTTTGACATTGTGCGGCGAACGGTTGTACCGTTTACGCCGTCAACGGTAAGTTTACCTGTCAAATTGAGGTCCTTGGTGTAAATAGCGCCGGATTCGATGTATTGAACGCCTTCGGGCATCCAACGCTCGGTAAGGAAGCTTGCCTTTGTACCATCGGAAACAACCGAAACGTCAGTTACGTTGATAATAGGCTCGGGAGTTACGCCGGTTTTGTCGATAAGAGCTTCGATTCGAACATCGGCACCAACATAGAAGGTATATGCCTCGTCATAGCTTACAATATTTGTTCCGTTATACCAACCGGCGAATTTTTCGTTATCGCCGAGAAGGTTGCGGTTAAATTTGATCTCAAACTTAGTGTTGTATGTATAAGTGTTGTTATATTCGGTTTCCGAACCGATAATTCTTACGTTATATGTAGTAGACGCCTTTTCTACGTAAGCGGTTACGATAGTATCCTTTGTAAAGGTGTACTCGGCGCCGGCCTCATAAAGTGCGCCATTAATCGACCAACCCTTAAATACGTAGCCATAGGTGAACGGCATAGCCGGAAGGGTTACCGTCTCGTTAGCGGCGGTAGCGATTTCGGCAACACAGTTACCGGTATAATCATTAAATCTTACGGTTACGGTATCACCGGCGTTGTCCGCAACGAAAACAGCAGTAAGAACTGTTTTAAAGTTAGTAACAACGGTGATGTCCTTGTTAGTTGTGATTACGCCGCCGTCTTCATTTGCCCAATAAGAAAATGTATAACCGGGATCGGCAACGGCGGTAAAGGTCTTTTCAACGCCAAAATCAATCGGGTTATTGTCCTTGTCATTTACGAAAAGAACATCATCACAATAAATCTTACCGCCGGCGGTAGCCTTAATATCGTAATCGCAGGTTGCGCCTTCAAGTAACGCCATTTCGGCTTCCTTGATAAGCACGCCAAGAGGAGCAACCTCGTTAACAAGGCCGCTTGTGCCACCGGCAACAATAGCGTTGTAAACAGTACGAGCTTTTGTAACGTCAGCCTTATTAAGGTTGTTAGCTAAGCCGTCAACAAAATCGGCAAATTTTTGCAAATTTGAGAAACCGTTATTTTTATTAAAGCGGAGATTTGAAAACATCGGTACGTTACCGTTATACTGGCTATTAAACGGAGCGGGAACGGTAAAATATGCATGCTCTCCGACGCCTTTTGAGGTTTTCCATTTTACAAGAGCATATGCAAAGTCAGCTTCCGCCGGCATAGCAACCTCTGTAGAAGTTGTACCGTCGGGAAGTGTCCATGTAATAGGCCAGTTTCCAGCAGTTGTATCGCCTTTACCGGAAATAAGACGAGATACAGTAATAACGCCGTCAATATACTTGATGGTAAACTGGTTAAATGCGTACTGGTCCGCAAATGTTGTTGCATCAGCGCAGCCGGTTACAAAATGTCCAAGCTCAGTTTCGCCAAGCATAAGGTAAAGAGTTTTTGCACCGTAATCGGTAACAAATCTTAAATCTCCTACGCTTAACTCAGATGTACCTGATTCGGAAGCGCTTGTGAATATCTCCCAACTAATAGTAAAGCCGTAAGGTACTACAAAGCCTTCCTTTGATACGATTTCAACAGGGCTGCTGGAATTGTATCTAATGTAGTTGTATCGGCCGTTAAAGCCACTACCATACACATTATTCCAACTACTGCCCTTGGAAACGATATTATAGTTAGCCAGTCCATTGTCGTCTGAGCCAAAGGTAAGCAAACTATAAAAGTTATCGGACATGATTTTTGCAAAGTCGGAATCATAAGAAGATGACAAAGTAGTTGCCGAGGCGTTAATTATAAATACGCCAAGAACAATTGCCAATGTCATTACAACTGACAATCCCTTTTTCATGATTTTAATCATAAACACTAATTCCTCCTATTATGTTAGTTACGTTAATTATATCATCATTTTTACCATATTGATATAATTTATTTGTCCTTTTTTTATACTTTTTTATTATTTTTTTGTTTTTTATTTAAATTTTATATTACAAATGAACAAAAATTCCCACTTTTTTGCTGTTAATAATTGATACAAAACAAATTATTGCAATAAAAAAACACTCGACCGTTTAACCCCACGGGTGTTTTTTTTATTTAATTTAAAATTTTCCGCCGCCTCCGCCGTGGGTTCTGCCCGACGAAGAGGTATGAGTAGACGAGCCACTCGATTCTTTCGGTCTTTCGCGTCGATCTATATGCCTATAAAGGAACAAATCGCGGCTATTGGTTATTTTTAAGCTATCCTTTTTAACATAACTATTGGCGGCCGCTTGGGTACGCACCGAACGAAGTTGACCTTTCATAACCCCCGTTACAATTAAAGCAATTACGAAGCCGATGACAAGCGAAGCGATAAGACTGAAAAATACGCTAAACGGCTCTTTCGGGAGATTTTCGCCGTCATACGGGTTTCCCGTCTTTGCCTGAGTTAAAAAATCGTCGCTTAAGGTTGCAAACTTGTTAAAAGCAGACGCAAACTCATCATCGCTAAAATAATATATAATTTCTTCCGATATGTAGTCAATTCCTGCGTCCGTAAAGGCGGTTATGCCGAATCCGCAGGTAGAAATCCAAAAATCTCTTTGCTCCATACTGATAAGCAGTAAGATACCGTCGTAATTTTCGCCGAAACCGTAGCCGTTATAATCATAAAAATCGTCCGCATACGCCATAGGACTTTTTCCGTCAAGCGAGTAGGTTGTAACGACCACTATATCATTTTTTTGTCTTTCGCTTATTTCATCAAGCGTTGCAACAAGCTCGGCTTCCTCGGCGTCGGTAAGAATATCGGCGCCGTCAACTACTCTTGGCGCTTTTTGGGCGGCAAAAGCGGAAACACAGGTTGAAAAACAAAGGATAACCGCAAACATGAGGGCTAAAATTTTCTTTTTCATAACAAAGCACCCCCTATATTAACCAAAGCAAAAAGGAAACAACAAAAGCCGCCGCTCCTATTATGCCCGTAAGTCCGAAAAGCCAACGTTTATACGCGCCCTTATCAAGCGGTAAATCACCGACCATTTTTCCCGTTTGTCCATTCATGGCAAAGGTATATTTTTTGCCGTCCCATTCGGTGTTCAAAAGCCAAACGGGATAAAGCGCATATTTCGCCTTACCGTTATGAAGACGTATACTTGTCGATTCGGGTATAACCGAGCTATAACCGATTACAGTAGAGGCAAACGCGTCGGCCGTGCTTTGTTTAATTCGGTCATTTGCGCGTTTTACGCTTTGCTCGGCGGTGACATCATATTTATCGGCAAGATAACCCGCAAGATAGGCCGTTTGAAAATCTACCGCCTGGGAAAAATCGAAAGGCTCGATAGATTCCATTAAATCGTCGGGCATTTTTGTAGAGCCGTCAACCGGCACCTGTTCAAAGCCGATTGTTCCGCTACGCAGTACCGAGAAAAAGCTTGTTTCGGTGTAGTTATACCTACTATCCGACCACATACGGACACGGGTCGCCTTATAACGAATATTAGCGTCGGCGTCGGTTTCAAAAAGCCAAAACGGAACGTAAATTCCCCTTATTTCGTCAATGTGATTTTCGGTATGGAACACTTTTGGTAGCAATTTCTTGCCCTTATAGTGGTTTTTAAGCGCTGCTTTTGCCGCGTTTTTATCAAGCTTAAACGGAATTACATAGTCGGGCTTAAGCAGGCCCGAAAGACGGCCCATCATAACAACCGGATTTCCGCAAAACGGGCACGAGGTTGCCGCCGTATTTTCGTCGCCGATAATTTCGCCGCCGCAGGAATTACAAACAAACGAGCTAAGACCTTCGGTTTCCTCTTCTTGCCAATCGTTGTCTTCCTTCGTTTGCCACGTCATGTCGTCGGCGCTATCTGTTTTAAGCTGAGTATCATATTCAGCCAAAGTTTCCATTTCAAATTCCGTATCGCAATAGGGGCATTTCATTTTTTGTATAGCGCTATTAAACGCTATCGCTCCCCCGCAACACGGGCACTTATATTCTTGTAAATTAGCCAAGACCTTCTCCCCCATTCATAATTTATCAAAAAACCCGCATAGGCATAAGGTCACGGATTGTAAACCCATGCCCTAATACCATACGCAAGTTTTTTCGTGTTAAATCTAATTAAATTGTATCTGCGTCATCAAACACGTCGCCGCATTCGGGGCAGAATTTAGGCGCACTTGCTCCCTTTTCGGGTTCCCATCCGCATTTATCGCAACGGTACTGAGGTACACCGGCCGGTTTCTTAGCTCCGCAGTTTTGGCAGAACTTACCCTTATTTATCTCTCCGCAGGAGCAGGTCCAACCCTCAGTATCGGCGGGTTTCGGCGAGCCACATTCGGTACAGAATTTGCCCGTAGCGGTTGCTCCGCATTTGCATTTCCATGCGCCCGCCTGAGGTTGCGGCGCCGCAGGAGCCTGCTGTTGTCCCATTGCAAAAAGGTTTTGAGCGTTTGCGCCGCCGGCGTTCATAGCCATGCCCATGCCGATAAAGCCGTTCATGGCGCCGCCTTCGTTAGAAGCCGCCGCTTTCATTGCGTCGGCCTGAGCGCCGACAAGAGTTGCACCCGCCATATTAGGATTCTGTAAAACGGCGGTACGCTGTAATTGTTTAATCATTTCGGCGTCTTCGGGCGGCAAGGTAACGCTTCCCAACGCAATACTAACTATTGTAAGTCCGCGCAACTCTCCCCATTTTGCCGAAAGCGCATTATTCATCGCCTGTTCAAGCTCGGTGTTATGAGCAACGATTTGGTTAGGACGAAGCTCCATATCGGAGAGCTTTGAAAACGCCGGCTGTAACGCGCTTATAAACTCGGTTTTAAGCTGGCTTTCTAACTCGTCACGGGTATATTCCTGCTCAACGTTGCCGCAAACGTTGGTATAAAAAAGCAACGGGTTGGCGATTTTGTACGAGTATACGCCCGAACAACGAATTGAAACGTCAACGTCTAAGCCGATTTTGGAGTCAACGACTCTAAACGGGATAGGATTAGGTGTGCCGAATTTATTATCGACAAGCTCCTTTGTATTAAAGTAATAAACACGTTGGTCTTTGCCCGTGTCTCCGCCATAAGTAAAACGCTTACCAACGGTTTTAAAGGTTTCTATGATGCTTTGGCCCAAATTTCCGCAAAACAGCGACGGCTCGGTCGAGCTGTCGTAAGTAAATTCGCCAGGCTCGGCACATACTTCTACGACCTTACCCTGTTCGACGATAATCATACACTGGCCGTCGGCAACGGCGATACCGCTTCCGTTAGAAATAATATTTTCGCTTGATTTAGTGTTTGAGGAACGGCCGCCTATGCGTTTTTGGCCTTTTGTGACCATAACCTCTTTATCCATTGATTCGCAATAGAAAAACTCTTTCCACTGGTCGGCAAGTGTGCCACCGATTGCACCTATTCCGGCTTTAATAAGTCCCATAATAAAAATTTCCTTTCTTAATATATTTTTCCGAAAATTATTCGGACAAGCTATGCTTATTTTTATGGCCTTTGCTCTTGCGTATTTTATATAATAATTATACACGCTCTATAATTATGTATATCACATTTTTTATTAAAAATCAACGATTAAGATTATAGCGTCATTTTTAGTAATATTCTCATAAAAAACCTCTCATGCCCTTAAGGACAAAAGAGGTTTTTATTTGCGACTGCTGACCGAAAAGCGGTGAAAACCGAAAAATTTTTATACTATTTGATGTTTTTGCGTTTCTTTATTAAATAAATAATGCAAAAAATAGTGAATAATACAAACAAAAATCCGTCCTCTTTAGCCAGAGGTGGCTAAGGACAGTTGGGGTATGTAGGATACGGTGTAGCCGATTAAGGCTACGCCGTATTTCTCTTTTACGCCACTTTTGGCGGATTCTTGCGGATTTCTTCATAGGTTTCAAGAATTGTCTTCCCATCGGGGATTACAATAACACCCACACCAATAAAGTGAACCTTAATAGGAACGTGCTTTTTGCCATTCTCGTCTTTGGTACTATCAAAAACTTCAATCTTTGTTATTAGCCGATTGACGAGTTCGGGTGTCAGTTCCTTTAAGTAGGTGCATTTGCGGATGATAGAAAGAAATGCCCGTAGGTCGATGTTATCCTGCTCAGCATTGGCAAGCTGCCGTTCCGTTTCGGCAACTGCTTGTATCAATTCTCTTTGCTCCTGCTCGTAATTGGAGGTCATACATTCAAACAGATCGTCTCTTAGTGTACCAAGCACATTCTTTTCAAAAGCTGCTTCAATCAATTTATCAAGTGCTGCAATACGCTTTTTGTTTTTCTCAAGTTCCTGCTTTCGCTTTAATCGAAAAAATCGTTTGCAATAATATATTCAATAACCGTTTTTAAGCTTTTGGAAATCCACTTGTTTTTATGATATATAAGCTGTTTCCATATTTCTAAATTCATATCACATACATCAATATAGATAAGTTCTCCTGAATCAATCAAAGGCTTTGTAACAAAATCGGGAAGAAATGAAATCATATCGCTATTAGCAACCGTTGTAGTAATGATATCCGTTCTACCAATTTCAAGAACAGGGGTAATATCGAGTGATCTTTTGGCAAGTTCTTTATCAAAAACACGCCTATAGCCTTGCCCATACTCAGTTAAGATAAATGGTTCATTCACAATATCTTTTATAGAAAGCCCTTTG
Source organism: Clostridia bacterium (assembly GCA_017383985.1). Classification (GTDB taxonomy): domain Bacteria; phylum Bacillota; class Clostridia; order Oscillospirales; family Acutalibacteraceae; genus UMGS1976. The sequence goes on along the minus strand of JAFNUO010000034.1, from coordinate 2,678 downwards.
ACACCGGCAAACTTAGATTTTGAACTTGCAACAAAGTGCATAGAAAGGGGTTCCTCTTTTGCAATAACGTAATCCTTTTTATAAGAGTGGTTGTCGAGTGTAATAATAACATCTGCCTCATTGTGATCAAGCATATCGAACATAACAAGGGTATCTGCAGTTGTAAACTTTATTGAGATATTCGGATATTTATTGTGAAAATCAATGTAATGCGAGTTTATCATATCATCGCATACAGAGTCGGGAGTTACAATATGGATATGACCGGAAATTTCTTCATCTTTGATTAGACTTTCTTTAAATTCATCTGTAAGCGCACGTACCTGATGGGCATACATCACAAGCTCGTGTCCTCTTTTTGTAAGGGTAATAGTATGGTTGATGCGTTCGAACAATAAGCATCCCAATTCTTCTTCAAGTTGTTTAATCTGAAAAGAGATTGTAGATTGCGAATATCCAAGCTGTTCTGCTGCTTTTGTAAAACTACCAAGCTCTGCTACGTGAGTAAAAGTAATTAAGTTGCGTAATTCCATTCAAGTTTCCCTCGTCATCTAAAATTTCGATAGCAAACATCAAAATCATTTGTTTGACTAATGCTGTGCTATATTATATAATCAAACGCAGAAAAAATCAAGCCTTAAATGCAGTGCGTGTTACAGGCTCTCATCAGGAGGAGATTAAAATGACAAACGCACAAATTTACACTCTCGTTGCTCTTGCAGTTTATGCAATAGCAATGGCACTCATCGGCTGTTTCAGCTTTGGCAAATCCAAAACACTTGATGGCTTCCTGATTGGTGGAAGAAAAATCGGCGGTTGGGTAAGTGCATTTGCTTACGGCACTACATACTTTTCGGCAGTTGTTTTCGTCGGTTATGCAGGACAGCACGGTTGGAACATCGGTCTTGGCGCAATTTGGATCGGAATCGGTAATGCTATCCTTGGATGCTTACTTTCTTGGCTGCTGTTTGCAAACAAAACAAGAAAAATGACAAAGAAACTCGGCGCACGTACAATGCCTGATTATTTTGAAAAACGTTATAATTCAAAGGGAATGAAAATTTTGGCGGCAGTAATTATCTTCGTATTCCTTGTTCCTTACTCTGCTGCCGTTTACAAAGGTCTTGGCTCTCTGTTCGGCGTAGTTTTCCCCGGCGTTGAAACTTGGGTATGGATGTTGATTATTGCGGCACTTACCGCTGTTTACCTTGTTGCCGGTGGTTATATTGCAACCGCTTATACCGATTTGATTCAAGGAATCATTATGATAGTTGGTGTTGTATGCTTGGTTGTAGCCGTGCTTAGCCACGAAAACGTTGGCGGACTTAGCGGTCTCCTCCAGAACCTTGGTAACTTTGAGTCACTCCCCGGAGATCCGAATCCTACAACAGGCACTCAATTAACGAATATTTTTGGCGGTTCTTCCTTTAAGTTCCTTTGCTTCAACATTATGCTCACAAGCTTTGGTACTTGGGGTCTTCCTCAGATGATTGGTAAGTTCTACGCTATTAAAGATACTGCCGCTATTAAGCGTGGTACAATTATCTCTACTATTTTCTGCATTGTAATCGGTTGTGGTGCATACCTCATTGGTTCTACCTCAAGACTTATTCTTGGCGGTCAGCTTCCCGAAGGTGGTATCGACTCTATCATTCCTACCGTTTTGATGGAAGTTCTCGGTAATGGCACACTTGGCATTACCTTACTCGCAGTAATTATGGTCCTCTTACTTTCTGCATCTATGTCTACTCTTGAATCGGTTGTTCTCACTTCCGCTTCTGCAGTTGCCGTTGACTTGATTCCTGCCATAAGAAAGAAGGAAACAAGCCCCGAGCATCAGATGCTCCTCACAAGAATTCTTTGCCTTGCATTCGTTGCTTGTTCCTTTATCTTTGCAACACAGAATATACCGATTATTGTTAGCCTTATGTCCTTCTCTTGGGGTCTTGTTTCCGGTTGTTTTATCGGGCCTTACATTTGGGGTCTGTTCTCCAAGAAGATCACCAAAATCGGCGCATACGCAGGTATCCTCTCCGGTCTTCTCACCGTTGGCGGCGCAACTCTCGTAATTTCATTGCAGTCCGGTTTCTCTGCTGCCGCAGCTAAATCCCCCGAAATGGGTGTTGCTGCAATGGCGATTTCAATGGTAGTGGTTCCCGTTGTGAGTGCACTTACAAAAAACAAAAAAGAAGAAGCTGAACGTGTAAACGAAATCTTCGAGTGTTACAAAGAAGCATAACCCAAACTAAATCTGCTTTATTTATAGCCTACCTCATACATTTCTTGTCTTCGTGTATGAGGTAGGCGTTTTTATGCAAAAAATAGCGATAGAGAGTTTCTAAGTTCTCTACCGCTATTTATGCTTTTATTATTTTGTTTTTTTGGAAGAGTTACTCTGATTTACAGCATCGTTTCAATCAATTCCTTTGAACTCTTTTCACTCAAATATTTAGGCGCGATATCAAAAGCCGTCATACAACCGCTTTCGCCTTTTTCATACAATCTCCACGCCGCTCTTGCATACGCCGTGAGGACGGAAGCGGTAAACTCAGGATTTGAATCCAGTTTCAAACTGTATTCGATAATGTGCTGATTCTCTCCATTTAAGCCAGTTCTTCCACTTCGAATGACAAAGCCGCCGTGAGGGATACCGCTATGATTTCTTTTCATCTCCTCTT
>JAFNUO010000033.1 GCA_017383985.1 Clostridia bacterium | reverse complement strand
TTTTCTGTTCCATCAGCTTGAACAAAAGTTATTACATATCTTCCAAAAGAAACCTGCCCTTTCGGGTAAGGATTGTGTGAAAAAGATGTCATTTCGGGTCAGGGTAAAAGAGTGGTATAAGTTAAGATAAGGAGTTTTTGAAAATGATTTTGCATATCGGCGAGACAACCGTTATCAAAACCGACGACATAATCGGCATTTTCGACCTTGACACTTCAACCATTTCAAAACACACCCGAAACTATCTTAACAAGGCTCAGCGCGACGGCGAGGTTATTTCGGTTACCTACGATTTGCCGAAATCGTTTATCGTTTGCCGAAGCAAAGAGACAAAAAGCGGAAAAATTATTTATTTGTCCCAAATTTCCGCCCAAACCCTGCTTAAACGAAGCGGGTTTATCGGCGAAAATTATTTAGATTAAAGAAAAGCGCGAATTAAAAATTATTTTAGTTTACTATTACCATTTTACTATAAATTATGAGAAGGAGCATTTTAAGGTGAGTAACGAATTAAGCGGAAACAATTTCAATGCGCCGGTAACCGAAAAGTACGACGAATCATCAATTCAGGTACTTGAAGGACTTGAGGCGGTAAGAAAACGCCCCGGTATGTACATCGGCTCAACCGGTGAGAGAGGTCTTCATCATTTGGTATACGAGATTGTTGATAACGCAATCGACGAGGCTCTTGCCGGCTACTGTACCCATATTGAAGTAGACATTTTAGAGGGAGACATTATCCGCGTAACCGACAACGGACGCGGTATCCCCGTAGGCATTCACCCGAAAATGGGTATCCCGACGGTTGAGGTTGTGTACACAATTCTCCATGCCGGCGGTAAGTTCGGCGACGGCGGATACAAGGTTGCCGGCGGACTTCACGGCGTTGGTGCGTCGGTAGTTAACGCGCTTTCCGAGTATCTTGAGGTTGTTGTACGCAACGGCGAACACATTTATCGTCAACGTTACGAAAGGGGCAAAACGGCGACAAAGCTTGACATTATCGGCGACACAACCGAAACCGGTACCATAGTTACCTTTAAGCCCGACCCCACCCTTTTCACCGACACAACCGTTTACGATTACGACATACTTGCGAAGCGACTTCAGGAGCAGGCCTTCCTTAACGCAGGCATCAAAATTACATTATCCGACCTTCGCGGAGAGGCTGAGAAAAGCGAAACCTTCCATTACGAGGGCGGTATTAAGAGCTATTGCGAATATATCCTTTCGGGAAAGAAAAAGGACCCCATTCACGAGGAAGTTATTTACATGTCGGCCTCCAACGACAAGGGTAGCGCCGAAATCGCGCTTCAGTTTAACACCGGCTATGACACCAACATCATCTCCTTCGCCAATACCATGCATACAATCGACGGCGGTACCCACGAAAACGCCTTTAAAACCGCCCTTACGCGAGTTGTTAACGCATATGCGCGTAAATTTAAAATGCTTAAAGACAACGACTCCAATTTGCGCGGCGAAGACGTTCAGGAAGGCATGATTGCCGTTGTAAGCGTTAAGCTTGAGGACGCTCAGTTTGAGTCCCAAACAAAGGCTAAGCTCGGCAACACCTGGATGGGTATCATGGTAAGCCAAATGATTGGCGAGCAGTTCATGGATTACCTTGAAAACAACCCCGCCACGGCGAAAATTATTATTAACAAGACTATTGCTTCGGCGTCGGCCCGTGAAGCCGCCCAAAAGGCAAGGGAAACCTCACGCAAGAGTTCGGGGCTTTCAAAGGCAAGAATGCCCGAAAAGCTTACCGACTGTATCTCCAACGATAACACAAAAACCGAGCTTTACATAGTAGAGGGTGACTCGGCAGGCGGCTCGGCTTGCGACGGAAGAAACAAGACTTACCAAGCGATTTTGCCGCTTTGGGGTAAGATGCTTAACGTTGAAAAGGCCCGAATTGACAAGGTTTTTGGCAACGACAAGCTTACTCCCGTTGTTGTTGCTTTGGGAACGGGAATAGGCGACGATTTTGACATTGAAAAGTTAAGATATCACAAAATTATTATAATGGCGGACGCCGACGTTGACGGAGCGCATATCAGAACGCTTCTTTTAACCTTCTTTTTCCGCTATATGCCCGAGCTTATCGAGAGGGGACACATTTTCCTTGCCCAGCCGCCGCTTTTCAAGGTTACGGCTAAGGGCTCAAAGGGCAAAAACTTCCGCTATGCCTTTTCCGACGACGAAAGAGACGCATTTATCGAGGAGCTTGGCGGCAGCGAAAAGGTAGACGTTCAGCGATACAAAGGTCTTGGTGAGATGGACCCCGAGCAGCTTTGGGAAACCACCATGGACCCCGAAACAAGAACCATGCTTAAGGTCGAAATGGCCGACGCAGAAATAGCCGACGCAACCTTTACCCTGCTCATGGGCGACGAGGTTGAGCCGAGACGTAAATTTATTGAGGACAACGCCCTCAACGTAGTAAATCTTGACATTTAAGGAGGTGGACGAAAATGGCAGTTAAAGAAAACGTTTATTGGCCCAGCGACGAGGAAACCAAAATAGTCCCCGTCGAAATTGTTGACGAAGTAAACAAAAGCTTTCTTGATTACTCGATGTCGGTTATCGTAAGCCGAGCTTTGCCCGACGTACGCGACGGATTTAAGCCCGTCCACCGCCGTATTCTTTACACGATGTACGAAAACGGGCTTACCCCCGACAAGCCTTACCGAAAATGCGCCGACACGGTTGGTTCGGTTCTTGGACGTTACCATCCTCACGGCGACGCTTCGGTTTACGACGCCATGGTCCACATGGTTCAGGACTTTTATTTAAGATATCCGCTTGTTGACGGTCACGGAAACTTTGGCTCAATCGACGGCTACCCCGCCGCCGCCTACCGTTATACCGAGTCCCGAATGAACAAGCTTTCCACCCACATGCTTGACGATATCGACAAGGATACGGTCGATTTTGTTCCCAACTATGACGACCGCCTTCGCGAGCCGTCGGTTTTGCCGGCCCGTTTCCCCGCCTTGCTTGTAAACGGAACCCAGGGTATCGCCGTTGGTATGGCGAGCAAAATCCCGCCGCATAACCTCGGCGAGGTTATCGACGGCATGTGCCACCTTATCGACAACCCCGAAGCCGAGCTTGACGAGCTTTGCCAGCACATAAAGGGCCCCGATTTCCCGACCGGCGGTATCGTAATGGGCATGTCGGGTATCCGCGCCGCCTATGCAACCGGCCGAGGCAAGCTTGTTGTTCGCGCAAAAACCGAGATAGAGGAAATGTCCAACGGAAAATTCCGTATTATCATTACCGAAATCCCCTATATGGTTAACAAAAAGGATTTAGTTAAGGCGATAGTCAACCTTTCGGACGAAAAGAGGGTTGAGGGTATCGACGACGTTGTTGACCATTCAAGTAAGCGCGACGGCGGTATGCGAATTGTAGTTGACCTTAAACGCGACGCAAATCCCCAGGTTGTGCTTAACAAGCTTTTCTCGTACACCGAGCTTCAAACAACCTTTGGCGTAATTAACCTTGCCCTTGTTAACGGAAAGCCGAAAATCCTTACGCTTAAGGAAATGTTACAACATTATATTGATTTCCAGTGCGAGGTTATCGAGCGCCGCACCCGCTTTGACCTTAAAAAGGCCAAGGAAAGGGCGCATATCTTAGAAGGACTTATGATTGCGCTTGACTTCATTGACGAGGTTATCGCAATTTTACGTAAATCGAAATCTATCGCCGACGGTAAGGAGGCCCTTATCGCCCGCTTTAATTTAAGCGACGCTCAGGCCACCGCCATCGTCCAAATGCGACTTGGCCAGTTGACCGGCCTTGAAAGAGCAAAGATTGAGGAAGAACTTGCCGCCCTTAACGCAAAAATTAAGGAACTTGAAACCATTTTGGGCGACCATATGCTTGTTCTTGACATCGTTAAGACCGAGGCTCTTAATATCCGCGACCGTTACGCCGACGACCGCCGCACCGAAATTACCGCAGTAAGCGGCGACGTTGACATCGAGGACCTTATCCCCGAAAACGAAAGCGTTATCACCTTGTCGCAAATGGGATACATCAAGCGCGTTGTTTCGGACGAGTTTGCGCTTCAAAACCGCGGTGGTCGCGGCAAAAAGGGTGCAACCAACCGCGACGAGGACGTTACGAAGCAAATGTTTGTTTGCTCGTCGCATGATAGGCTGTTGTTCTTTACCAATATGGGCAGAATGTACAAGCTTAAGGCGTACGAAGTGCCCGAGGGAAGCCGCACGTCAAAGGGACTTAACATCGTTAACGTGTTGCCGCTTCTTCCCGACGAAAAGGTTAGCGTTATGGTTAAGGCCAACGACCTTTCCGAAGAGGGCAAGTTCCTTTGTATGGTTACCAAAAACGGCGTTATCAAGCGCACCGAGCTTAATAAATACGATTCCAACCGCAAAGGCGGCATAAACGCCATTGTTCTTGACGACGACGACGAGCTTAAATGGGTTCAGCTTACCGACGGCGGCTGCGACCTCCTTGTTGCGACCAAAAACGGTTGGGCTATCCGCTTTAAAGAAAACGATTGCCGTCCGATTGGCCGTACCGCAAGAGGCGTTAAGGCTATCACCCTCCGCGAAGGCGACGAGGTTGTTGGTATGGCGGTTGTTGACGAGAGTAAAACCCTCCTCACCGTTACGGAAACGGGATTTGGTCGCCGTTCAAGCTTTGACAACTACCGAGTTCAGTCCCGCGGCGGCAAGGGTATCACAAATTACCGCACCGCTCTTTACGGAAAGGTTGCCGCCGTTCACGCCGTTGACGAAAACGACGACGCCCTTCTTATTACAAGCGGCGGTATAGTAATCCGCGTTTATACCGAAAGCGTAAGCCTCTTTGCCCGCGGCTCAAAGGGCGTAAGGGTTATGAAACCCGACGAGGGCACCTATGTTGTTACTATGGAACTCGCCGAGCATAGCGAAGACGAGGAAACGGTTGAGGTTATCGACGACGGAAGCGGCGCCGAGGGCGCAGACACCTCCGACGCGGCCGAAACACCCGAGGAATAAGAATAGAAAAAAGGCTCCTTAAAGGGCCGGTTCTCATAAGCATGATAAAACCCCGACAGATTTTCGAGCCTGTCGGGGTTAAGTTATTTTATAATTTATTCTTCAGCGTATAATTCGTCGCAATACCATTGCATAGGATTTTCGTAAATATATTTTGCTATTTCATCATAATCTTCTTGACCACGGATAATATGTTCATAAAAAGAAGTTTGAAACAATTTTCCATCAAATCCGTTCTTTTTACATTCTCTTGTTGTCAACGATTTATACGCACAAACAATATCCATAATCGTAGGGCGGGGGCTTGCTCCCGCCGCCTCGTTCGCCAAAATCAAAATAGCATGGATGTGGTTTGGCATGATTGAATATTGTTCGACTGTTAGG
>JAFNUO010000006.1 GCA_017383985.1 Clostridia bacterium | reverse complement strand
CCTCAACACATTCGTAACCCATTTCGGCGGCGGTGTCAATCATTTCTTCGAAAGTCCAACCGTCGAGAATTGCGCTTACAAATCCGAGTTTCATAATGGTTTCCTCCGTTTGTGTAAAAAAAGTTTAATTAGTCAGCAATAACTTCGCCCATGGTACCGGGAGCCATGCCTGCGGCGTTGGATTCGTCGGTATCAATGTGCATAGCAAGAGCATATTTCGGGCTAACGCGTACAATAACGTCGCCGAAAATAAGGCTACGTCCGTTTGACTCAACCTCGACCTTAACAACCTGGGTGTCCTTAACGCCGAAAGCCTCAGCGTCTTCGGGAGTCATGTGAATGTGTCTCTTTGCGGCGATAACGCCTTCGGTAAGCTCAACCTCGCCCTTGGGGCCAACGAGCTTGCAGCCGGCGGAGCCTTTAATGTCGCCCGACTCGCGAACGGGAGCCGAGATGCCGATTGAACGGGCGTCGGTAAGCGAAAGCTCAACCTGAGTTTCGGGACGAACCGGGCCGAGGATAGATACGCCGGCAAGCTCCTTTTTCGGGCCTACAACGGTAACTCTTTCTTCGCAAGCGAACTGTCCGGGCTGGGACAAATCCTTTTTCGGGGTAAGCTCATAACCCTCGCCGAACAAAATATCGAGCGCTTCACGGGAAACGTGAATGTGACGTGCAGATGTTTCAACTAAAACTTTTGCCATTTAAAACAAATCCTTTCATTTTATAAAACTATGCTTTGATTTTAACCCTTTTTGCCGCGTATTTCAAGTCTTTTATTAAATTTGTACGGTTGTCTTGGCGGAAAAATGCTGTTATAATAAATATGTAAAGGCGAGGTGAGCGAATTTGATCGATTTTGAGCTACTTAAAACCGAATGTTTGGGTTGTACGGCCTGCCCGTTAAGCGAAAATAGGACTAATGTTGTTTTCGGCGTAGGCAACCAAAACGCGGAGGTTATGTTTATCGGCGAAGGTCCCGGCGAAAACGAGGATTTACAGGGCGAGCCTTTTGTCGGCAACGCGGGAAAGCTGTTTGATAAATATTTGCTTGCCGTCGGCATGAAAAGGGAAGAGGTTTATATCGCAAACATGGTTAAATGCCGACCTCCCCATAACCGCGACCCTAAACCCGAGGAAATCGACTGTTGTATCGGCTATCTGCGCCGTCAGGTAAAGCTTATTAACCCTAAAATTATTGTGTGCCTCGGCCGAATTTCGGCGCAAAGGCTTATTTCGCCCGAGTTTCGCGTTACAAAGGAACACGGCCATTGGTTTAAAAAGGGCGGCGTTTTTATGATGGGGACTTTTCACCCTGCGGCGTTGCTGCGAAATCCGTCGCAAAAGCCCGACGCGTTTGAAGATTTACGCGTTTTAAGGAGTAAAATGAAGGAACTCGGAATTTGGAAAAGCGAGGGCTGAAAAGGATTACCTCGAAAAGCATAAATTATCCTTGACAGCGGAGCGGAATATATTTATAATAGTAAGGTCCGACGGCGGATAGAGCTTGAATATCCAAGGTTGGATAACTTAATACGGAGCGGTATCGAAGTGGTCATAACGGGACTGACTCGAAATCAGTTGTACCTCACGGTACCGTGGGTTCGAATCCCACCCGCTCCGCCAGATAAAAAAGCAGTAGGTTTTTACGCCTGCTGCTTTTTTATTATCCAAAACGGTGGAAAAAAGAGCCGTGAAATGCAAAAAATGCGCTTTTCTGCTTTTTGTTTAAAATTTGTTTTTGGTTTGTTGCACAATTTGTGTCAAAAAAATTCAATAAAAATATTGACATAGCGGCCCAAAAGGATGAAAATAAACAAATGCGTTTTATTTTATATGAGAAAAAAGAGAGAAAAGATAAAAAGAGGTTAAAAAACAGTGAACAAGGTTGCAAAAGCATTGTCGGTTTCGGGCAAATGTTTTGGTTTTATAAAGAAAAATGCCGTTATGTGTATTGCGCTTGCGGCGGCAATTGTAACAAGCATAATAATCCCTCCAAGCAAGGAATATGCAGCATATTTTGATTACAAGACCTTAACTTGTCTTTTTTGCGTTCTTGCGGTTGTTTGCGCCTTAAAGGATATCAACTTTTTTTATATGCTTGCAAGAAAGATTGTTCAGCTTTTTAAAACGGCGCGAATGAGTATACTTGCGTTGGTTTATATAACCTTTATCGGCTCTATGCTTATAGCCAACGACATGGCGTTGCTTACCTTTTTGCCGTTGGGACATTTTGTGCTTACAACTACGGGAAAGCATAAGTACATGGCCTTTACCTTTATTATGCAAAATATTGCCGCTAATTTGGGTGGAATGCTTACGCCGTTTGGTAACCCGCAAAACCTTTATTTGTACACAAAATATAAAATTCCCAATGTCGAGTTTTTGCAAATTATGGCGCCGCCGTTTATTCTTTCGGTTGTGCTGATAACAATATGCTGTTTTCTGTTCACAAAAGCTGAACCGCTTAGCTTGACCGACGAAAAAATTGTGCTTAGCCCCAAAAGAACGGCTTTGTACCTTGCGTTGTTCGCCTTGTCAATTTTAATTGTTTTTCGCGGTATACCTTATTGGATTGGCTTAATTGTTATTCCGGTTGTGCTTGTCTTTGCCGATATAAAGGCGTTAAAATCGGTTGACTACGGCCTGTTGTTCACCTTTGTGTTTTTCTTTATTTTTGCGGGCAACATGGCACGCATTGATGCGATAAGATGGCTTTTTTCCTCCCTTTTGGATAAAAGCACGTCGTTGTTCAGCGTTATTTCCTGTCAATTTATCAGCAACGTGCCTTCGGCAATACTTTTGTCTCAGTTTACGGGAAACTATGCCGATTTGCTTGTTGGCGTAAATATCGGGGGAGTAGGTACGCTTATTTCGTCGTTGGCGAGCCTTATTACCTTCCGCGAATATGTTAAGTATAATCCCGAAAAAACCGGTTACTATATCGGAATGTTTTCTTTGTTTAATTTTGGGTTCTTAATTATACTTACCGGCTTTACGTTTTTGTTAAAATCGTTTTAATCGGCTTAAAAAATAATAATATAATGTAATATATTAAATCCTCGCTGCATTTTTGCGGCGGGGATTGTTTTTTTATAAATTTACAAAAAACTATCAAAAAATTACGCACAATGTTACAACCTTTCGATTTTCAAAATGGAGCGCAATACGAATTTTTAAAAATAACAAAAATTCGCTAAAACTATTTATTTTTTTATTTTTTGCTTGAGAGCAGTTGGTTATTGTTTGCGAGTGTCTATTTTTGGAAAAAGAAAAATTACCTTCTCGATAATAAAAAATACATAGAATTTGGCTGGAATTTGCTAAATATTAACTAAGCGATTAGCCAAAAAGCACAATTCTGCGTTCACAAATTGTTAAATATTCTAAAAATTAAGTAATTACAAATTTTTTCGAGTAAGCTTGCTTGAATTATTCCGCCAAAAGTATATAATTTAAGTGTATACAGCTATTTTATGCGATAAAATAATATCAAATTATAGCTTTTTATATCAAAAAATTTATATATTCTTTGCAAGGAGGAAATGCAAATGAAAAAAGCATTATCGCTTGTTTTGACCGTTTTAATGCTATTATCGTCCGTAACGTGCGGATTAACTGCGCTTGCCGCAGGGACAATCATCACCGTTACCGACCTCGGCGTTGTGGCGAACGACATATCCGCCGCAAGCTCAAACGGTACAAAGCTTAAAAACAGCATGTCATCATGTTCTGACGGCACAACCTATGTGTTCCCCGAGGGAACATATTACGTTGATTCGTCGGCCGGCACGTTGGGATTCGGCGGAAAGGGCATGATTCTCAGCGGCAAGAATAACATCACCTTGCGCGGCCAAAATGCTACTATTGTAAACACAAGCTACGACAATACCAATAAGAGCTATAGCACAAATTCGGGTATCATAGTGGCCAGCAATTGTAGCAACCTCACAATCGAGGGGCTCAACTTTGACTATCAGGATTTCACCTCGGTTCAGGGCGTTATCGAGTCAAAGGGAAACGGCTCGGTTACAATCTTGCTTGACGAAAAATTCACCAACGGTACATACAAAAATGCTCTTACCGGCGGCGAATTTGTTGTAAGCATAAATCAGCTTACCGACACCGGCACACCGGTTAACGAGGTTGTAAACTCCTCCGGTTATACCGCAACCCTTTCGGGCAATAAGTATACCATTTCGGGCGTTGAAAACGGTATTATAAACGCGCTTACGGTCGGCAAGACCCTCGTTGCCCGTTTTTCAATCGGCACGGCATCCTTGCCCACCTTCTCGTTAACATCGGTTAAAGGACTTACCGTTACCGACGTTAACGTATACTCCACCGCCGCCGATACCTTCTATGCTACCGGCGCAAACTCAAACTTCAAGTTCACACGTCTTAACATTGCTCCCAAATCGGACAGCCCGACATATTGGAGCTCAAACGTAGACGGTATTCACGTGCTCGGAATTTCGGGCTATATTGAAATCGACGACTGTACCTTCAAGGGTATGGGCGACGACTCGCTTAACTCCCATAGCCGCGCGGGTAAAATAACCGCCGTTTCGGGCAACTCGGTAACCTGCGTTGACGGTTGGGACAATAGCGCTGCGCTTGGCTCAAACTGGGCAAAGAGCGGCGACGTTATACGTTTTTATAAAAGCGACTGGACTTTGGTTGGTACCGCTACCGTAACCTCGTTCAGCAACAAGACAATGAGCTT
>JAFNUO010000032.1 GCA_017383985.1 Clostridia bacterium | reverse complement strand
CCTTTTTCGGCGTTTTTCTTAAAGATAACGAATTTTCGCTATCCGAACGCCGATTGCTTGCCGATTTCCCCGAAATAACCGTCGAAACCATAAAAAGCGGAAAAGCCATGAAGGATTTTTCATCCTACATGGCCGACCAATTTCCTTTACGCGACGGTTTTCGTTCGGTGAAAGCATATTTGCTAAACTATCTTTATTTTCAAAAGGATAACAACGGCGTTTATAACGTCGACGGCTCGCTTTCAAAGCTTGATTATCCGCTTAACGAAAAAAGCGTGGAAGGCTTTATTTCAAAGATTAAAAGGGTAGAGCGTATGTATCTTAACGATACTAACAAAACCTACTTTGCCCTTATCCCCGATAAAAATTATTTTCTTGCCGATGAAAACGGTTACCCGTCATATGACTATGAACTTTTGAAAAATAAGCTTAATAACGGGCTTTCCGATACCATGACGGTTGTTGACATATTTTCGGCGCTTTCCGCCGACGATTATTATAAAACCGATAGCCATTGGAAAAGCGAAAATTTAAAGGGCGTAACCGATATTTTGGCCGATAAAATGGGCTTTTCCGATCGCGTAACCGATTGCCAAATAATGGCCTTGGATAAGCCGTTTTACGGCGTTTATAATGGTCAATCGGCCCTTAATTTGCCCGCCGAAACAATTTGTTACCCGATGAATGAGGCTATAGAAAACGCCGTAGTAAATGACCTTGATAAAGGAAAAATCGGTGGAGTTTATTGGGGCGAAGGCGATGAACGCGACCGTTATACCTTTTTCCTTAACGGCTCTTCGTCGTTACTGACGATTGAAAACAAGCTTGCCAAAACCGACAAGGAACTTATTTTGTTTAGAGATTCTTTCGGCTCGGCTCTTGCTCCGTGGCTTGTCGAAGCTTATTCAAAAATAATCGTTGTCGATATACGCTATATTCAACCCGATGCGTTGAATAAGTTTATAACCTTTGAAAATGCCGACGTTTTATTTCTTTACAGCTGCGGCGTAGTTAACAACAGCGAAACCCTTAAATAACAAAAAAATAAGGACGGAAATCTGTCATGGATTTCCGTCCTTAATTATGTCTTTAATAACTTCTCCCGCTATAATAAGTCCCGCAACGCCGGGTACAAACGAAATGCTTGCCGGTATGGTATGCTTACCGGGGTTAGGACTTTCGTCGCTTTCGTTGGGAACGGCGGGAAGCTCCTTTGAATAAACTACCTTTAAGTGCTTAATCCCGCGAAGCCCCAACTGTTTTCTCATAATTCTTGCAAGGGGACAAACGCTTGTTTTCGAAATGTCCGCAACCTCAAACTGAGTCGGGTCTAATTTGTTGCCCGTTCCCATCGAGCTTATAATCGGAATATTTCTGCTTTTTGCAAGGGTTATAAGCGCTATTTTCGATTTAACGCTGTCGATAGCGTCTATGATATAATCGCAATCGCCAAGGTTAATCATATCGGCGGTTTCTTCGCTGAAAAATAGGGTATAGCGGTCAACTTTTACGTCCGCGTTAATTTCCTTAATTCTTGTGTAAGCCGCCTCAACCTTGTCAATGCCTACCGTTTTTTCGGTGGCGATAAGTTGGCGATTTATGTTGCTTTCGCTAACCTTGTCGGCGTCGATAACCGATATATGACCGACGCCACTTCTTGCTAAGGCTTCTACGGCGTAGGAGCCGACGCCGCCTATGCCGAAAACGGCAACGTGAGCCGATTTAAGGCTTGCCATGCCGCTTTCGCCGATAAGCATTTCGGTGCGAATATATTTTTCGTTTGACAAATAGGGTCACCGCCTTTTATTCCTTGGGCTTTTCTTTGATGTTATCAAATTTTTTACCGAAAAGGTATGAACCAACGGCGCCCATTATTGCAAGTATAAGCGAAATTACAAGGGTAAGATTAATTTCGGTAATTTTCGGAATAATTGCAACGGTTGAACCGCCAAGCAATCCAAAGAAAATAAACGAAGCGGCGCCATAAAACTTGTTAAATAACCATTCAACCAACTTTAAAAGCATGATACCGCTTAGCAAAATTCCCGCCGCAACGGGTATAAGTATCCCAAAATCAAGGGAAGTGCATCTTTCAAGCATCGGCTGATATAAACCGAGCGCGATAAGAATGGCCGACGAGCTAACGCCGGGGATTATTGTTCCAAAACCGAAAATGAATCCGCCAAGACCCGCCGTTAACGTGTTAAGAGGAAGTTCTCCGCCCGAGGCGATTAAATTAAATCCAAAAACCGAAATTGCCAACGACGCAATAAATAAAAGCGGATAATAGTTTTTAAACCCCTCTTTGCACGACGTTTTAAAGGTCGACGGGAAGGTGCCAAGCATAAGCCCCGCGAAAATAAGTCTCATCGAAAACTCAAATTCGTCGAAAAGAAAACTGAGCCCAAAACCGAAAACGGCAACGCCCGCAACGCCGCCTATTCCAAGAGGGATAAGGAACTTTAATTCTTTTAACAATTTCTTTTTCCAATGAACGGCGCAACCGATAAGTCGGTCATAAATGCCAAAAGCGATAGCGAGCGAGCCGCCGCTTACGCCGGGGGCTATGCAACCGACTCCGATAATAAAACCGATAATTAGATATTTAAAATGAACCAAACTTGTCACCTCAAGATATATAAATCACAAAATATTATATTATTCGGTATAAAAAGTATTGAAAAAAATGCTGTAATTTGATAATATACCATTATAAATTTATGATATCAGGTGGTAAATATGCTGTCAAGTGAAAAAATCGGAATTTATGATTTGAAAAATCTTAAGCAACAAGCCGTTCCCGAGCTTATTGCTTATTCGCGAAAGGTAGCTGCCGACGGTTGCGTTTTGCTTAAAAATAATAACAACGTTTTGCCGTTTAATAAGGGTGAAAAAATCTCGGTTTTCGGCCGAATCCAACTTAATTATTACAAAAGCGGTACCGGTTCGGGCGGCCTTGTTAACGCTCCTTATGTAACTAATATTTTGGACGGACTTCGTGCCAACGAAAAGGTCGAGGTTAACGAAAAACTTGCCGCTGTTTACGCCGAATGGGTAAAGGAAAATCCGTTTGAAATGGGCGCCGGTTGGGCTCAGGAGCCTTGGTGCCAAAAGGAAATGCCGCTTGACGACGAAACGGTAAAAACCGCCGCCGCCGAATCTGATAAAGCTATAATCATTATTGGCCGTACCGCCGGCGAGGACCAGGATAACTTTGCGGGCGAGGGCGGTTACTTCCTTACCGAAGCCGAGCTTGACATGGTTAAAAAGGTTTCCTCCGCTTTCGATAAGGTTGCCGTTGTACTTAACGTAGGTAACGTAATTGACGTTAAGTTTGTTGACGATTATAACATTGACGCTTTGCTTTACGTATGGCAGGGCGGAATGGAAGGCGGAAACGCCGCCGCCGATATCCTTTGCGGTGACGTTAACCCGTCGGGCAAACTTGCCGATACTATTGTTGAGGATATAACTCAGTATCCGTCAAACGCTAACTTCGGCGATAAAATTTGCAATAAATATGCCGAAGATATTTATGTCGGATACCGTTACTTTGAAACGGTCGCAAAGGATGAGGTTAAATATCCTTTCGGTTTCGGACTTTCGTACACAACCTTTGAGCTTGTAACCAACTCCGTTTCGGTAAACGACGGCGACATTACCGCCACCGTTACCGTTAAAAATACCGGCGACTTCGACGGTAAAGAGGTTGTCCAGCTTTATTATGAAGCGCCTCAGGGCAAACTCGGCAACCCCTTGCGTCAGCTTGCCGCTTTTAAGAAAACCGGTATTATTAAATCGGGAGAAAGCGAAACAGTAACACTTACTTTCCCCGTTAATAAAATGGCTTCATACGACGATAGCGGAATTAGTGGTTACCGTGCCGCATACCTTCTCCAAAAAGGCGAATATAAAATTTATATCGGTACCTGCGTTCGCTGTGCCGAGCATAAATTTACTTACGATGTAGCCGAAGATACCGTAACCGAGCAGTGCTTACCCGCTGTAATGCCGGTTGTTGCCTTTGACCGCATGAAGCCCGAGCTTAGCGCCGACGGTACGTATAAAATGACTACCGAGCCGGTTCCTACCCGCGATTACGACCTTGAAGAGAGAATTTTATCCGCCCGTTGCGACGGTGTTGAATATACCGGTGATAAGGGATATAAGCTTATCGACGTTAAAAACGGCAAATGCACAATGGACGAATTTGTTGCCCAGCTTAACAACAACGACCTTAAGGTGCTTGTTTACGGCGAAGGCCTAGGAAGTCCCAAGGCAACTCAGGGAACTTGCTGTGCCTTTGGCGGACTTAACTTGTCGCTTAATGCTTTCGGCGTGCCGATTGCCTGCGGCTCCGACGGCCCGAGCGGAATTCGTCTTGACGGAGGACAGGAAGCAACCTCAATGCCTAACGGTACGCTTATCGCTTGTACCTTCGACCCCGATTTAGTGGAGGAAATGTTCGTTTATGAGGGCGTCGAGCTTCAGGCCTATGAGGTTGACTGCTTGCTTGGCCCCGGAATTAACATTCACCGCCACCCCTTGAACGGAAGAAACTTTGAATATTTCTCGGAAGATCCGCTTCTTACCGGTAAAATGGCCGCCGCCATTTGCCGAGGCATTTCTGTAAGCGGAAACACGTCGGTAATTAAGCATTATGCCGCTAATAACCAGGAAACCTGCCGTCATTCAACCGACTCAATCGTTTCCGAACGCGCTATCCGCGAAATTTACACAAAAGCTTTCCAAATCGCCGTTAAAGAGAGCCCGATTCGCTCAATTATGACCTCATATAACCCGATTAACGGCATTTGGGCGGCAAGCAACTATGACCTTAACACCCAACTTTTGCGTAACGAGTGGGGATTCGACGGCTTTGTAATGACCGACTGGTGGACTGTAATGAACGACGACGGCGAAAAGTCGTCGGCCGAAAACATTAAGGCCATGCTCAGAGCACAGAATGACATTTTCATGGTTACCGGCGACGCCGAGGCTCGTACCGATAACCTCCACGAATCGCTTGAAAACGGCGCACTTACCCGTGGCGAGTTACAGCGTTGCGTTAAGCATATGCTTAACTATCTCATGAATTGTCAGTCGTTTGAAAGATTTTTAAGAACCGGCGGTATCGACCTTAAAAAACTTATTTTAAGTGAAGAGGGAAGAGAGCCCGTACTTGTTGCCGATGATATTAGCCTTGACTCTTCGTTCCACGCGGTTGTTAAAGAAAAGGGCAACTACATGGTTAGCGCCGTTCTTAAATCGGACGCGCCTTCGCTTGCTCAAATGAACGTTCGCGTGTTCTTTAACGACGAATGTCGCCTTACCTTTGCTATCAACGGTACCGAGGGCAAGGAAGTTAAATTCGTTCGTGATTTATGGATTAGCGCAGGCGAATATGACATTACCTTTAAGTATGAAGAAGAAATGGTTGATGTCGTTTCGTTCGGTATAAGAAAATAATTGTATTCGGGGCTGTTTTAAACGGCCCCGTTTTTCAAAAAGGAGGCGTAAAAATGCTTATAATGTTGATAATAACCTTTTTTATCGGTGCGTCTGTTGCCATAACATGCGCCGTTATATACTCTTTTAATGCGGGCTATATTATCGGCGGCGTGCTTTTGCTTATGGGCATTGTTTGTACGCTTGTTGCGATTTTACGCCGTAAAAAGGGTACTAAGCGCTTTAGCGGAGACGTCGCCGCCGAGCTTGCCGAAATTGATGAAATGACAGGGCTTGAATTTGAACAGTATGCGGCCGACCTTTTTGAAAAACTCGAATACGAAAACGTAACCGTCACCGGTTCGTCGCACGATCAAGGCGCCGACATAATAATGGAACGTGACGGGGTTCGCTTTGCCGTTCAGTGTAAGGTTTACTCAACGCGGCTTGGAAACACGCCTGTTCAGGAAATCGTCGCCGCAAGGGAATTTTACGGATGTCACGTCGGCGTAGTAATAACAAATAGCTATTTTACCGACTTTGCCGTCGACCTTGCAAAGGCAAATCGCGTTTTACTGTGGGACAGAGTGCATTTGGCCGCATTAATTGATAAAAATATGTAAGCTTTTACTTGACACTCAAATAGGTTGTGAGTATAATGTATAAGTGACTTGCTGGTGTGGCGAAATCGGCAGACGCAAGGGACTTAAAATCCCTCGGTGGCAACACCGTACCGGTTCAAGTCCGGTCACCAGCACCAGAAAAGCTCCAAGTCTCAAGACTCGGAGCTTTTCTATTTATAATACGGAGGTTTGAAAATGAAGGATATTTTTACTGCGCCCTTTGTCCGCGAAATGATGGACACTACTGCTAACATGTATCGCCTTGGTTGGGACGAACGTAACGGCGGAAACATCAGCTATATGCTTGATGAGGCTTTGGTTGCCGAATATCTTGACCTTAATAATGTTATAAGAACTATCCCTATCGGCTTTACCGCTATGAGCCTTGTCGGAAAAATCTTTATCGTAACCGGTACCGGTAAGTACTTTAAAAACGTAGAAAAAGACCCCGAAACCAACCTCGGTATTATCCGTATTGCCGCCGACGGTACTACGGCCGAGCTTCTTTGGGGGTATAAAGACGGCGGAAAATTTACTTCCGAGCTCCCGGCTCACCTCATGAGCCATATGGCTCGTCTTTCGGTTGACCCCGAAAACCGCGTTGTAATCCATTCCCACCCGACCAATACCCTTGCTATGAACTATGTTCACGAGCTTGACGAAAAGAAAATTACCCATACTCTTTGGGAAATGTGTACCGAATGTATTGTTGTTTTCCCCGACGGTGTAGGTGTTCTTCCGTGGATGCTTTGCGGTAACAACACTATTGGCGAAGCTACCGCCGAAAAGATGAAGGAATTCCGCCTTGTAATTTGGGGAATGCACGGTATTTACGGCGCCGGTAAAGATATGGACGAAACCTTTGGCCTTATCGAAACTGTCGAAAAAGCGGCCCAAATTTATATGCTCACCTGTAACAGACCGAGAGTTAATACGATTAAAGACAGCGAAATGGTTGAGCTTGCCGAGGCGTTCGGAGTAAAATACCGTAAAGATTTTTTAAATTTGGATTGATTGATTTTTTATGAGAATGAGAAAAAAGAAGTACCTTGACGAGCGTCTTGCTGAGTGCAAGGAAAATCTTTTTGAATATTTAACCGAAGAAAGAAATTTCGACGACGTAAAGGATGTCCGATACATAAATTTTGCCGAATATTTCGGTAACGACAACCCCGTCGAATTAGAGGTCGGTTGCGGCAAGGGACAATTTGTCTGTGAAATGGCAAAACGTCATCCGGAGCTTAACTTTGTTGCGGTCGAAAAGGCGGCGAATGTGGTTGTTCTCGCCTGCGAAAAGGCTAAGGAAATGGGTCTTAAAAACGTTTTATTTATAAAAACAAGCGCCGAATATTTGCCCCGCCTTATAAAACCGCATACGGTAACAAGGCTTTATCTTAACTTTTCCTGTCCGTTCCCAAAACCGAGCTATGCTATTCACCGCCTGACAAATCACCGTTTTCTTAAAATTTACGATGAACTGCTTGTCGATGGCGCCGAAATACACCAAAAAACCGATAATATGCATTTTTTCGAGTACTCGGTGGAGCAGCTAACCTCTTTCGGCTACGCTCTTAAAAACGTTTCCTTCGATTTGCACAATAGTGGCATTGAGGACAACATAGTAACTGAATATGAGCGCCGTTTTTCGGAGCAGGGAATGCCAATTTATCGCCTTGAAGCGTATAAATATGTAAAATAAATGTATAACGGATATACAGAAATTACTGGATATCCGTTATTTTTACTATTAAATGCACAAACCGAACCCATAGTGATATTAATATTTATACACAATGTCTAATTTAATGTATAATTATAAATGTTTGTTGACTTTTTATGCATAAAGATGTAAAATTAATGTATATATAATGTATAAACTTGTATAATTGGAGTTAAAACATGAAAAAGAAAATTTTTATCGACGGAAAAGCGGGAACAACGGGACTTAGAATTTACGAGCGCCTTTCCGAGCGAGAGGATATTGAGCTTATAACCCTTAAAGAAGAGGATAGAAAAAATACCGATTGCCGTAAAGCGGCTATTAATTGCGCCGACGTCGCTTTTTTGTGCCTGCCTGATGCCGCGGCTATTGAAGCGGTCGGTTTGGTTGAAAACGATAATACGGTAATAATTGATACGTCAACCGCTCATCGAACAAACGCCGATTGGACATATGGTTTTCCGGAAATTGACGAAAAGCTTGCTAACGCTATTCCTAACGCAAAGAGGGTAGCCGTCCCCGGTTGCCACGCAAGCGGATTTATCGCCCTTGTAAAGCCGCTTATCGACGCCGGCATAATCGGCAAGGAAACCTTGCTTACCTGCCACTCGATTACGGGATATAGCGGCGGCGGAAAGCAAATGATAGCCGAATATGAGGACTATGAGGTTGACGCCCTTTACTGTGCCCCTCGCCAGTATGCTCTTGGCCAAACGCATAAGCATTTAAAGGAAATGAAGGCGGTTACAGGCCTTGAAAACGAACCGATTTTTTGCCCGATTGTATCTGACTTTTATTCGGGCATGGTTGTAACCGTTCCGCTTTTTGCGTCTCAGCTTAACGACGGAAAGACCGCCGAAGATATAAAAAAGGTTTACGCCGCTAAATATGTTGGCGAGTTAGTAAAATATTCGCCGTCTATTGACGAAAACGGAATGATTTCGGCCGCCGGAATGTCGCTTAGCGACGCTATGCAGGTTACCGTTGCGGGAAATGACGACCGTATTTTGCTTATCGCGCGATATGATAATTTGGGCAAGGGTGCCTCCGGTGCCGCCGTTCAATGTCTTAATTTGATTATCGGCGCGAACCAAACCGACGGACTTGAAATTTAACTTATTAAAAGTGGGGAAATATAAATGAAAACCATTTCGGGCGGCGTAACTGCCGCAAAAGGCTTTACCGCAAACGGAGTACATTGCGGTATCCGTAAAAACAGAACAAAGCGCGATTTAGCCCTTATTTTTAGCGAGGTTAAGGCTAACGCCGCCGCCGTTTACACAACAAATCTTGTAAAAGGCGCTCCTCTTACCGTTACAAAGGCGCATATTTCCGACGGAAAGGCCCAGGCGATTATTTGCAATAGCGGCAACGCAAATACATGCAACGCAAACGGTATCGAAATTGCCGAACAAATGAGCGATTTGCTCGGCACCGAAATGAATATTGCGTCGGGCGACGTTGTTGTTGCGTCAACGGGCGTAATCGGCCAACCGCTTGACATTGAACCGATTAAATCGGGTATCCCGTCTCTTGTTGCTGGACTAGGCGACAATAGCTTGCTTGCCGCAGAGGGCATTATGACCACCGATACCGAGGTTAAGGAGGTTGCCGTAAGCTTTGAAATCGGCGGAGTAGAATGTAAAATCGGCGGAATTGCCAAGGGCTCGGGTATGATTCACCCAAACATGGCGACCATGCTTGTGTTTATTACAACCGATTGCGCGATTAGCTCCGATTTGCTCCAAAAAGCCCTTTCAACCGACATCGCCGACACCTTTAACATGGTAAGCGTAGATGGGGATACTTCCACTAACGACATGGTTTGTGTTCTCGCGAACGGTATGGCGGGAAACAACGAAATAACCGCCGAAAACGACGATTATAATACCTTTATGAAAGCGCTTAACACCGTAACCGTACATCTTTGCAGATGTATTGCGGGCGACGGTGAAGGCGCAACAAAATTGCTTGAATGTAAAGTAAACGGCGCTAAATCAAAGGAAATCGCAAAGACAGTTGCAAAAAGCGTAATCTGTTCGTCGCTTACAAAGGCGGCAATGTTCGGCGCCGACGCCAACTGGGGCAGAGTGCTTTGCGCAATCGGATACAGCGGCGCTGACGTTGACGTTAATAAAATCGACGTTTCCTTTGCTTCCGCTAAGGGCGAAATTCCCGTTTGCAAAAACGGCGCAGGAATTGAATTCTCTGAAGAAATTGCAAAAGAAATTTTGCTCGAAAAGGAAATTGATATTCTTGTAAGCTTAAACGACGGCGAATTTTCGTCTACCGCATGGGGCTGCGACTTAACCTACGAATACGTAAAGATCAACGGCGACTATCGTACTTGATTTTTGGAGGGAAGAAAAATGAATATTTCCAATTCCGAACGCGCAAGAATACTTGTCCACGCTTTGCCGTATATTCAGGAATATAACGGAAAAATCGTGGTAATTAAATACGGCGGCAACGCCATGATAAACGAAAAGCTTAAGGACTCGGTAATGCGAGATATCGTTTTGCTTTCTCTTATCGGCGTAAAGGTCGTTTTGGTACATGGAGGCGGCCCCGAAATCACCGAAATGCTTGACAAAATCGGTAAGGAGAGCCAATTTGTTGACGGGCTTCGCGTAACCGATAAGGAAACCGCCGAGGTTGTACAAATGGTGCTTGCGGGCAAAATAAATAAAAGCCTTGTTAACCTTATCCAGCTTAAAGGCGGCAAGTCAATCGGTCTTTCCGGACTTGACGGCCATATGATCGAAGCCGCTAAAAAAGACGAGCGTTTGGGCTTTGTCGGCGATATTACAAACGTTAACGTAGAGCCGATTTTAGACGTACTTGAAAAAGGCTATATCCCCGTTGTATCAACCGTAGGCTGCGACGGCGAGGGTAACGTTTATAACATCAACGCCGATACCGCTGCGGCCAAAATCGCAGGCGAATTAAAGGCGGAAAGCCTTATTTCCCTTACCGATATAAGCGGAATTTTATATGACAAGGACGACCCGTCAACCCTTATACCCGTTATAACCCTTTCCGACGCCGAAAGATTGGTTGAAGAAGGCGTAATTAACGGCGGTATGATACCAAAGGTTGAATGTTGCACTAACGCCATTAAATGGGGCGTTACAAAGGTGTTTATTATCGACGGACGCGTACCTCATTCAATACTTATCGAAACCCTTACCGATGAAGGTATCGGTACTATGTTCAAAAGGGATGTTTAACCTATGTCTGATACTAAAAAGATAGATAAAGAGTATATTGTCGGTACGTATGCCCGTTTTCCTCTTGAAATTGTAAGGGGAAAAGGCTCGCTTGTATATGACGAAAACGGCAAGGAATATATCGACCTCGGTACGGGAATTGCGGTTAACACATTTGGCGTTGCCGACGACGAAATAACCCAAGCGGTAACCGACCAAATGAATAAATTTTCACATACCTCTAACTTGTATTACAGCGAGCCGTGTGCCAAGCTTGCCGAACAGCTTTGTTTAAGAACGGGCATGAAAAAGGTCTTTTTCTCAAATTCGGGAGCCGAGGCAAACGAATGTGCGATTAAGGTCGCGCGTAAATATGCCGCCGACAAAAAGGGCGCCGATTATTATAACATAATCACCCTTAAAAACAGCTTTCATGGCCGAACGATAACAACCCTTGCCGCTACGGGCCAGGATGTATTCCACGAAATGTTCACTCCTCTTACCGAAGGCTTTTTGTACGCCGAAGCTAACGATATCGCCTCGGTTGAAAAGCTTGTTAAAGCAAATAAATGCGCTGCAATTATGTTCGAGGTTGTTCAAGGCGAGGGAGGAGTAAATCCTCTTCAAAAAGATTTTGTTTCGGCCTTGAAAGAGCTTGCCGAAAAAGAGGATATCTTGCTTATCGCCGACGAGGTTCAAATCGGCAACGGCAGAAGCGGCAAGCTTTACGGTTATATGAACTACGGCATTACGCCCGATATTGTTTCTACGGCAAAGGGCCTTGCGGGAGGCTTACCCCTCGGCGCAACCTTACTAAGCGAAAAGGTAGAGAATGTTTTAACCCCGGGTACTCATGGATCAACCTTCGGCGGCAACCCCGTTTGCTGCTCGGCGGCGCTTAATGTGCTTGGTCGAATTGACGGCAAATTGCTTGACGAGGTTAACGCCAAGTCAAAGCTTATTTTCGATACCTTGTCTAACGCAAAAGGCGTTAAATCGGTCAGCGGAATGGGACTTATGATTGGCATCGAAACCGAAAAGGATTCGGGCGAGATTTTAGCCGAATGTATGAAAAACGGCGTTTTGGTGCTTAAAGCTAAAACAAAAATCCGCTTGTTACCGGCTTTAAATATTCCCGACGAATTGCTTAAAAAAGCGCTTGAAGTTATTGTTAACGCCTGCGCCTGAGGAAAGGAAGATTTTTATGAACTTAAAGGGTAAGGATTTTCTTAAATTGCTTGACTTTTCACCCGAAGAGATAGAATATCTTATAAACCTTGCCGCCGATTTAAAAGCGAAGAAAAAGGCAGGGGAGACTCACGAGCTTTGCAAGGGTAAAAACGTTGCCCTTATTTTTGAAAAAACCAGTACACGTACCCGTTGCGCTTTTGAGGTTGCGGCTCGTGACCTTGGCATGGGCTCAACCTATCTTGACCCGTCGGGTTCCCAAATTGGCAAGAAAGAAAGTATCGCCGATACCGCCCGTGTTCTTTCGGGAATGTACGACGGTATAGAGTATCGCGGCTTTGGCCAAGATATAGTCGAAGAACTTGCAAAATACGCCTCTGTGCCCGTTTGGAACGGACTTACCGATGAGTATCACCCAACCCAAATTCTTGCCGATTTCCTCACAATAAAGGAGCAATTCGGCAAATTAAAGGGTATTAACTTTGTATACATGGGCGACGCCCGATTTAACATGGGCAATTCGCTTATGGTCGGTTGTGCAAAAATGGGGCTTAACTTTACCGCTTGTGCGCCGAAAAAGTTTTTCCCCGACGCCGATTTAATTAAAAAGTGCGAAGAAATTGCCGCCGAAACGGGAGCAGCTTTACGTTTTGAGGAAGACCCGATGAAGGCAACTAAAAACGCAGACGTAATTTATACCGACGTTTGGGTTTCAATGGGTGAACCAGTTGAGGTTTGGGAAGAGCGCATTGCCGAGCTTGGCCCGTATCAGGTTAATACTGCGCTTATGGATAACGCGGGCGAAAACGCCGTATTTATGCATTGTCTGCCCGCATATCACGATAAAAATACCGCCGTTGGCAAAGAAATGTGCGAACGTTTCGGACGTGATTCAATGGAGGTTTCGAACGAAGTGTTTGAAAGCGAGCGTTCAATCGTTTTCAAGGAAGCCGAAAACAGAATGCACACCATTAAGGCGGTTATGGCAGCTACTTTATAATTTAATATTGTTTTGCAATTGTGTTGCAAAAACTGAGCGGTTATTTTATAATAATACTCGGTGCTTATGCATTGAATAATTACCTTTAACGGAGGAAATGACTTTATGAAAAGATATGACGTGGCCATAATTGGCGGCGGTATCGGCGGTCTTATGACGGCTTATCGGTTAATTTCAAAGAACCCCGCTAAAAAGATTATTATTATAGAAAAGGGAAACGCTCTGAATAACAGAAAATGCCCTGCTTCCTCTAAGCAGGGCTGTATTCATTGTAAAATGTGCTCTATAACGTCGGGTTATGCCGGCGCCGGTGCCTTTTCCGACGGAAAATTTAACCTCGGAACGGCGTACGGCGGAAAATTGGGCGAAGAGCTTGGGGAGGACGTGGCCAACGAATATATCGGTTACGTTGACGAGATACTTTATTCTTGTAGCGACGTTATTACCGACGAATTTGGTAACGAAACCCGCGACTATCCCGCTATTTACGAATCTAATCAGGAACTAAAGCTTAAATGCTTGCAAAACAACTTGCGCCTGCTTGATATGAACGTGCGTCATCTTGGTACCGACCGAAATATGCGCATAATGGGTAACCTTATCCATTTTCTTGCCGTAAACGGGGTAGAGCTTACCACCGGCTGTGAAGTCGAGTCGGTTGAAAAAATTTACGGCAACGGCGGAAATTATCTTATTCACATAAACGATATTTCCTACGGCGACTATGTTGTTGAAACCGACTATGTTGTTGTTGCAACCGGTCGCGGCGGCTCAAAGTTTGTATCAAGCCTTTGCAAGGATTTTGACGTTGACGTTCTTTCCAATACCGTTGATATTGGCGTCAGAGTGGAGATGAAAGACGCCATTTGGCGCGGTTTTTCGGACCATATTTACGAGCCAAAGGTGCTTTACAAAACCAAAACGTTTGAAGACAGAACAAGAATGTTTTGCTTTAATAAAGGCGGCTTGGTAAGCGCCGAAAACAATAACGGCGTTATTACCGCCAACGGACATAGCTTTTCCGACGACGTAAAGCGCACCGAAAACTGCAACTTTGCCATTCTTTCAAGTATTAACTTTACCGCGCCGTTCGATAAGCCTACCGAATATGTCGAATCTATTTCCCGCCTTGCCAACGAAATAGGTTGCGGTAACGTACTTGTTCAGCGTTTCGGCGACCTTATCCGTGGCCGACGCACAAACGAACATAGATTATCGCAAAATACCGTTTTCCCCACTTTAAAGGCAACTCCGGGCGATATTTCGCTTGTTTTACCGCATAGAATACTTACCAACATTATCGAAACTATATATGCCCTTGATAAGGTTGCCCCGGGTACGGCTAATGACGATACCTTGCTTTACGGCTGTGAGGCTAAGTATTATTCAATCAAGCCTTGCCATGATGAATATTTCCGTATTACCGACGGTATTTACCTTATCGGCGACGGCTCGGGTATTACGCGAGGACTAAGCCAAGCGGGAGCTATGGGAATTTACGTCGCCGACCATATTTTATCTTTATAATAATTTAAAAAAATTTAAAAGTCGATTGGAGTTAATCCAATCGACTTTTTTGTGTCTTATTTAAGTAATGAGCAAGCGGCTTCGTCGGCGATGATAATGCAATCGGGGTCATTGCGTATAAAATACGTCTTTGTACGGGTTTCAACCCGTCTTCAACGCGTGGCAACGCTCTATCGAGAATAACGTATTCCGCATACGGCAACATCGACGTATGCAACACTTTTTCAAGCGGTTCTACGTAAAGATTTCCCGTAGGTTGCGTCGTTTCGGGTTCTTGTTTACTTCTCGCCATTGCCGTTCTCCTTTTTGTCCGTTTTTTCTATCTTTTCCATAAAGGTATCCTTTTTATTGAAGTTTGCGTACTTCGCCAAAAATTCCTTTCTACCTTCTACCTTATCGCCCATAAGCGTCGT
>JAFNUO010000031.1 GCA_017383985.1 Clostridia bacterium | reverse complement strand
TTAAGGTTTGCGATTACGGCGTTTCGGTAGCCACCGACCTTGTAAGCGGAGAAAAAACGGTTATCGAGTTACCGAAATCCGACGTTCTTGCATATTCGCTTAAGGGCGGTGCCGAGGTTATCATTCGCCCGTCGGGCACCGAGCCGAAAATTAAAATTTATCTTACCGCCATCGGCGAAAGCAAATGCGCCGCAACCGAGCTTATGGCTAAGCTTGAATCCGCAGCAAAACCGCTTCTTGGAATATAAAACACAAAAATTAAAGCTGCGCGTAAGGTTTTTACACGCAGCTTTTTTAAGTAGGTTTTTTAATATGAAACGATTTTTAAGTATTATTCTTTCGATTTCAATAGTTTTTTGCGTTTTTTCGTCGTGTAACACCGAGGAAGCAACCCAATCGAGCAGTAACGCAGAAAATACCAGCTCGGTCGCAGAGCAACAAAAGCCTATTATTGAAGAAATTGAGGTTAAGGCATGCTTGACCGCCGAAAGCACGACCGTTTTTGACATTACGTCGAGCGAGCTTTTCGCCGCGCTTGTCGGCGAGCGAACTCCGTCAAACGCAATACTTCATCTTGACGACGAGCTTTTTGTTACGGCAAAGGACGGGCTCTATGTCCCCTTTGACGCGGCATTGGCCATGTGCCAGGACAGGGTTATACCCATATTTTACGTTGAAAGCGAAAAAGCGGCAACCGCATTAGGCGAAACCCTAAACGAAATCGACTTTTTCGATTGCATCGTTATGTCGGACAAGGCGGAGCTTGTAAAAAGCGTAAGAAAGCTTGTGCCGAGCATAAGCGGAGCCATTGACGCAAGGAGTAACGAGCTTGACGGGGATTTATCCTATTTAATCGGGCTTCGTGACGAAGCAAACTCCAACAACGCAAAAATTATTTTTCTTGGAAGTCACGCAACAAGCGAACAAATAGTTTATTTGCAAAACAGGCTTATGACCGTTTGGGTTGACACAAAGGACAACTCGGTTGAGGCGCACTGCAACGCCTTTAACTCGGGCGCAAACGGAACCGTTTCCGAAAGCTCGGAAAGCATGTTTGAGACAATTGACCTTTTTGAAAAAGACACCCTTTTCAGAGATATTAACATTGTCGGTCACAGAGGTCAGCCCGCCACAAACGCCGACAACTCGTTGTCGGGAGCGAAGGCGGCGATTGATTCGGGCGCAAACGCCGTAGAATGCGACATTTACCTTACCGCCGACATGGAATTTGTTATCATGCATAGCGACGATATCGGCTATTACACCGAGGGCAAAGGCAAGGTTAGCGAGCTTCGCACATTCCAAGTGCAGTATTTTCCGTTAAAAGGAACAAAGGACGAGCATATCCCGAAATTAGAGGAGTTTTTTGAGGAATTCAGAGGCGTCGATATGATGCACACCATTGAAATTAAAACAACCCACCCCGATACCGTTTACCTTTTGCGCGACCTTATCGCCAAATGCGGCGTTGCTCATCAGGTTAACATTATTTCCTTTAATTTTGAGCAGTTAAAGCTTGCAAGAGAGATTATCCCCAACGTTTCCTGCGGATATTTAGGCTCTATAAACGGAATTTACAGCGATATTGCAAAAAAGGTTAACCCCTACAATATTTCATACCACCCGGCAAGCTCAAACATGAACGCCTCAAACGCATACGAGCTTAATAACCGCGGAATAAGCGTTAACCCTTGGAACTATTCAAGCAAGGAAACGCTTTACGACGTAATTTTAAACGGATATTCTTCCTATACCACTGACGGCGCTTTATGGGCAAAGGATTTTGTAACCAAAATTGTTCCCTTTGAGGATTATTCGGTTGCCGCCGGAGTCGAAGCCGAGTTTAAGGCAACGGCTATAACCAAATCGGGCGAAAAAGAGGTTTATTGCGAGCCGATTGTCATAAACGGAGACATTTCTTTCACAAAATCAGAAAAGGGTTATATCCCGTCCGCCTCCGGCGACGTAACCGTTATGCTAAAATTTGCCGACCAAATCGGCGAAAAAACCGTTTACCGATATTCCGAATCGGTAAAGTTAACGGTAAAATAAAAAATAAAAAAATCCATCTGGGAACTTTTTTTAAGTCACAGATGGATTTTATTTTAATAAATATAAACCACTAAAATTTCAAATGCAAGAGCCATGACGTTTAACGCCGCTGTAATCGGCATACCGATTGTGAAACTCTTTTTTTTGGTTTTATGTGCGTGCCTTTTCATGGAATAAATGGCGCCCAAGCCTCCGCCAAGAATGGCAAGGGTAAACAATACGTTTTCGGGGATACGCTTTTTGTCTTTACGGGCAAGCTTTTTATCAATTGTCATTACTATATAAGTAACAATGTTAATAAGTATAAAATAAATGACAAATATTAAAAAAGCCTTTGCCTTTGCTCGACTATTAAGTTTTAGTAAATCCCGTAAAAAATTTAAAGCTTCTTTACTAAACATTACTGACCGTCTTCCTTGTTTATAATAAATGTCTTTCCGCAAGCCGTACACACGGCATAGCGATACTCATGCAGATTTTCAACCGTTAAACCATAGAGCTTAAGGTCGGTTTCGAGCGATACGATACCGCACCGAGAAATCTTTCCGCAATTTTTACAAGTTATATATTCGAAATCATGTTGCTTCGCTTCGGACGAAATATTAATCGGCAATTTCATATTTTTGTCCTTCTTGTTTTTTTAAAAAAGATGTACAACGTTATTAATTTACCCTATTATTCGCAATTTGTCAATGAAATATGACAAATTATCCTTTAATTTCTATTAAAAACAGGTTGCATATTGAACTGAACAGGAAATTATAATATAATAATGTAAGCTGTTTTGGTTACGGAGGTGGCATACATGAAAAAATTGGTTTGTTTATTTTTAATTTTTGCCACAGTTTTGTTATCCGCCTCATGTACCGCAAAAACAAAAGAGATAAACGAAACCGAGTCGGTATCGGATTTATTAAGCCAAACCGAAGGCGACAACACCTTTGATTTATCAGGCAACGACCAAGACCTTGTTTCATCCGGCGGCTACAACCTTAAAACCGACCGAGATAACGGCGAAATGCGCGGAATTTGGATAAGCTATGGCGAGCTTTCAACCGCCTTTAAAGGAAACTTTAAAAACGAAATTGCCGTAATGTTCGACAACATAAAGGGTTTAGGACTTAACACCGTTTTTGTTCACGCAAGGGCTTTTTGCGACGCTTTTTATCCGTCCAAGTTATTTCCCTGGTCGGCGTATATAACGGGCACCGAGGGCGTTTCTCCCGGATTTGACCCGCTTAAAATAATGGTTGACGAAGCGAAAAAACGGGGCCTTGAAATTCACGCTTGGCTTAATCCGTACCGCATTTCTTACAAAACCGAGGACGTAAGCACCCTCGCAAATTCAAGTTATATTAAACAGTATATGACCAAAAAACCAAGCAGCACGTTAGCCGTTGCATACGACGGAGGGTTATACCTTAACCCCGCCAATGCCGACGCCGAAAAGCTTATAATAGACGGGGTAAAAGAAATTTTAGACGCATACGACGTTGACGGTATTCATTTTGACGATTACTTTTATCCTACAATGGACAGTAGCTTTGACCAATCGGATTATTCGGCATACGTAAACGGTAAAAGTAATCCCCTACCGCTTGCCGATTGGCGCAGAGAAAACGTTAATCGCATGCTTAAATCGGTTTATACCACGGTTAAGGGCTATGGTAGCGACATCTCCTTTGGCGTTAGCCCCGCGGGAAACAACGAGCGAAATTATAACGAGCTTTACGCCGACACCGACGCATGGGTTAACGGCGGATACATAGATTATATTATACCCCAAATTTATTTCGGGTATAGCTATTCCCCCGACCGCTTCAGTTACGGCGCGTTGGTTAATCAATGGGCAAAATATTCGGGCAAAACCGCGCTTTACGTCGGACTGGGCGCATACAAAATCGGCGCCGGAGCCGATAGCGAAAAAGCCGACTGGGAAAGCGGCGGTTTGCTTGAAAGGCAACTTACCCATTCAAGAAGTTTAAAATATGACGGATTTGTCGTTTTTAGCTATGGCTCATTGTTTTCAAACGACCCGCTTAACACAAGCGAGAGAGAAAAGATTTCACAACTGATAGGAGCAGAATAATCCTATGTCCAAGCACCATATGAAAAGTAAGCTTATAAATTGGTTTTTACAGTTGTCGCGGCCGAAAAAAACGCTTTTCAGCGTTTTGGCAATTACCTTAGCGGCGGCCATTATCGCCGTATCCACATTAGCCGTATTCGGCCAATTCGGCAACGCGGTA
>JAFNUO010000030.1 GCA_017383985.1 Clostridia bacterium | reverse complement strand
GAGCACCGTTTCAGCCCTCTCGGGCGCATACTTGTAGGCTCTCGCCCAGCGAGGCGAATGGGCGGTCGCACCGAGAGAATCGTACAAGGAGCGCTCATTGACCTTAATTACGGCGCCGTCGATATCAAAAGGTAAACTTCCTCTTACTCCGCCTATGCGTTCAATTTCGGCAATAGCCTCGTCAATATTGGCGCATTTTTTGTAAAACGGTAAGGTTTTAAGTCCAAGCGATTTAATATAATCAAGCGAATCAATATGGTTTTCAATTTCTTTTCCTTCAATGCGTTGAATATTAAAAAGAAAGATATCCAAATCTCTTGAAGCGGTAATTTTCGGGTCTTTTTGACGCAGCGCACCTGCGGCCGCGTTTCTCGGATTTTTGGCGGGTTGTTCGTTCATATCCTCTTGGCGCGCGACAAGCCGCAAAAAGCTTTCGTGCGACATATACACCTCGCCTCTTACTTCAAGAAAATCGGGTGCATTGTCCATATGAAGAGGAATTGAGCGAATTGTACGTAAATTAGACGTAACGTTTTCGCCTACCGAGCCGTCGCCTCGGGTTGAGCCGCGAACAAGCTCGCCGTTTTCATATTCAAGCGAAACCGACAATCCGTCAATTTTCGGCTCAACCGAATATTCAACCTCGCCCAAACGTTCACGAACTCGTCGGTCAAATTCGCGCAATTCATCGAAACTAAAAGCGTCCTGTAAGCTTTCCATGGCGACCTCGTGAACTACCGATTCAAATTTACCCGACGCTTTTCCGCCAACGCGCTGTGTCGGCGACGACGGAATAACCAAAACGGGGAATTCGGTTTCAAGTCCGATAAGCTCGTTCATGAGGACATCATAATCGTAGTCGGAGATTTCAGGAGAATCTTCAACATAATATTTATAATTATGGTATTCAAGTAACTTTCTTAATTCTCTTACCCTTAGCTGAGCTGAATGAAAATCCAATTTAAACACCTACTTTTTTATATCTAATCTATTATATCACATCATTTTTATTATTTCATCATTTTTTTAATTATTTTTATTAAAATCCACGTAAGCTTCGGGAACCGTTCCTACAATAACCGTTTCGGCTATACAGCATTCACATTCAACGGTATCGGTAAGCTTCTTTCCGAACTCATATACATATATGTTTACCGAAACTTTCACAAGAATTCTGTGACACGTTTGGTTAATTCCCGCCGATTTAAATTCGCTTATCATATCGGTTACTGCGCAGCCGCCAAACTGAACCTCAACGTCTACTTTCGGTCCCATTCCCGATAAATAATCGTTACCCGTAAACGTGCCAATCGGTATTCCTATTGTAGTTATCGCGTATTCCGAAAGATGGCCGTTAACGCCGTTTACAAGAGTTGCTTTAATTCTATTTATGTATTCGGAATTGGTCTCTATCGACCTTACGTTATTATCGTCATCGTAGTTTAAGGTAACAAGGTCGTTATAATCAATTTGTGAGTTTGACATGGTTTCAATAATAGCGTCATTAATCGAATTGTACGCCAAAAGCTTTGCGTGATAAAGCGACGCTCTTGTTGTAATTGACGACATACAGATGTCAAAGGTAATACACAAAATTGCAAGTATAATAAAAAATATTAAAAAGCGTCTTAATACAAAATTTAATCTTTGCATAATATCACCTCAATGCATATTATTTTTAAATTAGCATTTGGGTGACAAAAAACGCCTGAATAGAATCAGGCGTTTAGTTTTTTAAAGTATAATACAAATAAGTCCGCTACAACCCTCGTTAATTACGTGTTCTATCGTTTCCTGAAGTCTCATTCTTGCATCAGCCGGCATACGAGCAAGCTTTGTATGCAAGCCCTCGTTAACAAGGTCGTGCAACGATTTACCGAATATATTTGACTCCCAAATTTTTACGGGGTCCTCTTCAAATTCTTTAAGCAAATACATAACCAAATCCTCGGACTGTCTCTCGCTGCCGACAATCGGGCTTACTTCAGTGGTAATATTCGCCTTCATCATATGGATTGACGGAGCACTTGCACGAAGTCTTACTCCATAACGTCCGCCCTGCTTTACTATTTCCGGTTCCTCAAGCGAAAGTTCCTCGGTTTCGGGCATTACTATTCCGTAACCTGTTGCCTCAACCTCATCAAGTGCGTTTTTAACTCGTTGATACTCTTTATAGGATTTTGCAAGGCTTATAATCGTTTCAATAATATCGCGTTCGCTTGAAATATTAAGTCCCGTAAATTCGTTGAGGATTTTATAGAAAAATTCCTTATTAAGTCCAATTTCGGTTTCGACGTTTCCCGTACCCATATCAATAGAAAGTTTATCGGCGGAAACAATATTTTCTATACCTTTAAGTTGTTCGATGAAATCAGAAATATCGGAAATTTTTCTTACTCTGCCCGCGATTTTAAGAAGCTCTGCATAAAGCGATTTTTTGAACCAATGCTCGCTATCAATGCTGCTTAACCAATAAGGCATTTTAAGTGTAACGTCTTTAACGGGAAACTCTTTTAAAAGATTACCGAGAATATCTTTAATTTCATTTTCGCCAAGGTCAAGACAATTAACCGGCATAACCATTGTTCCGTATTTTTCGCTTAAATTGGCCGCAATTTGCTTAGATTCGACCGATTGCGGATACATACAATTAAGCAAAACAATAAACGGCTTGTTAATTGATTTAAGTTCGTTAATTACTCTTTCCTCGGCCTCCTCATATTCAGACCTCGGAATTTCGCCAATGCTTCCGTCGGTTGTTATCACAAGACCGATTGTAGAATGTTCGTTAATAACCTTTTGCGTGCCTATTTCCGCCGCCATGTTGAACGGTATTGGCTCCTCAAACCACGGCGTAGCAACCATTCTTGGCATATCGTTTTCTATATAACCAAGCGAACTCGGCACAATATAACCTACACAGTCGATAAGTCTTGCCTTTAAATTAATGCTATTATCAATGGTAATGTCGGCAGCTGTTTCGGGGATAAATTTAGGCTCGGTTGTCATAATTGTTCTTCCCGCCGACGATTGCGGTAATTCGTCGGTCGCTCGGTCGCGCTGGGCCGGACTAAGTATATTCGGTAAAACCAAATTGTCCATAAACCTCTTAATAAATGTCGATTTTCCCGTTCTTACGGGTCCCACGACGCCGATATAAAAGTCGCCGCCTGTTCGAGCCGCAATGTCCTGATATATATTTGTTGCTGTTGGCATGATATTATTCCTCCGTCACTTCATTTGTTTGTAATGAATATGATAAAATGACGCAGTTTATGACAAGCAACGAATATGATTGAATAAATTTCTGTTGCGAATTTTTAATATTGAATTATAATATTAATATACCTATTTTCAGGAGGATAATATGAAAAAGGCTATTAGTATATTTTTATGTATGATTTTTTTGGTACAATTTTGTTCTTGCTCCGATAATAAAATCTCCGATAGCGCTGACGAAACTACCTCTCAGGTAATTGAATTTACCGAAATTGAAAAAAAGTTCAACAATCTTGAACCCAAACCCGATTACTTTTTAGCGGTAAGCAGCGATAGCGACCTTACCGATATGTTTTTTACCTCTTTCCTGGAAAAATCGTACGAATTTGAAGTTAATAAACAAACCGCAGAAAAAATTTTAAAAGACAAGGTTGCCGAAATCACAAAAGACAAAGCAACAAACACCGAAAAGGCAAAAGCTTGCTACGATTGGATTATTAAAAACGTTGAATATCACGATTACGGATTTGCCAACTGGTTAAGTTTAATTGTTGTTTTAAACGATAAGCAAGGAAATCCCTTTGATTTCGCATATACATATTACTCAATGCTTAAATATATCGGCGTTGACGCTAAGTTTGTAACCGGTTTCCGTTCGCTTGAAGCCGGCGGAAACAGTAAGCACGCCTGGGTTACGGTTGAGATCGACGGCGTTACATATTATTTTGACCCGTTTACCGATAACAACAACGCAGAAATACAAAACGCAGAAACATGTTACGATTGTTTCCTTAAAACAGACGAAGAAGTTGGATACAGATATATTTTGGACGAATAATAAAAAAGCCACCGAAATTCGGTGGCTTTATTTTTTTATACTTTTTATTACACATTAAATCTGAAAAGAACGATATCTCCGTCTTTCATGACATAATCTTTACCTTCGGAACGGACAAGTCCTTTTTCTTTTGCGGCGTTCATAGTTCCGCAAGCCATTAAATCGTCAAATGACACAACCTCTGCGCGAATAAATCCGCGTTCAAAATCGGTATGGATTTTTCCTGCCGCCTGGGGTGCTTTTGTGCCGTTGGTAATGGTCCAAGCTCTAACCTCCGGTTGTCCGGCGGTTAAATAAGAAATAAGACCAAGCAAGGAATAGCATTTAGTAATAAGGCGATCAAGTCCCGACTGTTCCAATCCGAGTTCCTCAAGGAACATAACCTTCTCTTCGTCGCTCATGTCGCTTATTTGAGCCTCAAGCTCGGCACAAATCGGTAAACATTCGGCCTTTTCTTCAACGGCAAGCTTGCTGATAATATTAAAACGCTCGTTGGTTTCAATTCCCAAAGCAAAATCGTCCTCACCCATGTTACAAGCGTAAATAACCGGTTTTGACGAAAGTAACGCCGTTGTAGCGATAATTTCGTCGCCAAGCTCGTCGCGTTCTATTGAACGGGCGGGTTTTCCTCTTTCGAGATGTGCATAAAGACGTTTTAAAAAGTCAAGCTCGGCTTGTAAAGTTTTGTCGCCCTTTAATGCTTTTGTTGTTTTATCAATACGGCGCTGAACCATTTCCATATCCGAGAAAACGAGCTCAAGGTTGATAATCTCGATATCTCTCATCGGGTCAACCGAACCTTCAACGTGAATAATATCGTTACTGTCAAAGCAACGGACAACGTGAACAATTGCGTCAACCTCGCGAATATTTGATAAAAACTTGTTACCGAGTCCCTCTCCCTTTGAGGCGCCCTTTACAAGTCCTGCAATATCAACAAATTCAATAGTTGCGGGCGTAAACTTTACAGGATTGTACATTTCCTTAAGCTTTTCAAGGCGTTTATCGGGAACCGAAACAATACCAACGTTCGGCTCAATGGTACAAAACGGATAGTTCGCCGACTGAGCTCCTGCGTTAGTAATAGCGTTAAAAAGTGTCGATTTTCCTACGTTAGGAAGTCCGACCATACCTAATTTCATTTAAGAATCATTCCTTATTTTTAATGTTTAAAAAGATTATACATATTTTGACTGTGATATTCAAGCACATTATCGCTAATTAAGTCAATTATTAGTGTAAAATAGCAAAAAATGCATTTGGAGTAAATTACATGAGCGAATATCAAAGCGAAAACAATTCAAAACTTATGCCTTATGAGCGTTGGATTTTGGGAGTTACATTAGTATTATTCGGCGTTTCGTTTATAGCAACAATTTTTTATAAACCGAAAACCAACGATAATTTTGTTATATACCCGACAAGCGCCGTTGAATCACGAACGTCGTCCGAGGATACGCAGTCAAGAATCAGTTCCTCCGACCTCGAAATGTTACTTGAATCGGTAGGCAAAACTAACAGCAATAACCAAAACAATTATATTTCGGGCAAAATCAACATCAACACCGCAACCGCCGAACAATTAACCGAGCTTAACGGTATTGGAGAGGTTAAGGCAAACGCCATAATAGAATACCGAAACAACTTCGGTAACTTTATTTCTTTAGAAGAAATTATGAACGTTAAAGGTATTGGCGAAAAAACCTTTGAAAAAATCAAAGATTATATTACTTTTTAACTGATTTTGCCGCGCCTTGACCCGCTTTATAACCGCTTGTCCAAGCCCATTGAAGGTTAAATCCGCCACAGTCGCCCGTAACGTCCAAAACCTCGCCGCAGGAATAAAGCCCGCTACAAATTAACGACTGCATGGTTGTACAATCAAATTTATTAAGTTCAATTCCGCCGCCCGTAACCTGTGCGTATTCAAATCCGCGCACTCCGGTTACTTCGAGGCGGAATTTTTTTATTTTAGAAGCTACCGAGCTAATTTGCTTATCGGTCAAAAGCGATGCTGCATCAGACAAATTAAGCCCCGCCGATTTAATTACGCATTGTCCTATACGCTTATTTAACATTCCTATAAACAGGTTTTCAAGCCTATCCTCAAAAACGTTGTTTTTTCGATTATGAATCAAATCAACTACGTCGTCATAAGAATATTCGGGCATAAAATCAATTTCGAAATACGCGCCATTTCCCTTGCCCATAAGCATTTGAGAAAGTTGCAAAATCGGCGGCCCCGATAAGCCATAATCGGTAAATAATATTTCGCCGAACATTGATTTCTTTTGTTTTCCGTTTACAAGAGTAACGTCGGCGTCGGTTTTTATTCCCTTTAACGCCTTAATTAATTCGGTTTTAGTTTTTACGGCGGTAATTGACGGATAAAGTTCGGTTGATTTATGACCAAACGATTTAAGTATATTATAACCATCATATGAGCCGCCGAGTTTATCCGACGCCGCTCCTCCCGCCGCAATAATAAGCGCCGATGAGTTGTATTCATCACCGTCAGTAACAACCAAAAATTTTGCGCCCGTTTTTTTTGCCGATTTTACTCTTTCTATGCAAAAAACATCGACGTTAAGCTTTTCACATTCGTATCTTAAAGCGTCAAGAACCGACGAAGCTTGCAAAGAATAAGGATAAATTTTTCCGTTTTCTTCGGTTTTGAAAACAACACCAAGTTTACCAAAAAAATCTTCGGCATCATTCAAAGAAAAGCTACCGAAAAAGTCAAAAAATTTCGAGTTTGAAGAATAATAATGCTCTTTTGTGATATCGGCGTTTGTAATATTACATCTGCCGTTGCCGGTATTAATAAGCTTTTTGCCTATACGGTCGTTTTTTTCGATAATCGCAACCCGAATATCTTTATTAACTTTTTTAGATGAAATAGCAGCAATCAGGCCTGATGCGCCGCCCCCGACAATTACTATATCGTAAGTTTTCATATCTTACCTCGTAATAAAAAATATGGCTGCAATTTTTCCGAAACAGAATAACCGCAGCCGAAGTTTTTTTTACTTTATGAAAGCGTCATGTACAGCTTTAAGAGCTTTATTAGAATCGTTAATGTCGATAAGAACGGAAATTCTAATTTCGCTTGTATTAATCATCTGGATATTGATGTCGGCGGCATAAAGAGCCTCAAACATCTTTGCAGCAACAGACGGATGGCTTTCCATACCGCTACCTACGATAGAAACTTTGGAAATGTTGTTATCGCAAGAAACCTTAGCCTGCGGGTCAAATGCGGTTACAACCTCCATGGCAACTTCCTGCTGGTCTCTGCTTACGGTGAAGGTAATATCCTTAGTACCGTCTCTGCCAACCGACTGAAGAATGATATCAACGTTAACACGCTTCTGTGCCAAACGGTCGAACAGCTTAAACGCTACTCCCGGTACGTCCTGAAGTCCTACTATTGAAATACGGGCGATATTATCGTCCTTTGCTACGCCTCTTATAATTGTCTTTTCCACTTCGACATTCTCCTTTACTATTGTTCCCTTGTTATTAGTAATGCTTGAAAGAACCTCAAGCTCAACTGCGTATTTTTGAGCCATTTCAACCGAGCGGTTATGAAGCACCTGTGCGCCCAAAGTTGCAAGCTCAAGCATTTCGTTGTAATTAATTTCATCAAGCTTTTGAGCGTTTTTAACAATTCTCGGGTCAGCGGTGTAAACGCCATCTACGTCGGTAAAGATTTGGCATTTTTCGGCCTTAAGCGCAACCGCCAAAGAAACGGCGCTTGTATCGGAGCCGCCGCGACCAAGAGTTGTAATATCGTCAAATTTGTTGATACCTTGGAATCCGGCAACAATTAAAATATTGTGCTTTGAAAGTTCGGCCGTCATGCGTTCGGTATCAACCCGTCTTATACGTGAATTTCCGTAAATAGCGTCGGTATGAACGCCTGCCTGCCAACCAAGCAATGAACAAACCGGCAATCCCTGTTTTTCGATTGCCATTGCAAGAAGAGCA
Source organism: Clostridia bacterium (assembly GCA_017383985.1). Lineage (GTDB taxonomy): Bacteria > Bacillota > Clostridia > Oscillospirales > Acutalibacteraceae > UMGS1976. Next base: position 3,150 of record JAFNUO010000030.1, on the reverse strand, counting down.
ATAGAAATTTGCTCTCCGGCGGAAAGAAGCATATCCATTTCGCGCTTTGACGCGTTAGGATTGATTTCCTTAGCCTTTTCAATAAGGTCATCGGTTGTGTCGCCCTGCGCCGAAACTACAACAACGACGTCGTAACCCTTGCGGTAGGTGTCGCAAATAATATCTGCGACGTGGTTGACGCGCTCGGGATTAGCAACCGAGCTGCCACCAAATTTTTGAACTATTAATGCCATTTCTAATCAGTTCCCCTCTATATCAATACAAAATATGAATAACAGATTCAGCGTTTAATCCCGTTTTATCAAGACTATTTAAAAGGTCGCGTTCAACGCCTTCTTTGGTAATAAACGCAATTTCATCGCCAACATCGGATAAGAATCTTACCTCTCCGAACTGTTCGGAAATTTTTTCGCAATCGCCGTCGTAGTTATCGGTTTTAATTCTTATAAACAATTCGGCTTTGGTATCCAAATGGTCAACTACATAATCTTCTTCTGTATCGGCCCAGTAAAGATATTTTCTGGCCTTTACGTGCTTAACGCAGTCGATTACGTCGGCAACAACAGCGCTGGCCGTAGGAAGCTTACCGGCTCCTCTGCCGTAGAACATAACTTCGCCGGTTGCGTCGCCATTTATCATAATCGCGTTAAATACGTCATCAACAAGCGAAAGTTGGCTGTCGTTTGGTACAAAAGCAGGATATACCGTAACGTTAATTTTTCCGTTTTCGAGCATTTTTACTCTGCCCAAAAGTTTTATTACGCCGCCCCATTTTTCGGCATACTTAACGTCACTAAGCGTAATTTTTGTAATACCGTCGGTGTAAACCTGGTTGGGATAAACGTGTTTTCCAAACGCAAGAGACGCAAGAATGCAAATCTTGCGGCAAGCGTCATGGCCCTCAATATCGGCGGATGGATCACGCTCGGCATAGCCTAATTTTTGAGCAAGCGAAAGAGCATCGGAAAAATCGGTATTATCCCTTATCATTTTAGTCATAATAAAGTTAGTTGTTCCGTTTAGTATACCCGTAATTTCGCTTATTTCGTTAGCGGCAAGACATTGAATCATCGGGCGAATAATCGGGATACCGCCGCCAACGCTTGCCTCAAACAAAAAGTTAAGGTTGTTTTCCTTTGCTATTGTAAGAAGTTCCTGACCATGGGTGGCTACAAGCTCTTTATTAGAAGTAACAACGCTTTTTCCCGCTAAAAGGCACGATTTTACAAAATTGTATGCGGGGTTGATACCGCCCATTGTTTCGACAACAATTTTAACGCTATCGTCGTTTAAAATGTCGTTAAAATCCTTTGTAAATCGGTCACAAAGGGGGCTTTCCGGAAATTCTCTTAAATCAAGAATATGTTTAATGTATATTTTGTCGGCAGCGCGACGTTCGATACTTTCGCTATTGTGAGTTAAAACCTCAACAACTCCCGAACCTACAACGCCGTGACCCATAATTGCAATATTTATCATATTTATATCACCTAACCTAAAATTTGTGAAACCGAAACTACGCCCTCAACCGAATGAAGCGTGTCTAATACGTCGGAAATATTCATTTCCTCGCTTCCCGTTCTGAAGCTTACCGAAACAGAGGCTCTTCCTCCGTTTGGAATATCCTGATAAACGGTAAGAATATTTGCGCCGCACTTATAAAGCGCGTTTACAAACTGTAACATTACGCCCGAACGGTCCTCAAGAATTGCATGAAGCGTGACAATATGTCCTTCGTAACGCTCGTTATAAGCAAAGACGCAATCCTTATACTTATAAAACGCGCTTCGTGAAACTCCCGCAAGCTTTGCAGCGTCGGTAGCGTTTTTTACCGTACCGTCAGCGATAAGCTGCTTTGCGTAAAGAACACGTGAATAAACGTCGGGCAATATCTTACTGTCAATCAAAAGAAATTGACTCATAATGTCCTCCAGTAAAGTACATCTGTACTCAAATCGAGAACATTATATCATATGCATACCGCACAATGCAAGTACAAATTAATTTAAAAAGATATAAATATTTATATATTTTTTTCGTTATAAATGGTCAATTTGTATATAAAATTAAAACCGCCTTAAAATAAGGCGGTTAATTTACGTATAAAAGCTTATTTAGACGTATTTTTTTCGTTAATTTCGATATCAACAACGTGGATACTAATTTTGCTTACGGCCTTACCGGTCATGTTCTGTACCGATTCTTTAATATTCTTTTGAGCCTCTTCGCAAACGCTTACAATATCAACGCCCATTTTCATTTTAACAAATGCGTCAATATAAAGAGCGTTATCATTAAACTTTACATGAACCGATTTAGCCGATTTATCCTTAAAAATGCCCTTAATATTAGCGGGTTTAGAAACCATATCGGCAATGCCGTCAATCTCCAACGCAGCTGTAGCAACCATTTTGGAAATAACATCTTCGGAAATAACGATTCCCTGGTCATTCTTATTTTCCATAATAATTACCTCCTTTTTTGTATATTATATCACAAAAATTAAGTAAAACAACTGTTTTTTATTCAACTGTGATTATTTTTACATTTTCGGCAGTAAAACCCGTTTGTTCGCACGCTATTTCATTAATTTGTATAGTTTGCGCCGACGTAAGTTGTTTTGCTTTTACAATTACATTAACATTTTTCTCGCTTACAACCGCAATACATTTTTCAAAGCCCTTTGCTTTTACTAAGGTTTCTATATTAATTTCTTTTTCCATATTATTAATTATCGTATTTTTGTTGGTTTCGGCTTGCTTTTTTGCCTCATCTGACGATTTTGCATTATTTATAATACCGTCAAATTCGGCAACGGTATTATTTCGCGAATTTTCACGCTCGATAGCCGTTTTTGAAAAATAATCCTCTTCGGCCGTATTTGAAACCGTATTATTAACATATATCGACTGGCCTATTTTTGTTTCATCTCGTGAAGCGGTTAAAAGGCTATCATTGCCGCCGGAATACTGCCAGTTAAGATAGACAGCCGCCGAAAGGGCCAAAACAAGCCCTGTTAATACAATTGCTCGCTTGCTGATTAAAACCGATTTTCTCATAAAAAGCTCCTTTTTATCAAGCGGGATTTGCGCTTGAAACATATATTTTATTTTTACTTATATTAAGAACAGCCATTACGGCCGATTTAAT
>JAFNUO010000029.1 GCA_017383985.1 Clostridia bacterium | reverse complement strand
CCCCTCGTATTTTGCGGGTATAGGCTTTCGTCTAATCATTTCGATTATGATAAAAATCAATCTTCCCCCGTCAAGCGCAGGAAGAGGAAGCAGGTTCATTACACCAAGATTTATTGAAATAATACAACCTAAATAAATTACGTTCCAAAGAGATTCCTTGGCGGCGTTACTTACTGTGGCGGTAATGCCTACGGGGCCGGATAATTGATTAAGCTTATATTTCCCCGTTATCATGTCAAAAAGCGACATATAAACAATTCTGCCGTATGAAACGGTTGTTTTTGCGGCGTGTTTAACGGTAGTTAAAAAGGTCTTTTTCTCGCCGTAAACTTTAAAATCAAGGTCGATATAGCTGTTTCCGTCGTCAAGCTTTTGTAAGTTGAACTGAACCCCGTTAAGTTGGGTTTCCTTTCCGTCGCGTATAACCGTAAAATCAATTTTCCCGTCACGCGCCGAGGAAAGCATATAACTTAAATCGCTAAAACAAAAAATTCTGCGCCCGTTGGCTTTAATAATTTCGTCGTCAACGCGAAGATCATAACCGTTACTAACGGCGTTTTCATCGAACTGAGCCACCGTTGTAGTTGCAAATCGTTCTTGCGGAATTGTCATAATAACGGCAAGAACAAAGCCTAAAATAAGATTAAAGGCGGCGCCGGCGGCAACAATTATAAACCTGCGCCATGCTTTTTTATTACTAAACGCTTTAATGTCTGAGCTTTCCTCGTCTTCGCCTTCCATGGCGCAGTAGCCGCCAAAGGGAACGGCTCGTATGGAATAAAGTGTTTCTTTCCCCTGCTTTGATATAATTTTCGGGCCAAAGCCGATTGAAAACTCGTTAACACGAACTCCGTTTAACTTTGCTGAAATAAAATGGCCGAACTCGTGAATTACGATAATTACGACAAACATAAAAATTGCCAATAAAATCGGCCAAACAGTATTCCACACAGCAGACATAAGAAAACCTCAATTAAATATTAGAATAAACAAATTCACGTGCCGCTCTGTCGGCGTTATAAATATCCTCAACTGACGTAATTTTACCGACAAGTTGATTATCGGTAGCGGCTTTTACGAGCTCGCCGATTTGAAGAAAGCTTATTTTTTGTTCCAAAAACAGCGCAACCGCTGCTTCGTTTGCTCCGTTTGCGGCGGCGGGCTTTAATCCGCCGTCTTTTATAGCGCTTATGCAGGTTGAAAGGCATTGGAATGTTTCAAAATCGGGCTTAAAAAAGGTCATTTTGCCCGCATCGGTAAGGCTTAACCTCTTTTCCGAGGTTTCAAAGCGTTCCGGATAAGTCAACGCATATTGAATAGGAATATGCATATCGGCCGTACCGATTTGACCGATTATAGCGCCGTCAATAAACTCAACCGCCGAATGTAACAAGCTTTCGCGTTGAATAATAACTTCAATTTCGTCGGGCGTTACGTCAAAAAGGTGACACGCTTCGATAACCTCAAGTCCCTTGTTCATCATAGTAGCCGAGTCGATTGTAATTTTTTGTCCCATTGTCCAATTCGGGTGTTTTAATGCGTCGGCAACGCTAACCTTTTTAAGCATATCCTTAGTATATCCGAAAAACGGACCACCCGAAGCGGTTAATATAATTTTGTATAATTTTTGGGACGGCGGCGCCGCATTAAGCGACTGAAAAATCGCCGAATGTTCGCTGTCAACGGGTAAAATTTTAACTCCCTTAGCCTTAGCGGCGGGCATAACAAGGTCGCCGCCCGCAACAAGCGTCTCTTTATTAGCAAGGGCAATATCTTTTCCCGCATAAATTGCGGCAAGGGTAGGTTTAAGCCCCACCATACCAACAACGGCGGTAACAACAATATCGGATTTTTCAAAAACGGCCGCTTCACACAAACCGTCAACTCCCGAAACGATTTTTATATCTAAATCGGAGACGGCGGTTTTAAATTTTTGAGCATATTCCTCGTCATATACACAAACAAGCTCGGGTTTAAATTCTCTAACCTGTTTTTCAAGCAAGGTAATATTTTTATTTGCGGTAAGAACGTTTACGGCTATATTATATTTACGGCAAATATCAAGCGTTTGCGTGCCGATTGAGCCGGTTGAGCCTAATAAGGTTATTGATTTTACCATAGTTTATTTCACCAACGAAAAAATTTGCATAATCATTGACATGTATGCCGTTACCATAAGCATGCTGTCGAAACGGTCCAAAACTCCGCCGTGTCCAGGCATGATTTTTCCGTAATCCTTAATCTTATAAAAACGCTTAATGGCTGACGCAAAAATGTCGCCAACAACGCTCACAAGCGAGCCAATTATTGCAACGGGAATAAGAGCAAGAAGGTTAAGTTTTTCAACATCCTTTACAGCAACGCTGTAAATAAGGGCGAAAATAAGGCAAAGGATAAGGTTAAGAATTGCTCCGCCAACTAAACCTTCAACTGTTTTCTTTGGACTAAGAACGGGGGCAAGCTTGTGTTTTCCAATCGCGCTACCGACAAAGTAAGCGCCTGTATCGGAGCCCCATGCACAAAAGGCAATAATGACAAAATAAAACATTCCGAACTTTGCGTCGATAATTGAAATAATGCTACTAAATCCAAAACTTACAAAGAAAACCATTACGTAAGCCGCAAACATGGAAAGCATATTTGTTTTTTCGTACTCAATAAGCACGCAAATACAGAAAAGAATAGTGTATATAACCGTGATAACCGTAAATGATATTCCAATATATCCGCGCACAGTAAACATGGATAACACCATGTAAATCGCTGAAATAACGGCAAACGGGATGGCCTTAATCGTTCTTGTAGTATTAAGTATTTCGTACGACGCGATAAGAGCAATAAGCCCCATTACGATATCAAGAACTAATGTCGCTCTGAAAATAAGGGTAATTATGAGCAACACAACTCCAACTGCACCGGAAATTATTCGGGTTTTCATTTTTTATACACTCCTTTATTTTGTTCCACCGTATCTTCTATCACGTGAAGCAAAGGAAATTACAGCTTCGTTAATATCTTTTTCGCTAAAATCGGGCCAAAGCGTGTCGGTAAACCAATATTCCGCATAGGCCGATTGCCATATGAGATAATTAGAAAGGCGATATTCGCCGCTCGGTCTTATAATCAAATCGGGGTCAGGCATACCCGATGTATAAAGGTTATCCGACAATTCCTGTTCGGTCAAAGCCGTTAAATCAGCGCCGCTTGCGGCAAGCTTTTTTACCGCGTTAACAATTTCATCGCGACCGCCATAATTAAGCGCGATATTTAGGTTTAACCCCGTTGCATCCTTTGAATTATTTTCTGCGTCGGCAATAAGAACGTTTAATTCATCGGAAAGACGGGTTAAATCGCCCAAAAATTTTACCTTTATGTTCTCGTCCTTAAAATTAACGCTATCGACAAGGTAATCGTGGAGCAATTTCATAATTGCGTCCACTTCGTCCTTAGGACGTTTCCAATTTTCGGTACTAAAAGCGTATACGGTAAGATACTTAATGCCAATTTTGTTGCAATATCTGGCTATATTTTGAAAAGTTTTTGCGCCCGCAGAATGTCCAGCTGTACGCGGTAAGCCCCTTTTCTTTGCCCAACGGCCATTTCCGTCCATAATTATTGCGATATGGTCGGGTAAAATTTCGGGTAACTTGTTTCTCTTTTTAAATAACATATATACACCGCCATTTAATAAAAAGGACTGTAAAAAAACAGTCCCTTTTAATAAGTTTTCTCGTAAAATTACAGAGACATAACTTCCTTTTCTTTTGCAGCTGCAACCTCGTCAAGCTTTTTAACAAATTTGTCGGTCAGCTTTTGAGCGTCGGTTTCGCCCTTTTTAACGTCATCTTCGGTAATTTCGTTGTTTTTCTTCATAACCTTAAGCTTATCAATAACATCGCGGCGGATAGAACGGATAGCAACCTTTGAATCTTCGGCCATTTTGTTGATATCCTTAACAAGCTCTTTACGACGTTCTTCGGTAAGCGGCGGGAAACTAATACGAATAATTTTACCGTCATTGGCCGGAGTAATACCGAT
>JAFNUO010000028.1 GCA_017383985.1 Clostridia bacterium | reverse complement strand
TTCATCTAATCCCAATGTTGACCTTGTAAACGAAGTAAAGGTTGGCGACGAACTTGACCTTATTATTTTGCGTACAAACGACATGGAAGGTACCATAATGCTTTCTAAGCGTCGTTATGATGCAATTGAAGGATGGAACAAGATTAACGAAGCTAAAGAGACAAATGAGATTCTTGAAGGCGTAGTTACCGAGGTTATTAAGGGCGGCGTAATCGTTGTTTGTAACGGTGTCCGCGTATTTGTTCCGGCTTCCCAGGCTACTGTTAGCCGTAACGAAGCTCTTGAAAACCTTAAGGGTAATACCGTTAACTTCCGTATTATCGAAATCGGTCGTGGCCGTCGTGCAGTAGGCTCTATCCGTAGCGTACTCCGCGAGGCAAGAAAAGAAATTGAAGAAAAATTCTGGGCTGAAATTGAAGTAGGTAAGCGCTACACCGGCGTTGTTAAAACCCTTACAAACTACGGCGCTTTTGTTGACCTTGGCGGCGTTGACGGAATGGTACATATTTCCGAGCTTTCTTGGTCAAGAATAAAGCATCCGTCTGAAGTTGTTAACGTTGGCGATACCGTTGACGTTTACGTTAAAGATCTTGATACCGAGAAGAAGAAAATTTCTCTTGGCTTTAAGAAAGCTGAAGACAATCCTTGGGAAATCCTCAAGAATAATTATGAAGTTGGCTCGGTTGTAAAAGCTACCGTTGTAAGCATGACTACTTACGGCGCTTTTGCAAGAATTATTCCGGGTATTGACGGACTTATCCATATTTCTCAAATTGCTAACGAGCGCATTGAGAAAATTGCCGACGTTCTTTCCGTTGGCCAGGAAGTTGAAGCTCAAATTACCGCTATTGACTTTGACAAAAAGCGTGTAAGCCTTTCTATGAAAGCTCTTTTAGAGCCGGTAGCTGCTGAAGAAGTTGCTGAAGAAGCTGCTGAAGAAGTTGTTGCTACAACCGACGCTGAATAATTTAAGTTTAAAAAACGGTATTGTCATAATATGACAGTACCGTTTTTATTTTTGCAAAAAACGAGTAAAACGGAGAAAACCGAAGAATAATTGAGAAAACACGAGTAAAGTTATTGCTAATTTAAAAATCCTATAAAAAAATGAAGAAAAATGCAAAAAAACTCTTGATTTTTAGCGAAAATAGCACTATATTATGTACTATGCATTAAGGATAGTTTTACTGTCCGCAAATGTTGGCTACCAGCCGCGCCGCAATCAACCAGCAAAAGCTTTAATTTTGCTTTTGCCGATTGCGATAAACCCTTTGCGGAGGGCGTGTGCAATGGGGCCGCTGGTGCTGTATTTTTTTACAGTTCCTATTACCGCAAAGGGGGATGCATATTCCAATGAAAGAAAAGAAAATAGTAGTCGAACTCAAAAACATCGGTATATCCTTTGACGGGGAACAAATTCTTGACGACCTTAATCTTGAGATTAGGGACGGCGAGTTTGTTACGTTTTTAGGCCCGTCGGGTTGCGGAAAAACTACAACCTTACGTATTATCGGCGGATTTACTCAGCCCGATACCGGTGAAGTAATTATCGACGGTAAAAACATGAATGGTGCTCCGCCGTACAAACGGCAGGTTAACACCATTTTTCAGCGTTATGCCTTGTTTCCGCACCTTAACGTATTTGAAAACGTTGCATTTGGTTTACGCGTAAATAAGGTCGACTCAAAAGAAATTGAAAAAAGAGTTACCGCAATGCTTGAATCGGTAAACTTGTCGGGATTTGAAAAACGGCAGGTTCATTCGCTTTCGGGTGGCCAGCAGCAGCGAGTCGCTATTGCAAGAGCCCTTGTCAATAATCCGACAATTCTTTTGCTCGATGAACCTCTTGGAGCGCTTGATTTAAAGCTTCGTAAGGACATGCAAAACGAGCTTAAAAATATCCAACAACAACTTGGTATAACCTTTATCTTTGTTACTCACGACCAAGAAGAGGCTCTTTCAATGTCCGATACGGTTGTTGTTATGAACGAAGGTCGTATTCAGCAAATTGGCACGCCGGAAGATATTTATAACGAACCGAAAAACGCATTTGTAGCCGATTTTATTGGTGAAAGTAATATCCTTGACGGAATTATGCGTGAGGATAGGTTGGTTGAAATGTTCGGTCATAAGTTCGATTGTGTTGATATCGGTTTTGGTAAAAACGAACCGGTTGACGTAGTTGTAAGACCGGAGGATATCGACGTTGTTGAACCCGAAAAAGGTCAGCTTTCCGGTACGGTTTCGTCAATTACCTTTAAGGGTGTTCATTACGAAATAATCGTCGATATTAACGATTTTAAGTGGATGATTCAATCAACCGATTCTCCTGCGGTAGGCGATGTTATCGGTATTTCCATTCCGCCCCAGGACATTCATATCATGAAAAAATCGGAATATTCGGGTATGTTCGGCGATTACAGTACGTTTAGTGACGAAATGGAGCTTATTGGTGATACCGAAATCACCGGGGAGGATGAGACATGAAATCATCCCTTGGCCGTAAACTGATTAACGCTCCTTACCTTCTTTGGGCGGCGCTTTTTATTCTTATTCCGCTTATAATTGTTGCTTACTATGCGTTTACCGATACTCAAGGTAATTTCAGTTTTGAGTATATAGTTAAAATCGGCGAATATAAAGAGGTTCTTATCCGTTCTCTTGTATATGCCGCCGTTGCAACGGCTATTACGCTTGTAATGGCTTATCCCGTTGCGTACTATATGTCCCGCTCAAAGGTAAGTACACAAAAAATGATGATGTTGTTGGTTATGCTTCCAATGTGGATGAACCTTCTTATAAGAACCTATTCTTGGACAACTATATTAGAAAAAACAGGACTTATTAATTCGTTTCTTGATATTTTCGGTATAGGACCATTAAAGATTATAGGAACTTCGGGTGCGGTTATTTTGGGCATGGTGTATAACTATGTTCCGTATATGATTTTGCCCATTTATACCGTAATGACCAAAATTGACAACTCGTTGTTGGAGGCCGCCGAGGATTTAGGCTCAAACGGCTTTTCTAAGCTTAAAAGAGTAATTTTACCGCTTAGCTTACCGGGTGTTATTTCGGGCATTACAATGGTTTTTGTTCCAAGTATTAGCACCTTTTATATTTCCCAAAAGCTTGGCGGACCGCAAACCCAGATGATAGGGGATATCATACAAAAACGGTTTGACGCGTTGAGCTATAATATGGGTGCGTCGCTGTCATTTGTAATGATGATAGTTATACTTATAAGCCTTGCTATTATGAACCGATTTTCGGATGATGATGGAGGTATAATCGTATGAAAAGATTTGGTAGATTATGCTCTGTCTTGATGTTTATTTTTCTTTATGCTCCGATAGCAGTAATGATTTTCTTTTCGTTCAATTCGTCAAGAAGTACTTACATTTTTTCTGGTTTTTCGCTTAAATGGTATGGCGAGCTTTTTAGTTCGAGCGCTACGCTTAATGCGCTTAAAAACACGTTAATTCTTGCCACTTTTTCGGCGCTTATAGCTACTTTACTGGGTACATTGGCGGCGGTAGGAATTTATAATATGCGCTCTAAAGTCGGTAAAAGCGCAATAATGACGGTTACCAATATTCCTATGATGAATCCCGACGTTGTAACCGGCGTTTCGATGATGTTATTGTTTGTTTTTATCGGTCGCTTAATCGGTGCTTCGCAATATTTAAGCTTTTATACTATTTTAATCGCGCATATAACATTTAATTTGCCCTACGTTATTCTTAACGTTTTGCCAAAATTGCGCCAAACCGAACGTAATCTTGTTGAGGCGGCTCAAGACCTTGGCTGTACGCCGCAGTCGGCGTTTTATAAGGTTGTGCTTCCAAACATTTCGTCGGGTATTGTTTCGGGCTTTATAATGGCGTTTACGCTTTCGCTTGACGATTTTGTAATAAGCTATTTTACTAACGGTATTGGCTTCCAAACCTTGCCGTTGCTTATTTATAATCAAACAACAAAAAAGACCGTAAAACCCGATATTTATGCGCTTTCAAGCGTTATTTTCTTTGCTATACTGATTTTACTTATTATAGTTAATCTAATTCAAGCCCGTTCGGAAAATAAATCTTCTGCTCGTAATGTAAAAAAAGCGGGAATTTTCGCTCGTGTTTCTGCTAAAATCAGCGATTGGTTCGATAATACATTCGAGACACGTAAAAAGCGTATAGCCGTTGTAAGTGTTGCGGTTGCGGTTTGTGTTGGCTTAAGCGTTTTCGCGGTCGGAACTCTAAAACCGAACGTTTCGGATAAGTATAACGAATTGTTTGCCAACCTTAAATCGGAATATACTACCGACCTTGCGGGAACCGAGCTTAACGTATTTAACTGGGGCGAGTATATTTCCGACGGCGACGAGGATACGCTTGACGTAATCGACGCTTTTGAAAATTTAACGGGAATTGAGGTTAATTACGACTATTTCGACAGTAATGAATCAATGTATTCAAAGTTAAAAAGCGGTGCTGTCGTGTACGATGTTGTTATTCCGTCCGATTACATGATTGAGCGAATGCGTAAGGAAAATATGCTTTAAAATCTCGACATAAGCCAAATTACTAACTTTAAATATATCGACAACAATTATAAGAATCTGTTTTTTGACGAGAATAACGAGTATTCTGTTGCTTATAATGCAGGCACGGTTGGTATTATATATAATACTAAGCTGGTTGACGGCGTTGTAAATAGTTGGGACGTTATGTGGAACGAAAAATATAAGGATAATATTCTTACCTTTAATAACCCCCGCGACTGCTTTGCTATTGCTCAGCTAATGCTCGGACAAAGTCTTAATACCGAGGACAAATCCGACTGGGATGCTGCGGCGGATCTGCTTATCGAGCAAAACGATTTGCTGCAGGGCAGGGTAATGGACGAGGTGTTTAACAAGATGGGTGGCGGAAACGCCGCAATTGCTCCTTATTACGCAGGAGATTATTACACAATGCTTGCGGATAATCCCGATTTGGCCTTTGCTTACCCAAAAGAAGGATTTAATATATTCGTGGATTCAATGTGCGTTCCGACGGGAGTGCAAAATTACGACGCAGCCATGATGTTTATTAACTTCATGTGCGAGCCTGCTGTTGCGCTTGCAAACGCTGAATATATTTGTTATACCTCGCCGAATACCGAGGTTGCGAATAATCCCGAGTATTCGTATTATAAAGACGAGATTTTATATCCTTCGGATGATTTAATTAAAAATGCTCAATATTTCCATGATTTTGATTCAGAGATAAGAGAGTACTATGAATCGCTTTGGGAAAAGGTATTAATCTCATAGAAACTATAAAACCCCTTATTGGATTTCCAATAAGGGGTTAATTATATATAAATAACAAAAAGCTGTCTTAAATTAATAAGACAGCTTTTCGTGGTGATCCATCGGGGATTCGAACCCCGGACACCTTGATTAAAAGTCAAGTGCTCTGCCGACTGAGCTAATGAATCAAACGACCATGTTATTATAGCAACAGATAGCGCGGTTGTCAAGACAAAAAATAAAAAAATAAGACATTTATTTATTAATTTATATTCTGTTAATTATTATCATAAAAAAGGGGAGTGATTATGCAATTTTAATAAAAAGGAAAAAACAGTAAGTAAATTGTTGAAAATTTAAACATCTATTAGTAGATGACATAACACCTTATATAACGAGATATAGGGTTGACATAAAATAGTTTACATAACATATTGACTATTTACATAATTTAATTGACATAAAGTTCGTCACAGTGTCCAAAAATAATAAATCTGCTTTAAAAGCATTGATATTAAAGGAAAAATGTATTATAGTATATATACAAGTTAATTATATAATTAAAAAGTTTTATGTGAACCTATCGTTTTCAGATAAAAATATTATGTAACCTTAGTTATTAGTTTACCTCTGCGGGCATATTTATTAAAAAAGCTTGTACGGGGTTGATTATATGATTACTGCAATTTATTCTCACGGTAAAAATAAGAAAAATCGAAATAATAGTATATTATTCGTTGTTATTATTATGTTTGTCGCTTATGCGGTTGGCTGCATAACAACAGGGATTTTATCTACAACCGATTATTTGTCCGAACTTTTTGAGATGCTGATGTTAATTTCTCAAAATCACGGATATGTCGGCTGTTTTTTTGCCCTGTTTTTACCTAAGTTTTTAATTATTGCGGTGATTTATTTTTCCGCATATTTCTGCTTTGGTAAGGCGACGGAATATATAATTTTAATTTTATTATGTTTATTTTACGGACGTTTTGCCGGTTATTTGTATAGCGAGTATAACGTTACCGGGGTTTTAATTTTCGTTTCTTCTTTTTTGTTGTTTTGGATTATTATTTGTTTTTTATGCGTTTTAAGAATTAGTGATTCTATGAAAATTTCATCTCATTTATATCGAGTTGCTTTTTTAAACGATAAAACAAGCTTTAATTACAATAACAAAAACATAGCAATTAAAACTCTTGTTACGTTGCTTATCGTTTTGATAGCCGTTTTATTTCAAGCGTTAATTTTAAAAATTGTTATTTACATATTAGTTTAAGAGGTAAAAAAATGAAGGACTATAAACAACTTTTCGAGCAATATC
>JAFNUO010000027.1 GCA_017383985.1 Clostridia bacterium | reverse complement strand
GAGCCTCCATCTACAACGCTATGCCTATTGATGGCGTTGAAAAGCTCGTTGAGTTCATGAAGGCTTTTGAAGAAGCTAATAAATAATTTTTTCAGGAGAAATTATAATGTATAATATTACTACTCTTAACAAGATTTCTAAAATCGGTCTTGACCGTTTTAACGATAACTACAACTGCGCCGACGAGCATGAAGCTCCCGACGCAATCATGGTTCGTTCGGCTTCCATGCACGAAATGGAAATGCCCGAATCCTTGCTTGCTATTGCCCGCGCAGGCGCAGGCGTAAACAACATTCCTTGCGACAAATGCGCCGAACAGGGTATCGTTGTTTTCAACACCCCCGGCGCAAACGCTAACGCCGTTAAGGAGCTTGTTCTTGCCGGTATGCTTATGTGCAGCCGTAAGGTTGTTCCGGCCATCGACTGGGCAAAAACCTTAAAGGGCAACGGCGCCGAAGTAGGCAAGATGGTTGAAAAGGGCAAGGGCGCTTTCGCCGGCCCCGAAATTATGGGCAAAAAGCTCGGAGTTATCGGCCTTGGCGCTATCGGTATCCTTGTTGCCAACGCCGCTTACACCCTTGGCATGACCGTTTACGGCTACGACCCCTATCTTTCGGTTGACGCCGCTTGGAAGCTTTCCCGTCACATCAATCACTCGGCGGATTTGGCCGAAATTTTCAAGGAATGCGACTACATTTCGGTTCACGTTCCGCTTACCCCCGACACAAAGGGCTTCATCAACGAAAGCACTATCGCTACCATGAAGGACGGCGTTCGTATCCTCAACTTCGCTCGCGGCGATTTAGTTGACAGCGCCGCTATCATCGACGCGCTCGGTTCGGGCAAGGTTGCCGCTTACGTAACCGATTTCCCGAGCGACGACGTTATCGGCGTTGACGGCGTTATCGCTATCCCCCACCTCGGCGCTTCCACCGGCGAAAGCGAAGAAAACTGCGCCGTTATGGCGGCCGACGAAATCAAGGAATACCTTGAAAACGGTAACATCATTAACTCGGTTAACATGCCGAACGTTACTATGCCCCGTTCCACCGCCGTTCGTATTTGCGTAATTCATAACAATATCCCGAACATGCTTTCACAAATTTCGGGTATCGTTTCCGAATGCAATATCAACATTGAAAAGCTTAACAACCAGTCAAAGAAGGACTACGCTTACACCATGCTTGACGTTGAAAGCATTGACGACAACGCTATTGAAAAGATTAAGGCTATCGACGGCGTTATCAGAGTAAGAGTTATTAAGTAATTTTCGGACCTATTTTATCCCCCTTGCGATTTAAGTCGCAGGGGGGATTTTTTTATTCATTTATTATATTCGCTTTTGGTAAAAACAAAAAACCGCCTTTAAGGCGGTTTTTAAAAGTTTTGATTTACTCTATTTTTATTGTACGGGAACCTTTGCACAATTAAAATCGGTATCCGAGGAATAGTAAACCCAGTCGT
This sequence comes from Clostridia bacterium, assembly GCA_017383985.1. GTDB lineage: Bacteria > Bacillota > Clostridia > Oscillospirales > Acutalibacteraceae > UMGS1976. The sequence continues at coordinate 26,161 of JAFNUO010000027.1, read as the reverse complement.
CGATTATACAGCATATATCGGGATAGCTTTCTTGCTTAAAAGTATAGACGTGGGCAAAGCCGTTGTTTCCCTTTGCTCGGTAAAGTTGGTAATCGCCGCCCGAAATAACGGTATAATACGCATTTCCGTCCCTATCATGGGCGTAATCCATAGCAACGTCTAATGCGGGATACGGGCCGAAATATCCCGAAACGGGGTCTCCCGTTTCAAGATAATATCCGTTTGACTCACCCGAATAAATATAGAAAATTTCTTTTCCCGCGACCGCAAACACCTCATCCTCGTTAAAAGCGGTTGAATAATAGGTTTTTATTTTTGTCGAATCGCCACCCGAAAAACGCAAAAGCGAAATGCTATCGCTTGTATACGACTCCACATCAAAGCCGTCGGCATTAAGATAATAAATATTACCGTTAAAATATTGGTACGACCAAACGAAATCTACTTTTAACACGGAATTATCGTTTTGGTCGACAACCTCTAAGGAAACAGGGCTTGCATCGGAAACAAAAGAGGTTATTACAAGCTTGCCCTCGTACATTTGGGCTACTTTGCCGTCGCCGTATTCTTTTTTTGTGTTTCCGTTATAATCATACGCCATGATTACCGAGCCCCACCACTCGTCTTCATTTTCCTTGGTTTCCATAAAAATCGTATTTTCGTTTGCGCCGCAAACCGAGTAAAGCGGGTTAACCTTAAACAAAATTGTAGCCGTTTTTGTCATTATGTCAAAGCTCAAAACATTGCCGTCGCTATCGACGGTTATTATTTTTTTGCCGTTGGTCGCCATACCGTTATATTCCTTAAATTCGCTCTCGAAAATAGTTTCGATTACGCCGTTTTCGGCGGCAAGCAACGCTTTTTCAGTTATTGCATAAACGCAGTTTCCGATATTAACCGCGCTACCGCTTGTATACGGCATAGACGAAGGCATAGGGTCGATGTCGGCAACCGCTTGATTATCGTCCGTTTGAGTGTATTTTTGCGTAATATTATATACAAAGCAGGACGAAAAAGAGCAAATTACAGTTACAACTAAAAAAAGGCAAATTATCGCCCTTACGTATTTTTTCATATTAAAACCCCCGTAGAAATTATGATTATATTATTGCACAAAAACCGCCAAATCGCAACAAAAAAGACCGCATTAAGCGGTCTTTTAATATTGTTAAGTTAAATGGGCGTTTTTAGAACAAGCCGCTGATTTTTCCGTTTTCGTCAACGTCGATTTTTTCGGCCGCGGGAACCTTAGGCAATCCCGGCATGGTCATAATATCGCCGGTAAGAACGACGATAAAGCCCGCACCGGCGGAAACACGAACGTTTTTAACCGTAACGGTAAAATTCTCGGGGGCGCCGAGCTTGGTTTGGTCGTCGGAGAAGGAATATTGAGTCTTTGCAACGCAAATCGGGCATTTATCAAAGCCAAGCGCGGTCAAACGGTCAATTTCTTTCTTGGCCTGCGGCGTTACGTTAATACCGTCGCCGCCGTAAATGCGCTTAACAACGGTAGTAATCTTGTCCTCGATAGTTCCGTCAAGGTCATAGGAGAAGGTAAAGTCGCCCTTTTCCTCGTCGCAAAGGCGAACAACCTCTTTAGCGAGTTCTTCGCCGCCCTTGCCACCCTCCGCCCATACATTGGAGAGGACAACGTTTACGCCGATTTCCTTACATTTATTGATGATAAGCTCGATTTCGGCGTCGGTATCGGTCGGGAAACGGTTAACCGCAACAACCGAGGGAAGCTTATAAACATTTTTGATATTAGAAACGTGACGGAGGAGATTGGGTATTCCCTTTTCAAGCGCTTCAAGATTTTCGGCGCCGAGGTCGCTTTTTGCAACGCCGCCGTGCATTTTAAGGGCACGAATTGTAGCGACGATAACAACTGCGTCGGGGTTAAGGCCGGCCATACGGCACTTAATATCAAGGAATTTTTCGGCGCCAAGGTCGGCACCAAATCCGGCCTCGGTAATAGCGTAATCGCCAAGCTTCATAGCCATTCTTGTCGCGATAACCGAGTTACAGCCGTGAGCAATATTGGCAAAGGGACCGCCATGGATAAAGGCGGGGGTGCCCTCTAAGGTTTGAACAAGATTGGGCTTAAGCGCGTCCTTAAGTAAGGCGGTCATAGCGCCGACAGCCTTTAAATCGCCCGCGGTTACCGGCTTTTCGTCGTATGTGTAGCCGACAATTATACGGGAAAGGCGCTCTTTAAGGTCGGTAATCGACTTTGAAAGGCAGAAAACAGCCATGATTTCCGACGCAACGGTAATATCGTAGCCGTCCTCGCGAGGAGTACCGTTTACTCGGCCGCCAAGGCCGTCGGTAACAAAGCGAAGTTGACGGTCGTTCATGTCGACACAGCGTTTCCAAGTAATTCGGCGCGGGTCAATGTTAAGGGAGTTGCCCTGATAAATATGGTTATCAAGCATAGCGGCAAGCAGGTTGTTGGCCGCACCGATTGCATGGAAGTCGCCGGTAAAATGGAGGTTTATGTCCTCCATAGGAACAACTTGGGCATAGCCGCCGCCCGCTGCGCCGCCTTTTACGCCGAAAACGGGGCCAAGAGACGGTTCGCGCAACGCAACGACGACGTTTTTTCCGATTCTTTTAAGTCCATCGGCAAGGCCGATAGTTGTTGTAGTTTTTCCCTCTCCGGCGGGGGTCGGAGTGATAGCGGTAACGAGGATAAGCTTACCATTTTTACGCTCACTTTCGTTTAAAAGAGCATAATCAATCTTTGCTTTATATCGGCCGTACTGTTCGATGTATTTTTCATCAATTCCGGCAACCTTTGCAATTTCGGTAATCGGTTGCATTTCCACCGACTGGGCAATTTCGATATCGCTTTTCATTTTAAAGCACTCCTTTATACCTGTTTATTCGAGGTTTTGAGCATTACGTCGTGGGCGCCGCCCTCAACAATGCTTACAGAGGAAACAAGGGTAAGTCTTGCCTTTTCCTGCAACTCGGGAATGCTTAAAGCGCCGCAGTTGCACATTGTTGAACGTACCTTTGCAAGAGTTTGCTGAACGTTGTCGGAAAGCTTACCTGCGTACGGTACATAGGAGTCAACGCCTTCTTCGAAGGAGAGCTTAGACGCTCCGCCGAGGTCGTAACGCTGCCAGTTTCTCGCTCTGTTGGAACCTTCGCCCCAATATTCTTTCATAAGAGTGCCGTTTACGTTAACCTTTGCCGACGGGCTTTCCTCAAAACGGGCGAAATAACGTCCGAGCATGATGAAATCGGAGCCCATTGCAAGAGCAAGGGTAATATGATGGTCGTGAACAATACCGCCGTCGGAGCAAACGGGAATATAAACTCCCTTTTCTTCAAAGTATTCGTCACGGGCTTTACAAACCTCGATAAGGGCGGTAGCCTGACCGCGACCGATACCCTTGGTTTCGCGGGTAATACAAATGGAGCCGCCGCCGATACCGACCTTGATAAAGTCGGCGCCGCAATCGGCAAGGAAACGGAAGCCTTCGGCGTCAACAACGTTACCTGCGCCGATTTTTACCGTATCGCCGTAGTTTTCGCGTACCCATTCGATGGTGCGCTTTTGCCACTCGGAAAAGCCTTCTGACGAGTCGATACAAAGTACGTCGGCGCCGGCCTCGATAAGGGCAGGAATACGCTCGGCATAGTCGCGGGTGTTGATACCTGCGCCTACGATATAGCTCTTGTTTTCGTCAAGTAATTCGTGGGGGTTTTTCTTGTGCTGGTCGTAGTCCTTACGGAAAACAAAGGAACGAAGACGACCGTTTTTATCAACAATCGGGAGAGAGTTGAGTTTATGATCCCAAATAATATCGTTAGCTTCCTTAAGGGTTGTTCCCTCGGGAGCGGTTACAAGCTTTTCAAGCGGAGTCATAAAGGTACTTACCTTTTCGTCGCGGTCCATACGGCTTACGCGGTAGTCACGGCCGGTAACAATACCGACAAGCTTGCCTTCGCAGGTACCGTCTTCGGTAACGGCAACGGTAGAGTGACCGGTACGTTCCTTAAGCTCCAAAACGTCGGCAAGAGTTTGGTCAGGTCGAATATTAGAGTCGCTTTTTACAAAGCCGGCTTTGTATCCCTTTACTCTTGCGACCATAGCGGCTTCGTCCTCAATAGACTGGGAGCCGTAGATGAACGCAACGCCACCCTCTTGAGCCAAAGCAACCGCCAAGCGGTCGTCAGATACAGCCTGCATGATAGCGGAAACAAGCGGCACATTCATTGAAATAGCGGGTTCTTCGCCTTTCTTAAACTTTACGAGCGGCGTCTTAAGAGAGACGTTAGAGGGGATACATTCGCTTGACGAATATCCCGGTACTAAAAGGTACTCGTTAAAAGTATGTGACTGTTCCTTGAAAAAATAAGCCATTGATTTTTCCTCCCGAAATTTTATGTAAAATTAAAATTTTATACCGTAAATAATATGAAAACGGACAGACTCACCCCATTAAAGTGAATCTGCCCAGACGGTCGGCAAAAGTATAAACGTTTCCCGTTTCATTGTGTTAAATCACATACCGTCAGTTGCGGAAAACCTTTATTAGTGATAGTTTAACATATCGCCGATAAACAGTCAATGCATTTTTATTATAATTTAACCTATACTTAAGAAAAAATATTGTCCAAATTTATCAAAAATATTTTCTAAGATTAAATCGGTCAACAAATTTAAACCGTTTTTCAAGAAATTTGCTCATTAATCCGATTAGTCTTCCGTTAATAATGGCACAAATTAACGTTCCCCAGCCAACTCCCTTAAAGTTGCCAAATCCGAAAAAGCAAAAGGCCATTATTATAGCGATAAGGCAGCTTGCACAATCGTAAATTGTTTTTACGTTATGGAGCTTAAAGCCGAATTTTTCGGTTACCTCTTTTACAAACAGCTCGTACACCTCGGGCGATATGTAGGTATGGAACATAAAGGTCACGCCAAGGCAGGTAAGAAACATGCCACACACAAAAAAAGCAACTCGCATCGGAATGACAACATCTCCGACTAAAGACATTAGCCAGATATTTCCGTCAAGCACAAAGCCGTAAACAACGGCGGTGACGAACGATAAAAGATAGGATAGCTTAAATTTTCGAACCGTGACAACAACCAAAATAAGCAAAAAGGCTTGGAAAACATATTCCGCCATCCCGAACGAAAAAAACGACCAAAACTCGGACATTTTTAAATGCAAAATATACGCCGGGGCAACTACCATAGACATGCCGAAATCGGCCTTTGTCATCATAGATGAACCCAACCCCAACAACAAAATGCCGAGGATATAGCAAATTTCCGAGTAAAACTTTTTCATACAAACTCCTTTTACAAAAAAGCATCTTCCCCTGTTTAATACAAAAAACAGCAAAAGATGCAATTATATTTATATTACCAAATAAGCCCCGTGACTATACCTCCAACAACGCCGAGAAGGTACAACATGGCGGTTATTACGATATTTTCACGAAGATTTTTATTAAGGCGATAAAGTACAATAAGCCCAACGCCGCCGTTTACCATAAGCCCCGACATCATGGCTCCAACCGAAATTGCGTTTTCAACATACAAATTCGTGATACACACCGAGGCGGAGCAATTAGGAATAAGACCGATGACTCCGGCGGTTAATTCGCCGATAATCGGTTTATTAAGCACAAAGTTTGTTAAAATATCCTTTCCGCCAAGTTCAAAAATCATGTTTAACGCAAGGGTTACGACGAAAATCATAAGAATTACACGGGCGGAATGAATAAGCGCGGCAAGAAAAATGTTTTTATGGTTGCAAGAGCAATTCTCGCGTTCGCACATTTCGTGAATTTCGTGGTGAGAGTGGTCGTGCTTTTTCTTTCGATAACAAAGGTCAACCGCAAAGCCGAAAACAACGCCTCCGACAAGCTTAAACAATAAAATTTTTACGATTGTTATAATCTCGACGTTTGACGAAAGCAAAATAGGCAGCATTTCGTCCGACGTAGAAATAAAAACGGCCAAAACAGTACCTAACGTAACAATTCCGCCGGCGTAAAGGCCCGCAACGGCTCCGGAAAAGCCGCATTGAGGTATTATGCCAAGTAAAGAGCCAACAATAGGGCCGGCTCGGCCGACCTTTGTAATAAGGTTATTGGTTTTTTCGCCCGCTTTATGTTCAAAAAACTCCATCAGCAGGTAGGCCAGATAAAGTATGGGTAACATTTTTGCGCAATCTATAACCGCGTCAAGCAACGCTTCAAGCATAATTTACCCCCAAAAACAAATTTTAAAGTTATGATAACAAAATTACGCCCACCCGTCAAGCGAAATTAATGATATGAAAAAGTGTGCATATGTTAAAAAGTGTTTACACAAAACCAAAGGAGCATTTATCTCGCGATAAATGCTCCCGATTATATGAAGTTTCAAGTTGCGGTCATACCGCTCGGTTTGTTTTTGGACTCACCTTTTCTTAAGTGAATTTTAAAAGCCGTTAACTACGGTCCTACCGTATTACTTTCTTTTTGGACTCACCCATTTCGATAAAATTCGATTATTTGTACGGTTCTACCGTTTAACTATTCCTTTGGACTCACCTTTTTCAAACTTTATAGTTTTTCAAAAATGTGGTTCAAGCACCTTTTTAGTTCTTTGGACTCACCCCTAAAGGTTAGTTGGATTTAAATTGTGATTCACAGTACATTGGAATCAATCCTTTCATGCGATTGGCTTTTTACTTTACCTTTTCATTAGCCTCTCTTGTTTTCATCTTTAATATAACACATATATAGGCGATTGTCAACTAATTTTTTCATATTTTTTTAAGTTTTTTATATATTTTTAATAATTCAAGAAGTTGTTGACTATTTGCTCCGTAGCGGTTAAAATAATATAATGTGGACACAAAAAGAAAGGATTGAATAAAAATGGCCGAAATTAAAGAATTCAACGCCGATTTTGAACAAGAGGACAATTTTGAACCCGACCTCATCTCGCTTACCGACGACGAAGGCAAGGAATATCAGTTCGAAATTCTTGACCAAATCGAATATAACGACGAGCATTATTTGGCGCTTATGCCGAAGTATGACGACCCGAAGGAAATGCTTGATTCCGACGGCGAGCTTGTTGTTTTAAAGGTAATTGTTGAAGGCGATGAAGAGCTTTTTGAGGAAATTGAGGACGACGAGGAATACGAGGACGTTGCCGGCATTTTCATCGACAGACTCCAGGATTTATTTGATATTACCGAGGAATAATCGGAGAAGTTCCTGCACATATATTATAATGTGAATTTTTCTTGTCTGCCCTGTTCGTGAACTTAATCGACTTTTATAACCCTACAACCTTTATTTAAGGGAGTTCGGCTCCGGTGCTCGGGTTTGCAGGCCTCCCGCCTTTTGGCGGACGTTGGAAGCGCAAAGACATCGGGAGAACACCCACCTGCTTTACCGCAGGTTATCAAAATTCGATGTACGGCAGGGTGGATAACTAAAATAAACACAAAACCGCAGTAAACGAAACTGTTTACTGCGGTTTTTTACGTAATTAATAATCAAATTGGCCGTTGCCGACAAATTCTCGAATAAGCGAGGTTTGTGGCACCAAGGAGATGTCAAGCGGTTCAACCTTTTGCAGCGTTTTTATAATATCGGCAACCCGTTCATCGGGAGAAATATTTTTAGTCTTATCAAGAAGCAGACTTTTATAAAGCCCGATTTCAAACGGGATAAAGGTATCAACGTCGTAGGTTGATCGGTGTTTATACGGCATGATAAAGGCGTTTTCGCCGCGTTGAACGCTGTTAAACATCTTTAAGGTTTCGGTTATTTGGCGGTCGCGGTAAATTGTATCCCTTATCATACGGCGCATAAGGCGAATTTTTTCGGGATGGAGCAAGCCGCCGTCGTCAAATTCAACACGGGTACGGACGCTAACATAAATTCGCGTAGTTTGGTCATCAGGTAGGGTTACAACCGACGGATTAAGAGCGTGTATTCCCTCTAAAATCACTATTTCGCCCTCTTTTCGTGTAAGGGTTTTGCCCGAAAATACACGCGAGTGGTTTTTAAAATCAAATTTAGGCAAATTAACCATTTTGCAAGCGGCGATGTCGGTAAGCTGGGCACTTAAAAGCTCGGCATCAACTCGGTCGGGAGATTCAAGGTCGAACTTTTCTTCCTCGGCGAGCCTTACTTCCTCCTCGGTCAATGTGAAAAAATAGTTATCCATTGACAAAGTGTGGGTTTCTATCCCCCACTCGTCAAGCATTTTTTCAAGAGTCATAGCCGTTGTGGTTTTCCCGCTGCCAGACGGGCCAGAAATGAGGACAATCGGGCGCTTTTGGGCGTTGTTACGGATATCCTCGGCTATTTCGCGAACACGGGCGTAATAGGCGGCGTCGCACTCGTCAATAAACGCAGTCGCGTTATTTTTTATACTATCATTAATCTCGCTAAGCTTTATTTGCATTAAAAATCACCTCTTATTACCGGTCCCATTTGTCGCAAAGCGCGTTAATAGCGTCGGTAAATTTGGCCACGTCTTTATTTGATATGCCGCGGTTTTTTTCGATAACCGACATAAGGCGGCGACCGGCGGCAAGCAGTCGGTTAAAGAGCATTGTAACGCGGTCGTTGGCGGGTTTATACGCCCTTTGGATACGGGTTTTGTTTCCAAATTCAAGGCAAACGTTGTTGGAAACATCATAAACAGCGCCGTTATATGGAGCAACCGCCTCGCAACCGATTTCTTGCCTTACGCTTGCGGCAAACTCATCGCAGACCTCGTCGGAGCCATGGTTTACATAAACCATTTTCGGTGTAGCCGATTTAAGCCAATCAAGAAGCATATTTTTGTCGGCGTGGCCGCTTATGCCCTCAATTTGCTTGATATTAGCTCTTACCTGGATTTCCTCGCCAAAGAGTTTAACCGAGGTTGCGCCCTCGATAAGCTTTCTGCCGAGGGTATGCTCCGATTGGTATCCGACGAAAAGAACGGTACTATCCTGACGCCAAAGGTTGTGCTTTAAATGATGACGTATTCTTCCCGCTTCGCACATTCCCGACGCCGACAAAATAAGCTTTGGGGTTTCGTCAAAGTTAATAAGCTTTGAATCGTCGCTTGTAACCGAAAGGTTAAGCCCCTTAAATCTAATCGGATTTATGCCGCCCTTTAAAAGCTCAAGGGTTTCGTTGTCATAAAATTTTACCATACTCTCGTCGGAGTAAATAGAGGTTGCTTCGGCGGCAAGCGGACTGTCGACATATACGGGAAAATCGGGGTGACCTTTTATGCGATTTTCTTCTTTTATTTGGCGGATTATATAAAGAAGCTCTTGGGTTCTGCCGATTGCGAAGGACGGAATTACAACGTTTCCGCCCTTATCAAAGGCAGACTGGAGTGCCTCGGCAAGCTGGGATACGTAATCAGGATGTTCGCCGTGTAACCGGTTACCGTAGGTTGACTCGATAACGACATAGTCGGCGTGAGGCGGACTTTGCGGGTCGCGGATAAGCGGACGGTTAACGTTACCCAAGTCGCCCGAAAACAGCACCGTTTCGGTTTTTCCGTTTTCGGTTACGGTAATAAGAATTGACGCCGAGCCGAGCAAATGTCCCGCGTCGATAAAGGTTGCGGTAACGCCGTCGCAAAGGTCAATTACGTCGCCGTAGTCACAGGGGCGGAACAGTTTTATTGTATTTTGAACGTCCTCGGCGGTATAAAGCGGCTCGTACATATCGTCTCCGGCGCGCTTAGCTTTACGGTTACGCCACTCGGCCTCAAACTCTTGGATATGCGCCGAGTCCATAAGCATTATGCTACATAGCTTTGCGCTCGCTTTTGTAAGATATATTTCGCCGTGAAAGCCGGTTTTGTTAAGAAGCGGAATTTTGCCCGAATGGTCAATATGCGAATGGGTAAGCAAAAGGGCGTCTATATCGCCCGCCGCACAAGGCAAATCGCAGTTTTCATAGATATCCCTGCCCTGCTCCATGCCGCAGTCGATAAGAATTTTTTTGCCGCAGGCTTCAAGCAAGGTGCACGAGCCGGTTACTTCGTGAGCGGCGCCCAAAAAACTTAGCTTCATAACAAAATCCTCTCCTTAAGTTTTATTTTATACAGCAAACTGGCTATTATATAGCTCGGCGTAAAAGCCGCCGTTTTTAAGCAGTTCATCGTGGTTTCCCTGCTCAATTATATTTCCGTTTTTCATGACCAATATAACGTCGGTCTCTCGAATTGTAGAAAGACGGTGGGCAACAATAAAGCTTGTTCGGCCGTTCATCATTTTGGCAAACGCTTTTTGGATGCGTTGCTCGGTGCGGGTGTCGATTGACGAGGTTGCCTCGTCAAGAATAAGCATAGGTGGGAGGCAAAGCATAACCCTCGCTATGCACAAAAGCTGTTTTTGACCCTGGGATAGGTTTCCGCCGTCCTCGCCGATTACCGTATCGTAGCCGTTCGGCAAGCGCTTAATAAAGCTATGCGCATGGGCGGCTTTGGCGGCGGCAACAACCTCGTCAAGGGTTGCGTCGGGATTGCCGAAGGCAATATTGTCACGTACAGTACCCTCGTCGAGCCACGTTTCCTGAAGCACCATGCCGAAATTTTTACGCAGGCTTTTTCGGGTTACGTTACGGATATCGTTTTCGTCGACCGAAACCGAGCCTCCCGTAACGTCGTAAAAACGCATTAAAAGGTTGATAAGCGTAGTTTTTCCGCAGCCCGTAGGGCCGACAATAGCAACGCGCATACCCGATTTTGCGTTAAGATTAAGGTTTTCAATAAGTCTTTGGTCGGGAGAGTAAGAAAATTTAACCTCTTTTAAGGTTATGTCGCCCTTTACGTCCTTTAAAACGGCGGCATTTTCAGTGTCGGGGATTTCGGGCGTTTGCTCAATCAGCTCAAAAACTCGGTCGGCGCAGGCAAGCGCATTATTAAGCTCGGTTATTATGCCCGAAATTTCGTTGAACGGCTTTGCGTATTGGTTAGCGTAGCTTAAAAAGCTTACAAGTCCGCCAACCGTAATGGCCGGAGCGGCGCCGATAGCCGAAAAGGCGCCCGTAAGGGCAACTCCGGCGTAAACAAGGCCGTTTACAAAGCGGGTTCCAGGGTTGGTAAGCGACGAATAAAAGGTGGCTTTAAGCGAATATTTTTCCAAACGGTTGTTTATATCATCGAACTTTTCTAAATTTTCGTCTTCGTGGGCAAAGGCGGAAACAACCTTTTGATTGCCTATCATTTCGTCGATAAACGCCGTTTGTTCCCCTCTTGTCTCCGACTGCTTAGTAAACATGGAATAGGTGCGACTTGTAATAAACTTAGCAACAAGCATTGAAACAGGCGTAAGCAATACAACAACCAAGGTGATTTTTACGTCGATAGTAAGCATGAAAACAAGGGTACCGAGAATAGTCACAACGCCCGTAAAAAGGTTAGTAAAGCCCATTAAAAGCCCGTCGGCGAAGGTATCAACGTCGGCGATCACTCGGCTTACGATATCGCCGTAGGAATGGGAGTCGATGTATTTAAGCGGTAATTTTTCAATCTTTTTAAAGGCTTCGTTGCGGATATCGCGTACAACGTGATAGGTTATGCGGTTATTAACCGTATTCATAAGCCATTGTAAAAGCGCCGCCGAGCCGACAATTACGCCAACCTTTAATAATATAGCAAAAATGCTTTCAAAATCGACGTTATCTTTTGCTACGATAAAGTCGATTGCCGAGCCGACAAGTATAGGCACGTACAGCATAAGTGACGCCGAGACCGCCGCAAACAAAACAGCAAGGAAGAGAAGATATTTATATTTTCCGATAAATTTAAGCGCCTTTTTTATTGTTCCGTTTTTTATCTTTTTCATGACTTCTCCCCCTTTCTCTCAAACTGTGAATAATAAATTTCTTTATAAACCTCACAGTTTTCGATAAGGTCGTCATGAGTTCCTATTCCGACGGCAACGCCGTCATCAAGGACAATTATCTTATCGGCGTGAAGCACCGATGAGGCTCGCTGGGACACGATGAACACAATTGTGTTGCCCGACATTTCCTTTATCGCCTTACGCAAGGCGGCATCGGTAGCAAAGTCAAGCGCCGACGCACTATCGTCAAGGATAAGGATATCGGGCCTCTTTACAAGAGCTCGGGCAATAGTTAAACGTTGCTTTTGGCCGCCCGACAAATTACGGCCGCCTTGCTCGATAACATAATCAAGACCGCCCTCCTTAGCGTCGATAAAATCCTTCGCCTGGGCGATTTCCAAAGCGGCGTAAATCTCGGCGTCGGTGGCGTCATTCTTACCCCAACGCATATTTTCCCTTACCGTACCCTTGAACAGCACGGCCTTTTGCGGCACAACGCCGATTTTTTCGCGCAAAGCCTCGGTATTCCATTCTTTAACGTCTTTTCCGCCGACCGCAACTATACCGTCGGTGGCATCATAAAACCGCGGAATAAGGTTAATTATGCTCGTTTTTCCCGAACCGGTTCCGCCGATTATGCCGATTGTATCCCCCGCCGACGCGGTAAAAGATATGTTTTCAACCGAGTTTTCGGCGGCGTTTTTATAACAAAGGCTGACACCCTTAAACTCGACGGTATTAGCGTTGTCGGGAGAAAGGGCGGTATTGGCCGATTTAACGCTGTTTTCAATTTCAAACACCGACTGGATACGGTTAGCGCAGGCAACCGATTTGGTAATATTTATGATAAGATTAGCAAGTTTTATAAGCTCGATAAGAATTTGGGACATATAGTTATAAAGGGCAATAACCGCTCCCTGAGTAATTACGCCCGTATCAACGCGCATAGCGCCTCTCCATACAAGAAAAATTACGGCGAGATTGATTACAACATAGGTAAGCGGATTCATAAGAGCCGAAATTTTTCCGACAAATTTTTGTACCGAGGTAAGCTCGTTATTTCGGGCGAAGAAATCGGCTTTTTCGCTTTCTTCCTTACAAAAGGCGCGAATAACCCTTGCTCCCGTTAAATTGGACCGAGTTTTTGATAAAACGTTGTCAAGGCGGCTTTGTACTCGCTTGTAAATAGGAATACAAATAAGCATTATGCCGAAAACAATTACCGACAAAACGGGAATTGTAACGACAAAAATCATGGCGGAATTAGGGTCGACCGTAAAGGCCATTATCATTGCGCCGAAAACGATAAACGGCGAACGCATAAAGAGGCGGAGGGTTAAATTTACCCCCTGCTGTACTTGGTTTAAATCGCTTGTCATTCGGGTAATAAGGCTTGACGTGCCTAAAGCGTCAATTTCGGTATACGACAACGACTGGATATGCGCAAAAAGTCCTCGGCGAACCTTACACGAAAAGCCGACGGCCGCTTTGGCCGCATAAAACTGCGCCAAAAGTGTACTTATAAGGCCTATCGCGCCAAAGGCGACAAGCAAAAGACACATTTTTACGATATACCCCTTGTCCCCTGTTTTTATGCCGACGTCGACTATGCTTGCGACAATAAGCGGCACAAGCAGCTCGAAGGTAGCTTCAAGCAGCTTAAAGAACGGAGCAAAGATACATTCCTTTTTATATTGTTTCATGAAACGCAGAAGTTTTAACAAAGTTTTTTCCTGCCTTTTTAATAGTTAAATTTACCTTTTTAGTATAACATTATTGCTCCCAGATTAAAAGCACAATTTTTTATGGTGAATTAAATAAAAAAACTTGAATTTAGTATTAATAGATAGTATTATTATTTTAATTTATTTTTATTAGTGAGGTATAAAAAAATGAGTTGGTTTTGGTTTGCGCTTATTGCGCTAATTTGTTGGAGCGGCTCCGACCTTTTTTCTAAAATCGGTTGTGCCGACCAAAAGGACAAGTACGGTCACCTTAAAATGGTTATCGCCGTAGGCGTTATCATGGGACTTCATGCTGCGTACGAGATTTTTATTGGCGGAGTTCCGATTTCGCTTGACGTAATGATAAAATATTTGCCCGTTTCGGCGCTTTACATACTTTCTATGACAATCGGCTACGTCGGTCTCAGATATATTGAGCTTTCTATTTCCTCGCCGATTTGCAACTCATCGGGCGCATTGGTTGCTATTCTTTGCATTTGCACGGGACAAACCATGCTTACCCAACAATATATCGCCGTTGCGCTTATTTGCGTAGGCGTTGTTTTGCTTGGCGTAACCGAAATGTTAGAGGACGACGAATTAAAGCAAATTCGCCAGCAAAAATCAAACTATAAGTACACCAAAAGCATAATTGCGTTACTTTTGCCGATTTTATATTGCTTGATTGACGCACTTGGCACATTCGCCGACGATATTGTGCTTGAAACCCTTAACGAGGACTCGGCAAACGTTGCATACGAGCTTACCTTCCTGTTTTGTGCAGTCGTATGCTTTATATATGTTAAGCTTATCAAAAAGCAGAAATTCTTTATCAAAGCCGAGGCTCCGAAATACATCGGCGGCGCATTTGAAACGGCGGGACAGCTTGCTTACATTTACGCTATCGCCCGTTCGGGTCAATACACCGGCGCTGCGGCCGCTATGATTTCCTGCTACTGCGCGGTAAGCGTACTTTGGAGCCGAATTTTCCTTAAAGAAAAGCTTTCATGGAAGCATTACGTTTCGATTTTAATCGCCGTTATAGGTATCGTCATTCTTGGAATTTTTGACGAGGCATAACATATGAAAAGCAAGGAAGCGATTAAAGATATTAAGCTTTTTTTGTTCGACATGGACGGAACGCTTTATATCGGCGACAGGCTTTTTGATTTTACAAAAGAGTTACTCGATACCATAAAAACAAGCGGCAAAAAGTATCTTTTTATGACCAACAATTCGTCAAAAAGCGTTGCCGATTACGTAAAAAAGTTAGAAAAGCTCGGCATTGAGGCCGACAAAAACGATTTTATTACCTCGTCGCAGGCAACGGCGCTTTATCTTAAGGCGAACTGTCCCGACGACAAGCTTTACGTTTGCGGAACGAGGTCATTAAAGAACGAGCTTATCGAAAACGGGTTTAACGTTACCGAAAACATAGACGACGTCGACTGTATCGTTATGGGATTTGACACCGAGCTTACCTTCAAGAAGTTAGAGGACGTATGCAAAATACTGCTTAGCCGCGAGGTAAGATATATCGCAACCAATCCCGACCTTGTTTGCCCGACCGAATACGGAAGCGTTCCCGATTGCGGCTCGGTATGCGAAATGATTTATAATGCGACGAAAAAACGCCCCTACGTTATCGGCAAGCCGCAAGCCGCTATGCCGCTTATCGCGATGGACATGACGGGTTGCGAAAAGCACGAAACTGCGGTTATAGGCGACCGCATTTATACCGACGTAAAAAGCGGAATTAACGCAGGAGCGTTAAGCATACTTGTCATGAGCGGCGAGACGACAAAAGAAATTTTGGATAAGTCCGACGACAAACCCGATATTGTAATTAATAGCGCAAAAGAAATTTTAGAGATATTAAAAAAGGTGTGACTTTTACGTCACACCTTTTTTAATTTTTATGCGGTTACGATTGAGGAAGCCTTTTGCAAGCCGAGCTTTTCAATAGCGTTCTCTCTCATTTTATATTTAAGAATTTTTCCCGCAACGTTCATCGGGAACTCGGTTACGAAATCAATGTAACGCGGAACCTTATGGCGAGCCATATGGTCATTAATATAGGCTTTCATTTCGGCCTCGGTCATTTCCTCGCCGTCCTTTAAGATAATGCAAGCCATGATTTCCTCGCCGTATTGTTCGTCGGGGACACCGATAACCTGAACGTCCTTGACCTTCGGGTGAGTATAAATAAACTCCTCGATTTCCTTCGGATAAATGTTTTCGCCGCCGCGAATAATCATATCCTTTAAGCGGCCGGTAATACGGTAATTTCCCTCGGGAGTACGGCAGGCAAGGTCACCCGTATGCAACCAGCCGTCTTTATCAATAGCGGCGGCGGTAGCCTTAGGCATTTTGTAGTAGCCCTTCATGATATTATATCCGCGGGCGACAAATTCGCCCGTTACCTCGTCGGGGCAATCCTCGCCCGTTTCGGGGTCAACGATTTTACACTCGATTTCGGGCAACGCGCGGCCAACCGTTCCAACGCGAACCTCGATTGAGTCATCGGTTGAGCTCATGGTACAACCGGGAGACGCCTCAGTTTGACCGTAAACTATTGTAATTTCGTCCATGTGCATTTTTTCGATTACGTCCTGCATTACCGAGATGGGACACGGGCTACCCGCCATGATACCCGTTCTCATATATGAGAAATCGGTTTTCGGGAAGTCCTCGTGTTCAAGTAAGGCGATAAACATGGTTGGAACGCCGTGGAAGGCGGTAATGCGCTCGGAATTTATACAGGCAAGAGCCGGTTTTGGCGCATAATATGGAAGGGGTAACAAGGTTGCGCCGTGGGTCATGCTTGCGGTCATGGCAAGTACCATGCCGAAACAATGGAACATCGGAACCTGAATCATCATGCGGTCGGCGGTTGATAAATCCATACGGTCGCCGATACATTTTCCGTTATTTACAACGTTATAGTGGGTAAGCATAACGCCTTTAGGGAAGCCGGTTGTTCCCGAAGTATACTGCATATTACATACGTCGTCCTTGTCAACGGCGGCCGCCATGCGGTAAACCTCTTCAACGGGAACCGAGCTTGCTCGGTCGATGGCCTCCTCCCATGTTATACAGCCCTTTTGCTTAAAGCCGACGGTAATAACATTGCGCAGGAACGGCAAGCGTTTTGCGTGAAGCGGCTTTCCCTTTTCGGTGTTTTCAAGCTCGGGACAAAGCTCGGCAATAATTTTTGAATAATTGGAGTCACGGAAGCCGTCAACCATAATAATCGTATGGGTATCCGACTGTTTAAGCAGGTATTCGGCTTCGCTTATTTTGTAAGCGGTGTTCATGGTAACAAGAACGGCGCCGATTTTTGTAGTTGCCCAAAAAGCGATATACCACTGAGGTACATTAGTAGCCCAAACGGCAACATGATGTCCTGCCTTTACGCCCAAGGAAATAAGCGAACGGGCAAAGGTATCAACGTCTTTACGGAACTCGTAATAGGTGCGGGTATAGTCAAGAGTAGTATACTTGAACGCCAAATGGTCAGGGAATTCCTCTACCATGCGGTCAAGCACCTGAGAAAAGGTGCAATCAATAAGCAAATCCTTTTTCCATACGTATTTTCCGGTATGGCGCTTGTTATAGTAAAGGGAATTTCCCGATTTTGAAGTATCCTCAAACTGGCTCATGAAATTTTCAAACTGGGACAGGATAATTTCCATGTCGTCGATTTCCTTGCACCAGTCGGGGTTCCATTCAAGAGACACAAAACCGTCGTAGTTAACCGAACGAAGGGCAAGAATCATCTCTTTTATCGGCAATTCGCCCTCGCCCATAAGGCAGAAGCGATTTTCCCCGTCGCGAACGGCGTCCTTAACGTGAATATGCTTAATATACGCGCCTAAGTTTTCGATAGTTCTTTCGGGCGCCTCGTTTTCGATAAAATAAGGCGAATAGGTATCCCACAAAGCGGCAATACTGTCGCAGGCGAAAAGCTGGAGCATATCGCGGAGCTTAGCCGTGTCGCAGTAAAGTCCGCTTGTTTCGATAAGCAATGTTACGCCAATCTCTTCACATTCGGGGAGAATGTTAGAGAGGAATTTTTCCACTCTTGCGGTGTCGCCGTCGTCGTGCTTATTCGCTCTTACTCGGATATACGGAATATGCAAATTTTTTGCGATTCGGATACATTCGCGAACCTCGGCGGTCGCGCTTTCAACCGTTTTTTCGTCGGAAATATCGCAAATACTGCTTATACAGGGAATAGTAATTTTTTGCTCGTACAACTTACGCAAAGTTGCGGCGGTTGCGTAATCCTGAAACGCGCTATCCTTGTCGGTAAAAAGGGTGTTTGAGACATTATGAAGCTCAATACCCGAAAAGCGCAAATCCTTTGCAATTTCGCAAAAATCATCAAAGGTTCTGTTGTGCCAACCTTTTGTTGAAAATGAAAGCTTCATTAATTATGCCTCCTCGTGAACAATTTTGTTAACGGCGTTAATGTATGCGCGGATTGACGAGCCGATGATGTCGGTCGAAATGCCGTTACCGGAATAAAGCTTGCCGTCGTGGCGAAGTCTTACAATCGCGGAGCCGACCGCCTCTCTGCCCTCGGTTACCGACTGAATTTGGAAATCGTCAAGCTCGAAATGGTGGCCAATAATTTGCTCAACGGCTCTAAACGATGCGTCAACGGGGCCGTCACCGATTGCGATACCTGCTATTTCCTTTCCGTCCTTTTCAAGGGTAATTTGAGCCGAGGCGGAAATAATGTTTCCGTTGTTGATAACGTAGCTTATAAGCTTATATGTCGGGGCAACCTGCAAAGCGGTGCTTGCAACGATTGCTTCAAGCTCCTTAGAGCCAACCGACTTTTTGGCGGCGACGCGCTTAAATTCGTCGTAAACCTTGGCATAATCCTCTTCCGACAAATCGTAGCCGAGCTTTTTAACGGCAAACGTTACGTCGTCCAAGCTATCGTTTGCGTCAAGCGGTGTGCTATCGGAATTATTATCGGTGGCGCCGAGGCCGTTTGAGCCGCCGTTGCCGCTAATCCATTTAATTTGCTTAGTAATGCGCTTAAGCTCGTTATAATTAAGGGCGGTTTCAACCCCTGTACGGTCGCCGCACTGGTCAATTATATTAGCCAAAACGTCAATTCTCGGTAAATAATCGTCTCCAACACAGCATTTAATTTCGGTAGCGCCGACCTTTAACGCCATAAGCGCAGAAGCCGTAGCCATACCGTTAGTATTTTTGCAAAGGATACCTAAATCCATTTCCTTTATAACGGGAATTTCGGCGATAACCTTGCTTATAAATGCGGCAAATTCGTCGGGTAACATGATACCCTCGTCGTCGCAAAGGGTTACGGTTTTTACGCCCGCTTCGTTTGCGGCTTCGATAATATTTTTAAGAAAATCCATGTCGGCGCGAGTTGCGTCGGCGGCAAAAAACTCGACGTCGGAGCATTTTTCGGTTGCGGCGGCGAAAAGAGCTTTTGCAAGCTCAAGCATTTTCGGCGCTTTTTTATGGCAAACGTATTCCATTTGAATAGTCGACACGGGAATATTAACCTTAAGTCTTGATTTTTCGGCGGAGGAAACCGCGGCGGCGGCGGTAGCTACCTGCTCAACGGTCATTCCCGTGCTTACCGATACGGTACTGTTTTTAATAAAAGCCGAGGCGGTGCGAATAAGCAAGGAATCGGTAGCAACGTTTGCAATTTCCGGCATGTCGATAACGTCGACGTTAAGTCGGTCAAGGTGACGCGCTATCTCGATTTTTTCCTTGAATGATAAAGATTTTGCTCCCTTTGCAAGGGTCATGTCGGTTACGGTGATTCTTTTCATTTTTTATCACACTCTTTCGTAAAAATTCGGGCTTTCAGTTACGTAAAAAACGCCCCTGAAGCCATTCTTTAGGCTTCAGGGACGACTAAAATCAATCGTGGTACCACCCTGATTACTGTTTAAAAATAAACAGTCACTCATTACAGGCTCTATCAAGCCCTTTGCCATGGTAACGGAGCAAGCCGAAGCTTCTTACTTTTTTATATCCGTTAAAGATATATATTTTTTCAGAAACTCTGCTCAGGAATGAGACTTTATTGCGCCTTGCATATCGGGTTCCACCAAATACCGACTCTCTTTAATGCTTTTTGCGGCGAATAAATAATTCCTTCAACGCATTTAAAAATAAATTTAAAGTTATTCTACTATTATCATATTAATTTGTCAAGCAAATTTTACAATTTTTTATAAAAAAACGGCGGTACAAATCAGTACCGCCGTTAATTTATAATTACTTTATCGGGTAGGTCCAACCCATGTTATCTTCTTTACGTCCCCACTGAATACCGGTCAAGGTATCATAGAGATGCTGGGTTGTTTCGCCGATTTTGTTATCGTTGATAACATACTTCTTGCCGTTATAGCAAAGCTCGCCAATCGGAGAAACGACAGCCGCCGTACCGCAGCCCCAAGCTTCCTCAAGAGTACCCTTTTCAAGCGCCTCAACAAGCTCGTCAACCGAAAGAAGTCTTTCGCTTACGGTAAGGCCCTCCGATTTAAGAAGCTCGATAATCGACTTTCTTGTAATACCGGGAAGGATTGAGCCGGAAAGACTAGGTGTTACGATTTCGCCGCCGATTTTGAACATTACGTTCATGGCGCCTACTTCTTCGATATACTTTCTTTCGACACCGTCGAGCCAAAGTACCTGAGAATAGCCAATCTTTGCGGCGCGGTCCCCTGCGCGGTTGGAAGCGGCATAGTTACCGCCGCATTTTGCCTCACCCGTACCGCCTCTTACGGCACGAACGTCCTTGGATTCGATAAGAATTTTAACGGGGTTAAGGCCTTCCTTATAATAGCTGCCTACGGGCGAAGTAATAATCATAAAGGTAGCGTTTTTAACCGAGTGAACGCCGAGAGACTCGTCGTTACCGAACATAAACGGGCGGATATAAAGCGAAGTTCCCTCATCCGACGGAGTCCAGTCCTTTTCAACCTCGATAAACTTAGTAAGAACCTCAAGCGCCAAATCCTCGGGGATTTGCGGAAGGCACATACGTTCAGCCGAGCGGTTCATACGGCGGATATTTTCAATTGGGCGGAAAAGCTGTACCGAGCCGTCGGCTTTGCGGTATGCTTTCATGCCCTCGAAAATTTCGGAACCGTAATGGAGCACGGTCGAAGCGGGATGAACGGGAATATAGTCGAAGGGTACGATTCGGGCGTTTTTCCAACCCTCGCCCTCGGTATAGTCCATTATAAACATATGGTCGGTAAAGTATTTACCGAAGCCAAGAACACTACTCTCGGGTTTTACTTTGGGAGAAGTTGTTTTTTCAATAGTAATATTCATTTTAACCTATCCCCTTTTATTAATAGTCACGGCCGATACGCATAGCGTTGAGGTTTACCTCAAGCATATCGCTGTGCTTTGCGGAAATAACCTTATTAAGCGCGCTCAAAACGCCCTCTTCGTTGTCAAATCCGTTTGTTTCGGCAAGCACCTTGCCCATTACAATCATGTTGGCAAGCTTTGGAATATTGTTTTCCGAAGCAAGGCCGGTTGCCGGAATGTAGAAAACCTTAACGTCGGTACGGTTAACCTTACGCTCGATAAGGGTTGAATCGGCAAAGATAATTCCGCCCGAAACAACCGCGTCCTCGTACTTGTCAAGCGACGGCAAGTTCATAGCGATAAGAACGTCGGGCTTAGATACAATAGGAGAGCCGACCGGCTCATCGCTTATAATTACGCCGCAGCTTGCTGTACCGCCGCGCATTTCGGGGCCGTAAGACGGAAGCCAGCTTACATTTTTGCCCTCGGTAAGTCCTTTATAGGCAAGAAATTTGCCCGAAAACAGAATTCCCTGACCGCCGAAACCGGCGAATAAATACTGTGTTGTGCTCATTTTCTTACCTCCTTATTCAGCCGATCTATCCTTATATACGCCAAGCGGGTAATAAGGAATCATTTTTTCGTCAATCCATTCAAGAGCCTTTTTCGGAGTAAGTCCCCAGTTGGTAGGACAGCTCGAAACAACCTCTACTAAAGAGAAGCCCTTGTTGTTAACCTGGTTTTCAAAGGCCTTTTTGATTGCCTTCTTTGCGTTTTTAACGTTTTTAACGTTGTTAACGGCGACGCGCTCAAGATATTCGGGGCCGTCAAGCTGGGACAGCATTTCGCACACCTTAATCGGGAAACCGCAGGCGTTTACGTCTCTGCCATAAGGGGAGGTTTGGGTAACCTGGCCGGGCAAAGAGGTCGGAGCCATCTGGCCGCCGGTCATACCGTAAATTGCGTTATTGATAAAAATAACGGTGATATTTTCGTTTCTTGCGGCCGAGTGAACGGTCTCTGCCATACCGATAGAGGCAAGGTCGCCGTCACCCTGATATGTAAATACGATGTTGTTCGGGTCGGAACGCTTAACGCCGGTTGCAACGGCGGGAGCGCGGCCGTGAGCCGCCTCAATCATGTCGCAGTTAAAGTAATCGTAAGCCATTACCGAGCAACCAACCGGCGCAATACCGATTGTTTTACCCTCGATACCAAGCTCGTCAATAACCTCGGCTACCAAACGGTGAACTATACCGTGGGTACAACCGGGACAATAATGCATAGGTACATCAGCCAAAGCATGGGGTTTATCGAAAACTACCATTATTTGTCACCTCCGTTGTTTGCTGCCTTAATGGCTTCGAGCACCTGCTCGGGAGAAGGAATCATGCCGCCGGCGCGGTTGCAAAGGGTTACGGGAACCTTACCCTCTACGGCAAGCTTAACATCCTCAATCATTTGGCCCATTGAAAGCTCAACGGAAATAATAGAAGAAACGCGCTCAGCCGCCTTTGCAAACTGTGCTGACGGGAAGGGCCAAAGGGTAATAGGTCTTATTAAGCCGACCTTAATGCCCTGCTTTCTGGCCTCGTTAATTGCGTTTTTGGAAACACGGGCGGCGATACCGAAAGCGGCGATGCAAATTTCGGCGTCGTCCATCATATATTCCTCGTAAAGAACTTCGTTTTCTTCAACAACCTTATATCTCTCGAAACGCTCGAAGTTGGTACGTTCAAGAGCCTCCGGCTGGAGGAAAAGGGAGTTGACAATGTTATGCTCTCTTTCCATCTTTGTGCCGGTGGTTGCCCACGGCTTTTCAACCGTTTCGGCAATATCAAAATCAAGCGATACCGGTTCCATCATCTGTCCCATTGTACCGTCGGCAAGAAGCATGGTTGTCATGCGGTATTTATCGGCAAGGTCAAAGCCTTTTACGGTAAGCTCAGCCATTTCCTGAACCGACGCGGGAGCAAGAACTATCATATGGAAGTCGCCATGTGCTCCGCCCTTTGTTGCCTGGAAATAGTCCGACTGGGAAGGCTGGATACCGCCGAGACCGGGGCCGCCACGCTGAACGTTTACGATAAGCGCGGGCAAATCGGCGCCGGCAAGATAGGAGATACCTTCGCCCTTAAGCGAAATACCGGGAGAGGAAGAAGAGGTCATTACTCTTTTACCCGTTGAGGCAACGCCGTATACCATGTTGATAGCGGCAATTTCGCTTTCCGCCTGTAAAAATGTTCCGCCGATTTTCGGCATTCTTTTTGCCATATATGCGGCAACCTCAGTTTGAGGAGTTATCGGATATCCAAAGTAGTGACGGCAACCGGCGATAATAGCGGCTTCGGCAATAGCTTCGTTACCTTTCATTAAAACTTTATCTGACACTTTGCTCACTCACCTTTCAACCTTTATGATACAGTCGG
The DNA here is from genome assembly GCA_017383985.1 of Clostridia bacterium. Classification (GTDB taxonomy): domain Bacteria; phylum Bacillota; class Clostridia; order Oscillospirales; family Acutalibacteraceae; genus UMGS1976. The sequence goes on along the minus strand of JAFNUO010000027.1, from coordinate 2,851 downwards.
GGCACATTGTTGCACAAAATGCGCAAGCAATACAAGCCTCGGGGTTCACCGCTTCAACAGGGTGATGTCCCTTTTTATTAATTTTGTCAGTTGCAAGTGCAAGTACGCCTTTTGGACAAGCGTCAACACAAAGGCCGCAGCCCTTACACTTGTCGGTTTTGAATGTTAAAACAGCCATTTCTCATTCTCCCTTACAGTTTTTTCTGCATCTCTAATGGATACAGGTTGCTTATTTTATCTTTAAGCGGCGCAAAAAGCGATTTGTCGACCGTTGTAAATAAAAGCGGAATGTCGGTTTTCTTGGCAATCTCGCCCGCGTAAAGCAGAGAGTCCAAAACGTCGTCGGGCGTTGTTTCAAGCCCTAAATTTGAGTTGTTTACGATACCCGTAAACTCAAGTCCGCAGGCGTATTCGATTTCTCTCATTACTTCAATCGCGCTGTCGGCGTCCTGAGTTAACGGACGGTACATGTTAACAACGTAAAGCATTTGGTAATTGTTTTCTTCCTTTATCGCGGGAGCAATTCGGCCAAGCGCCAAGGCGCCGCGTTCGTCGCCGCCGACGTCAAGTATGCTGTAAAGCGATTTGTCGTCGGTTACCGAATAAATTTCCTGCGGCAGGGACGGAATATCAACATTTGTATTTGCGTACGGCGAACAAATAAGGCGTATCCCCTGCTCTTTTAGGCTTTCCTCGCTGTCCTTGGTACGAAAATAGGGGTTTACGATATCTATATCGGCCACGGCTACGTTATCCTGCTGTTTTTTAAGCAAAGACGCAAGATTAAGCGCGATATTTGTTTTTCCGCTGCCGTAATGACCCGATATTATAGTTATGCGTTTAAATTTCATAGTAGGTCACCTTAAAGCTTGTTACGTTGAATCTTGCCGCTTATGGTTTTCGGCAATTCGTCTTTAAATTCGACTATTCTCGGATACTTATAAGGCGCGGTATGCTTCTTAACGTAATCCTGAATTTCCTTTTTAAGCTCGTCGGTAGGCTCGGTACCCTTAACAAGTACGATGCTCGCCTTTACAACCTGGCCTCTTATCTCGTCGGGTGCGGCCGATACGCCACATTCAAGAACATAGGGCAATTCCATAATAACGCTTTCGATTTCGAACGGTCCGATACGGTAGCCCGACGATTTAATAACGTCGTCGGCACGTCCAACGTACCAATAAAATCCGTCCTCGTCACGCCAAGCAACGTCGCCCGTATGGTAATATCCGTCGTACCAAACCTCTTTTGTCTTTTCCTCGTCGCCATAGTAGCCGGTAAACAAGCCGCAAGGCGCGCCGTTAGACACGTTAACGACAATTTCGCCGTTTTCGCCAACGGGAACCTCGTTTCCGTCGCCGTCAACAAGCTTAACGTCATAAATCGGGGCGGGTTTACCCATTGAGCCGATTTTATGGTCGGCGCCGGTCATGTTACCGATAATCATTGTGCTTTCGGTTTGGCCGAAGCCTTCAAGAATTTGAAGTCCGGTAGCCTTTTCAAATTGGCGGTAAACCTCGGGGTTTAACGCCTCGCCGGCGGTTGTCATATGCTTAACCGACGAGAAATCGTACTTTGAAATATCCTGTTTAATCATCATGCGGAGCATGGTAGGCGGCGCACAGAAAGTAGTAATATGATATTTCGCAAACATGGGCAAAATATCGGCGGCATCAAAGCGATCAAAGTCGTAAACGAAGGTTGCCGCTTCGCAAAGCCACTGGCCGTAAAGCTTACCCCACATTGATTTAGCCCAGCCGGTATCGGAAATAGTGAAATGCAAACCGTTGGGGTCAACGTTATGCCAATATTTCGCGGTATGGAAATGGCCAAGGGCGTATTTATAGTTATGGGCGGCGATTTTCGGGTAGCCGGTTGTTCCCGAAGTAAAGAACATAAGCATAAGGTCGTCGCCGCCGGGGGCATCGGCCGTTCTTTCGTAATGGGAGCTAAAGAGCGCTCTTTCCTCGTCAAAGTTTCTCCAACCCTCACGTTCGCCGTTAACGATAATTTTATGTTCAAGCGTCGGGCAATTTTTTGCCGCTAAATCAACCTGATGAGCTACGTCACCGTCGGCGGTACATAAAATAGCCTTTACTCCCGCCGCCTTGAAGCGATAATCAAGGTCGTGCTCCTGTAACTGGTTGGGCGCAGGAATTGCGATAGCGCCGAGCTTATTAAGGCCAATCATAGCGTACCAATACTGGTAATGGCGCTTTAAAATAAGCATTACGCGGTCACCTTTTTTAATACCGAGCGACTTAAAGTAGTTAGCCGCCTGAGCCGAGTTACGCTTAACGTCCTTAAAGGTAATTCTGCGTTCTTCTTTTTCCCTCGAAATATGTAACATGGCAAGCTTATCGGGGGTTTTATTTGCAATTTCGTCAACTACGTCAAAGGCGAAGTTGAAGTTTTCGGTGTTTTTAAATTCGATTGAAATAGGTGTACCCTTTTCGTCCTCTACTCGGTCAACAAACTTTTTATAAACGCGCTGGATAGAGTCCTTATCACGGGGTTTGGACGAAAGGATTTGCGGTTTTTGAAGCTCGGGGATAGGTTCGCCCGTCGGGTTAAGTACGATTGCGTAAAAATGACAATCGGTCCCGCCGACGGCTATCATTCCGTGAGGCGTAGAGCTATCGTAGTAAATACTGTCTCCGGGGCCGAGAACTTCTTTATGCTGGCCGATTTGGACAAGTAAATTACCGTCGATGATAATGTCGCATTCCTGACCCGCGTGGGTAGTAAGCTCGATAGGCTTGTTTTGCGCCTCTTCGTTATAACTGCTGCGGACATAAAGCGGCTCTGCAATTCGGTTACGGAAGGCGGCGGCAAGGTTATAGTATACCAT